>NZ_JBLWVT010000005.1:0-375388 GCF_048268305.1 Pseudodonghicola sp.
TGCTGCGGCTTGGGCTGCATTTGCTGCTGCGGCTTGGGCTGCATTTGCTGCTGCGGCTTGGGCTGCATTTGCTGCTGCGGCTTGGGCTGCATTTGCTGCTGTTGTTGCGGCCGCTGCTGCTGCGGTTTCATCTGGTTCGGTCGATAGAAACCCGGCGGCGTGGTGTTCGGCATCTCCCCGGCGCGGGGCGGGTTCTGCACCCCAGGCTGCATCGGGGCCTGAGGGTGGTTCATCTGCGGCTTGGGCCCCAGCGCCTGCGGCGGCAGCGGGCGCAGGATGATCGGCGGCTGCATCACGACGACCCGCGGGGCGCGGTCGATCAGATAGGGCGCAAATACCCAGAGGATCGCGCCTTCGGGGGTGCGGATCTGGGCCCAGTTGCCCATCCGGGTTATCACCGACAAACGGGTTCCCGGGTGCAACCGCTGATAGGCGGTATAATGGGAGCCCGGACCGCTGCGCGCGTTCAGGAATATGCCGTCCTGAACATAGAGGAAACTGTCGGCCCGCACCGCACCGGCGCCGAGGGTGAGGGAGGCGGCAACCAGAAGGGGGGTAAGGATTTTGCGAACCATTTCGGATCTCCTGAAATCTGGCGACAGGTTATATCGGCCCTGCGGTCGAGTACATTCAAACTCTTTCACAAGAGGAAGTTAAGCGGCGCCTCTCTGTCGCAGCGACGGATCGGCCAGGCTTCGCCTATGGGCCGGGAGCCAAGCCGATTATCCCGCCCGATGCGCGGGCGGGACGCCGGGGAAAACTCGGTTCACCGGCTTGTGCGGCGGCGGCCGTCCTGCGGGGCTTGTCCTTGGGGCCGGCCCTGCTGCTGCGGTTTCTCTTGGTGCTGGGCGGCGACGGGCTGGGCCTTGGGGGCCTGCTCCATCAGATAGCTGCTGAACACAGGAGCAGCCCCTCGGTCGTCCTGATCTGCGCCCAGCTGCCTTCGCGTTTCACCACGGTGATCTTGGTGCCGGGCTTCAGCACCTGCATGGCCGCGTCATTCGATCCGGGACCGGATCGGGCATACAGGTTCACCCCTCTTTCACATAGCGAAAACTGTCGGCGCTGCGGCCAGGGTCAGCGGGGCGACAAAGGCACGGAACATCCGGACCTCCTTCGGGAGTGTTTCTTGCTCGATACATTTGATCGAAAGCCCCGGGGGGGGGGCGGTCCGTCGCGACTTTTTCCAACCTGAAGGCATGCCCGGGCGATCCCCGCCGGGGGCAAGATGCATTGTCCTGTCCCGTCGCGCGGTCTACATGGGATCAGACGCAAGCAAGACAGCAAGATTGGGCGAAGAGATGGCGACCAAACGCTCTATTTTCCAAGACGTGGGCGAGGGCAGCAGCCCGGCGACCCCGGCCGAGACCGGGGTGATCGATCGCGGCCGGCGCGGTGCGCGCAAGGGGAGCCGGGCCTGGCTGGCGGTGATCTTCGTCCTGGTGGTGGCGATGATCGCGGTGGGCGGGCTGACCCGTCTGACCGACAGCGGGCTCAGCATCACCGAATGGCGTCCGGTCACCGGGGCGATCCCGCCAATGACCGAGGTCGACTGGCAGGCCGAATTCGACAAGTACAAGCAGATCGACCAGTGGCGCATCGCCAACCAGTGGATGCAGCTGAGCGATTTCAAGGAAATCTATTGGTGGGAATGGAGCCACCGGCAATTGGGCCGGCTGATCGGGCTGGTCTGGGCGCTGGGGTTCTTCGGCTTTCTGATCGCCCGGCAGATCCCCCGGGGCTGGGCCGGCAAGCTGATCATCCCGGGCGCGCTTGGCGGGCTGCAGGGAGCGATCGGCTGGTGGATGGTCTCGTCCGGGGTGACCCAGGGCGAGGGGATGACGGCGGTGGCCTCCTATCGGCTCGCCACCCATCTGGGGCTCGCCTTCATCATCCTGGGCGTTCTGGCCTGGGATATCTTCCAGCTCGGGCGGGAGGAGCGTGACCTGATGCAGGCGCGGCGGCTGCGCGAGGCGAAGCTCTTCAGCCTGTCGACCGGCTGGCTGCATATCGCCTTCGTGCAGATCCTGCTGGGCGCGCTGGTCGCCGGGATCGACGCCGGGCGCTCCTATACCGACTGGCCGCTGATGGGTGGGCAGGTGCTGCCGCCCAAGCCCTTCATGATCGAGCCGCTGTGGCGCAACTTCTTCGAGAACCCGGCGCTGGTGCAGTTCATTCACCGCTGCTGGGGCTATTTCCTGTTCGTCTTCGGCATCGCGGTCTGGCTGAAAGGCCGTCGCTCCGCCCATGGCGCGACGCGCTTTGCCTTCAACGCGGCGATGGCGGCGTTGCTGGTTCAGGTCGGCCTTGGCATCATGACGGTGATCTATGCCGCGCCGCTGCATGCCGCGATCACCCACCAGCTTGTCGCGGTGCTGGTCTGGGTGCTGATCCTGCGGGCGCGGTTCCTGTCCGCCTATCCGCGTGTCCAATCCGTTCGGGGAGATGTGAAATGACCGCCTATGATGATCTGATGGCCTTCACCCGCGACACCGTCGCGCTGGGAGAGATCGCCGGCCGGCTCGGCTGGGATCAGGAGACGGTGATGCCGCGCGGCTCCGCCGATCAGCGGGGCGAGGAGATGGCGGCGATCGAATCCGTCCTCCATGCCCGCCGCACCGATCCGCGGGTGGGGGACTGGCTGGAGACGGCCGAGGCACCCGATGAGGTGGGCGCCGCGCAATTGCGCGAGATCCGCCGGGTCTATGACCGCACCATGAAGATCCCCGCCGCCCTCGCCACCAAGCTGGCGCAGGTCACCTCGGTCGCCCAGGGCAAATGGGCGGCGGCGCGGGCGGCCGAGGATATCGCCGCCTTCCTGCCGGTTCTGCAAGAGGTCGTCGCGCTGAAACGCGAGGAGGGCGCGGCGCTGGCCGCCGGCGGCTCTCTCTATGACGCCATGCTGGAGGATTATGAACCCGGCACCAGCGCGGCCGAGATCGCGGCGACGTTCGACGCCATGCGCCCGCGCCTGGTGGCGCTGCGGTCGGCCATCCTCGAGCAGCCGGCGCCGGCGGCGCTGAGCGGATATTACCCGGCCGAAACCCAGATGCGGATGACCCGCGAGCTGGCTGAGGTCTTCGGCTATGACATGACGCGGGGACGGATCGACAAGGCGGTGCACCCGTTCAGCTCCGGCTCGGGCAACGACGTGCGGATCACCACCCGCACCAACGAGGACGAGCCGTTCAACTGCATTTATTCCACCATCCACGAGACCGGGCACGCCTGTTACGAACAGAACGTCGATCAGGCCTATCTGCTGACGCCCCTGGGGCGCGGTGTGTCGATGGGGGTGCACGAAAGCCAGAGCCGGATTTTCGAGAACCAGCTCGGCCGGTCGCGCGCCTTCACTGGCTGGCTGTTCGGCCGGATGGTCGAGGCCTATGGCGATATCGGCGTCCCGGATGCCGCGGCCTTCTATGCCGCCGCCAACCGGGTGCATCCGGGCTTTATCCGCACCGAGGCGGATGAGGTGCAATATAACCTCCACATCATGCTGCGCTTCGATCTGGAACGCGCGCTGATGGCGAATGATCTCCAGGTCGGCGATCTTGAGGCGGCGTGGAACGATCGCTTCCTGGCCGATTTCGGCACCGCGGTCGACAAGCCCTCGAACGGGGTGCTGCAGGATGTGCATTGGTCGGTCGGGCTCTTCGGTTATTTCCCGACCTATGCGCTGGGGAACGTCTATGCCGGCTGCCTGCACGCGGCGCTGCGCCAGGCGCTGCCCGACCTCGACGCGCAACTGGCGGCGGGCGACACCTCCGGCGCCTCCGGCTGGCTCAAGGCCAACCTGCAACGCCACGGCGCCCGATACGCCCCGCGCGAGGTGATCACCCGCGCCACCGGCGCCGCACCGACCGAGGCGCCGCTGATGGAGTATCTCGAGACCAAATTCGGCGCGCTCTACGGGTTGTGAGCGGAGGCTGTGAGAGACGGGAAGGGCGGGTCAGTGACCCGCCTTTTTTGTTTGGGGAGAATGATGCGTAGTAAGCGAAAGTTGCAAAGCCACGAGAGAGGCTTTAGCCCTTTGAGACAGGATTGACAAAATTCTAAGCGCAGGTAGCCATGTTTGGAGACTTTGAGGAATGGTTCGCAATTCGCAACCAACATAAAGACGATGAGATTTGGCCAGGGAAGCTGAGTTTCAGTGAAACAGAGGGAATAACGCTAGAGGCGATCTGTTTCCGAGACCATCTATATGAATCTCCAAATTGCGAAACAGGAACGATTACCGGTTACTTAGACTATCAGCGTCCAACGACCATTGTTAACCCTTGGGTGCAGTCACAAGGCGGCGGCAGCATAGGTGTGGACACGCCTGTAATGCGAGCCAAATCACGCATAATGGCCGCCGCTGTACTCAAAAACATTCATCTGGAGGACATAAGCGAGAAGTGCTTTACTGCACTGCACATGAACATGCCTGCTTTCAGCGCGTGGTATGCGCCTCAACTTGTGAAGACAGACTTTGAGGTTGTCGAAGAAAAAGCACCGCCTAAAGTGTCGATCGATATTGACCGCTCCTCTTGCGAATACTTCACGCTTTACAACAAAATTAACGTAAAAATTCAAAGCTATGCGGGGACTAGCGAGGACGAATACACGACAAAGATTACGCAGCGAACGTCCCTGATCTTTGAGTTTCCGGATCCTATCGACTTTTCCGATGCTCAGCAGTGGATTTGGAAGGTAAACACGATGTTTTCATTCCTCCTCGGTCACAGAATGGCACAGAATCCGTATGGGCTTAAAACTACGCATACGAGGAAATGGAACGGTAGAGACGAGAACATCACAGCCGAGTTGGTGTTCCGTCCTGTTTTCAAGAGTACGACACATTACGTTAGTTGGTATGACGCGCTTTTCATGAGACAAAACTGTGTGCTCACTCCAGAAGAACTACTGAATGCAACATTCGAACAATCTGATGCTCTGTTCTACTTGATGAATATGGTGCTTCTGATGGAAAGGCCGGAGAAACTCTCTGCAAACGACTTCGGCGAGCTTCTTGGATGCGTTGAAGACTTCGACATCAAGGCCTTCGGTAATGGGTCATCAAGAGCGCTGAGGTCCGCAAGGGAATCATTGAAGAAGGTCATAAAACAACATGGAACTGATGATGATTTGCAAACGTTGCATGATCTAATATCAAAATCTCCAAACCGTCTTACGTTGGCGGAGCGCCTTGATCGCTTGCAGAAGATGTGGGAAGGATATGGTTTTGGAGGAGGGCCAAAGTCGGTTGAAATTACCAAGATCAGAAATAGCATCTCTCACGGAAGAGGCGTAGACTTATCCTCTGATGATTATAAAAAGATTTCTCGTTTTGGAAATTACCTTTGTGCGTTATCGCGCTTCCATATCTTTAGAATGCTTGGAATCCCTGGACAGGATATTGGTTCGGCTTTCCAACGAGTCTGGAACGTGTATGGAAAATATGCTCCTGAGAACAAAGGCAATCTGTAGCCATACCAAACCACAAAGGTAAGCAAGTCAAAGAAAATTGACATGCTGAACAAAATTCTTAGAGGCGTTGATGTCTATAAAATGCAACTCTTCTGGCCGTTCGCTTTAGGCTGGGAGTTGCCACCGCCTATGGCGAAAGATGCGGGAGTTCCATCCACTCCCTAACCCTCTCCCCAAACAAAAAAAGGCGGACCCAAAGGCCCGCCTCTTCCAATTCCCAAACCCCCGAACGGCTCAGCTTTCCGCCTCGCCCTCGTCCTCGTCGCCCTGATCGGCGATGCGGGCGACGCTGACGACTTCCTCGCCGCCGCCGGTATTGAACACCTTGACGCCGCCGGCGCTGCGCGAGCGGAAGGAGATGCCCTGGACCGGCACCCGGATCGACTGGCCGGTCGAGGTGGCCAGCATGATCTGGTCGTCCATCTCCACCGGGAAGGAGGCGACGATGGGGCCGCCGCGCATGGTCTTCTCCCAGGCGGTGACGCCCTGGCCGCCACGGCCGCGCACCGGATAGTCATGCGAGGCGCTGATCTTGCCGAGGCCGCCGGCGGTGATGGTCAGCAGTAGTTCCTGCGCCGCCAGCATCTCCTGATAACGGGCATCGCTCAGCACGCCTTCGCCCTCGGGGGCATCCTCGACCTCGGTCACCTCTTCCTCGGTGCTGTCGCTGCCCATCTCGGCGCGATAGCGTTTGAGGAAGTCGGTGCGTTCCCAGGACTCCGCCTCGAAATGGCGCAGCACCGACATCGACACCACCCGGTCATCGCCGTTCAGCCGGATGCCGCGCACCCCGGTGGAATCGCGGCCCTTGAAGATCCGCACATCGGTGGCCGAGAAGCGGATGGCACGGCCGGAATCGGTGACCAGCATCACGTCCTGATCCTCGTCACAGATGCGGGCGTCGACCAGCTGCACCGAATTGTCCTCGGGCAGCTTCATGGCGATCTTGCCGTTGCGCTTGACGTTGGTGAAGTCGGAAAGCGCGTTGCGCCGCACGTCGCCGGCAGAGGTGGCGAAGACCACCTGCAGATCGGCCCATTCCTCTTCCGGGCGATCGACCGGCATGATCGCGGCGATCGACACGCCCTGCGGGATCGGCAGGATGTTGATGATCGCCTTGCCCTTCGAGGTGCGCCCGCCGGCGGGCAGGCGCCAGCATTTCAGCTGATAGACCATGCCGTCGGTGGTGAAGAACAGGAGCGCGGTATGGGTATTGGCGACGAAGAGGGTGGTCACCACATCCTCGTCCTTGGTCGACATGCCGGACAGTCCTTTGCCGCCGCGCTTCTGGGCGCGGAAATCGGCCAGCGGCGTGCGCTTGATGTAACCGCCCGAAGTGACGGTGACGACCATATCCTCGCGCTCGATCAGATCCTCGTCTTCCATGTCGCCGGACCAGTCGACGATCTCGGTGCGACGCGGCACGGCGAAGAGATCCTTGATCTCCTTCAGCTCGTTGGCGATGATCTCGAGGATGCGATCCCGGCTGCCGAGGATTTCGAGGTAATCCTTGATCTTGGCGGCGAGGTCTTCGAGTTCATCGGTGACCTCCTTGACGCCAAGCTGGGTCAGCCGCTGCAGACGCAGGTCGAGAATGGCGCGAGCCTGGAGTTCCGACAGGTTATAGGTGCCGTCCTCGTTCATCGTATGGGTCGGATCGTCGATCAGCCGGATATAGCCGGCGATCTCATGCGCCGGCCAGCGCCGTTCCATCAGCCGTTGCCGCGCCTCGGCCGCATCGGCCGAGCTGCGGATGGTCG
This sequence comes from Pseudodonghicola sp., assembly GCF_048268305.1. Taxonomy (NCBI): domain Bacteria; kingdom Pseudomonadati; phylum Pseudomonadota; class Alphaproteobacteria; order Rhodobacterales; family Paracoccaceae; genus Pseudodonghicola; species Pseudodonghicola sp. The sequence continues at coordinate 7,233 of NZ_JBLWVT010000005.1, forward strand.
CGACCACCTCGTCGACGTTCGACACGGCGACGGCCAGACCGCACAGGATATGGCTGCGGTCGCGCGCCTTCCTCAGATCGAAGGCGGTGCGGCGCACCACGACCTCTTCCCGGAAGTCGAGGAAGGAGGTGAGGAAGCGGCGCAGGGTCAAGGTTTCCGGCCGGCCACCGTTCAGCGCCAGCATGTTGCAGCCAAAGGAGGTCTGCATCGGCGTGAAGCGATAGAGCTGGTTCAGCACCACGTCGGCGGTGGCGTCGCGCTTCAACTCGATCACCACGCGCACGCCGTTGCGGTCGGATTCATCCTGCACATGGGCCACGCCTTCGATCCGCTTCTCGCGGACCTGCTCGGCGATCTTCTCGATCATCGTGGCCTTGTTGACCTGATAGGGGATCTCTTCGACGATGATGGCGTAGCGGTCCTTGCGCAGTTCCTCGACCCGGGTCTTGGCGCGGATGACGACGCTGCCACGACCTTCAAGATAGGCCTTGCGCGCGCCGGAGCGGCCCAGCATCAGCGCGCCGGTGGGAAAGTCGGGGCCGGGGATATAGTTGATCAGTTGTTCGCTGGTCAGATCCGGTTCCTCGATCAGCGCGAGCGTCGCATCGACGACTTCGCCCAGGTTGTGCGGCGGGATATTGGTGGCCATGCCGACGGCGATACCGCCGGCGCCGTTGACCAGCATGTTCGGGAACCGCGCCGGCAGCACCGTGGGTTCGCGGTCCTTGCCGTCATAGTTGTCCTGGAAATCGACCGTCTCTTTTTCGATGTCGGCCAGCATGAAGGCGGCCGGCTTGTCCATCCGGACCTCGGTGTATCGCATGGCGGCGGGGCTGTCGCCGTCCATCGAACCGAAGTTGCCCTGACCATCGAGCAGCGGTAGCGACATCGAGAAGTCCTGCGCCATCCGCACCAGGGCGTCATAGATCGAGGCGTCGCCATGCGGGTGGTATTTCCCCATGGTGTCGCCCACGGGACGCGCCGACTTGCGATAGGGCCGGTCGTGGGTGTTGTTGGTCTCATGCATCGCAAAGAGGATGCGGCGGTGCACCGGCTTCAGCCCGTCGCGCAGATCGGGGATCGCGCGGCTGACGATGACCGACATGGCATAGTCCAGATAGGACGTGCGCATCTCGGACTCGATGGTAACGGTCGGCCCGACGTAGGTGGGACGTTCGGGCGGTATTTCGTCCGTGTTTTCAGGGGATTCCGGCGTATCGCTCAAAGCTCGTGCCCGTTTCTTGTGCAGGTTCTATATCTTGTGGGGACACCTTATCAGACCCGGCATATAGGGTGCAATGGCCCATTCTTAACGACTGTGGTCTCTGCCGGTTCTGTTTGCAATCCTTTATTTGTATTGGGAAATTTTGTTTTCTCGCCGCCCTGCGGCAACCGGCTGCGTCGTGAGGGGGCGAAAAAAACGCCGCCCATGGCGCCAGACTTGCCACATGTGTCGAAAGCTGGGCCGAGGGGCTTGGCGTGGGGCCGTCGCCTATGGTCTTCTCCTGCGGGTCGACGGCCGTCGTCCGATCCTCTGCGCCTGTGTCCCCCGGCGCGTTCCGGCCTCGGCTCCGGCTTGTGCGAGGATCGGGCAGCGCCTAGGCTCGGGCTCGGCAATCCCAGAACGGGCAGGAGATCATGCGAGACACCTATTTCGGCACCGACCGCGACAACGTGATGTCGGCGAGCGCCACCTTGAGGGAAAGCTTTTACGGGCTGGAGGGGAACGACACCTTCTATTTCTACGGTGTCGATGGTGTCGATCCGGATTACGACATGTCGGACCGGTTCTACGGCGGCGACGGGCGCGATGTGCTGCAGAACATCAAGCTTTATTTCGATGGCACCTCCGGGTTGAGCCAGCTTGCACAGCTCAGTTTTGACGGCGGCAAGGGGTATGACACGCTGGCGGTCACGATCTCTGCCCAAATGGCCGACTATACCGCCAGCAGCAGCGTGATGGATCTGACGACGATCGCGCCGCTGCTGCGCTCGGTTGAGCATCGGCAATACGATGTCGACCTCGCCGTGATGAGTGGCTCGGTCAATTCGCTGACCATCAAGGGCGGTGCCTTGGACGAGACGCTGCGCCTTCATCAGGAAGATCTGGGCACGATGGGCCCTGGGGGCGAGATCATCGTCAGCCTCGGCGGCGGCGCGGACCGGTTCGAATTTTCGGCCGAGATCGCTGTGATCTCCTCGCTGCAACTGGATACCGGCACCGGGGCCGATGTGGTGATCATGAACGCCTCGCCCACAACCTATCCCGATGACTTCCACGCGGTGATCCGGACCGGCGGCGGCGCCGATACCATCGTGTTGGAGGGGATGTATTCCGAAACCCTGAACGCGGGCGCCGGAGATGACGAGATCTTTGTGCTGACGGGCAGTTTCGCCGAGGCCCCGGATGTCATCCGCACCGGCGCCGGGCGGGACCGGGTCTATATCGAACTCGACAGCTATTCCACCGTCGCCCGGATCCGGGATTTCGCTGCCGGCCAGGACAAGATCGTCTTCGATGCCGATGAGTTCCGCGACACGACCGTCACCTTCGACCGCAAGGTCTGGAAGGCGGCCGAGACCGATATGCTCTACATGGATAACGCGGCCGGAAAGCTCTATTTCGGTGACAATCTCCTGGTGAATTTCGGCGCCGGGACCGAGCTTTCGGCCAAGAACTTCACCACCGACACCTGGGATGTCCTGGCGGATCTCTGAGGGCGATCAGGCCGAACAGCTCGCCCCGCCGAGAACACAGAATTTCGCGCAATGGGGGTGGTTCAGCGCCACCGGGCGTTCGGCCGCCTCCAGCGTTTCGCCCAGATCGAACTGCGGATCATAGGGCAGCAGCGTGCAGGCCACCACCGAGGGGCGCGCGGCGCCGCGGCGTTTGACCACCATGCGGGACGAGGCGCACATCATCGCATCGGGGGATTTCTTCAGGATGCCCCAGCAGGCTGTGGTGATCTCGGGCACCTCGACGTTCAGGTCCATTTCGGGGAAAAGCACGGTTTCGCCGGGATTGCGCGCGTCGATCGCATAGCCCCGCGCGGCAAAGAGCGCACCATAGCCGGCGCGCGCCTGGGCCTCGTCCTCGTGCCACAGGCTGCGGCCGGCCACCGTCATCCGGATACCCCGGGCGCTCAGCCAGTCCATGCCCTGCAGCGTGCGGCCGAAACTGCCAGCGCCGCGTTCGGCGTCGTGCTGCGCGGCGGTATAGTGATCAAGCGAGACGCGCAGCGTCAGCCGGTCGCCAAAGCGCGCCGCCAGATCGGCAAGCCCCGCCTTCACCTTCGGTCGCATCATCGGCTGCATGGCGTTGGTCAGGATCAGCACCTGGTGCCCATGCAGCAGCGCCGCCTCGGCCAGGGCGTTCATCTGCGGGTTCATGAAGGGCTCGCCGCCGGTAAAGCCGATCTCGCGCACCGGCCAGCCCCGGCCTTCGATCTGGTCGAGAAACCCCTCGACCTCCGCCCGGGTCAGATAGACCAGCGCGTCATTGCTGGGGCTGCTTTCGATATAGCAGTTGGCGCAGGTGATGTTGCACAGCGTGCCGGTGTTGAACCACAGCGTTTCGGGATGGCTCAGCGCGACGGTGGCGCGCGGCTCGCCCTTGGCGGTCAGCAGCGGATCGCGGAACTTTCCCTGATTGGCGGCGGCACTGTCTTTCATGGCGGTCTTTTCCATCACAACCGGCAAGTTTGTTCTAGCCTGCGAACCGAAGAAAGGTAAAGTCGCGCCGAAAAAAGGCCAGATCGGCGAAGCGCCTGTCACCTTGCTTGGCGAATATGCTAGGACGGGTCGACAGCGGGACCGAACGGCAGGAGGTATGGAATGATTGCGCGCGCGATACCGGTCGATCCCTTCGACCTGGTGATCTTCGGGGCCACCGGTGATCTGGCGCGGCGCAAGATCCTGCCGGCGCTGTTCAAACGGTTTTGCGCCGGGCAGATGCCTGCCGGTGCCCGGGTGATCGGATCGGCGCGCAGCGACCTGAGCCTGCAGGAATTCCGCAATCTGCTGACCGCAAGCGTCACCGAACATACTCCGCAGCATGTGCGCGAACCCGGCATGCTGAGCGGTTTTCTCGACTGTCTGGCCTATCAGCGGATCGACGCGCGCGGGCCCGAGGGCTGGACCGATCTGGCGGCGATGCTGGATCAGGACCGGGTTCGGGCATTTTACTTCTCGGTCGGACCCAGCTTGTTCGGCGAACTGGCCCAGCGGATTCGCGAATATGACATGGTCACCGACCAGACCCGGATCGTGGTGGAGAAGCCCTTCGGCCAGGATCTCGCCAGCGCCAGGGCGCTGAACGCCACGCTTGCCAGTCATTTCGACGAAAGTGTGATCTATCGGATCGACCATTATCTGGGCAAGGAGACGGTGCAGAACCTGATGGTGGTCCGCTTCGGCAATATGCTGTTCGAACCGCTGTGGAACAGCCAATATGTCGACCACATCCAGATCACCGTGGCCGAATCCGTCGGTGTCGGGGGCAGGGCGGAATATTATGACCGCGCCGGCGCGATGCGGGACATGGTGCAGAACCACCTGATGCAGCTTCTCTGTCTGATCGCGATGGAGCCGCCGGCGAAATACGATCCCGACGCGGTGCGCGACGAAAAGCTCAAGGTGATCCGGGCGCTCGATCCGGTGAAGCCGCATCATATCGTGCGTGGCCAGTATGTCGCCGATCCCGATCACCCGGAGCTTGGCCGCGGCTATCGCGATGAGGTCGGCAATCCGCGCAGCACCACCGAAAGCTATATCGCGCTCAGGACCCATATCAGCAATTGGCGGTGGGCCGGCACGCCGTTCTATCTGCGCACCGGCAAGCGGCTGGTGGCGCGGTCCTCGGTGATCAACGTGCGGTTCAAGGATGCGCCGCATTCGATCTTCGGGGCGGAGCCCGGACAGCATTCCAACGTGCTGTCGATCCGGCTGCAGCCGAACGAGGGGATCACCCTGCAGGTGACCATCAAGGAACCGGGGCCAGGGGGCATCCGGCTGACCGACGTGCCGCTGGACATGACCTTTGCCAAGGCGTTGGGGCCTGACGGGCGCGATCCGGCCGATGCCTATGAGCGGCTGATCATGGATGTCATCCGCGGCAACCAGACGCTGTTCATGCGCGGCGACGAGGTCGAGGCCGCCTGGGCCTGGACCGATCCGGTGATCGCCGGCTGGCAATCGCGTGGCGATGTGCCCAAACCCTATGTCATCGGCAGCACCGGGCCGGCCGATGCCGATCTGTTGATGAAACGCGACGAACGCAGGTGGCGGGGGATCAATCCATGAACTTCCTCGAATACCCCGATCGGGAGATGCTGGCGATCGACCTCGCCAACCAGTTGGCCGGGGCGCTGAAAGCGCATCTGATGACACATGAGACCGCCTCCTTCGCGGTCTGCGGCGGCACCTCTCCGGGGCTGATCTTCGACGCGCTTTGCGCCGCCGATCTGGAGTGGGAGCGGGTGCATGTCCTGCCCACCGACGAACGTTGGGTGGCGCCCGATCATCCCCGCTCGAATGCTCGGCTGATCCGCGAACGTCTGCTCACCGCGCGGGCCGGTGCCGCCAGCTTCCTGCCGCTGTGGGAGCCGGAGGAAAGCCCCGAGGCGGCCTTGCCGGCGATCGCCGCGCGGGTCTCGCCCGAGCTGCCGCTGTCGGTCATGCTGCTCGGGATGGGTGAGGATATGCATACCGCCTCGCTCTTTCCCGGCGCCGCCGGGCTGCGGGAGGCGCTTGCCGATGATGCGCCGCCGGTGGCGGTGCTGCGTCCCGAGACGGTGCCGGAGGCACGCATAAGCTTGACGGCGCCGGTTTTGGACGGGGCGCTGTCGAAACACATGGTCCTCTATGGCGAAGCCAAACGCGCCGCGCTAGAGAGGGCTCTGTCGCTGCCGCCGGAGGAAGCTCCGGTTCAGGCGGTTCTAAAGAACACCTCCGTCCACTGGTCGGTTTAAAAGTTGAAGATGAGGTATTAGAATGTGGGGGGACCTCAAGGCCCTTCGGCAGGCCACGCTGGATCGCAGCCTGGTCGAGCTTTTCGACGCTGAAACCGCGCGAGCTGAACGGTTTACCGCTCTGGGGTGCGATTTGCGGTTCGACTTTTCGAAAACGCATATTGATGACGAGATCTTGCGAGCGCTCACCGCGCTTTGCGATCAGGTCGCCTTGGCCGAGCGTCGCGAGGCGATGTTCGCCGGGGCCAGGATCAACGAAACCGAGGGCCGGGCGGTGCTGCATACGGCGCTGCGCAATTTCAGCGGCACGCCGGTGCCGGTCGGTGGCGCCGATGTGATGCCCGGGGTGCGCGACACGCTGGCCCGCATGGCGGCCTTCTCGCGCGAGGTGCGTGACGGGCGGTTGACCGGGGTCGGGGGGCACTTCACCGATGTGGTCAGCATTGGCATCGGTGGCTCGGATCTCGGCCCGGTGATGGCGACGCTGGCGCTGGCGCCCTATCATGACGGGCCGCGGCTGCATTACGTGTCGAACGTCGATGGGGCGCATATCGCCGATACGCTGAAGCATCTCGACCCGAAGCGGACGCTGATCAACGTCGCTTCAAAGACCTTCACCACGGTCGAGACGATGACCAATGCCCGCACCGCGCGGGATTGGATGCTGGCCGGCGGCGGTGATCCGGCGCGGCAGTTTTTCGCGATTTCGACCGAACCGGGGCGGGCGGCCGAATTCGGCATTCCGGCCGAGCGTGTCTTCGGCTTCTGCGATTGGGTCGGCGGGCGGTTCTCGCTCTGGGGGCCGATCGGCCTGCCGGTGATGCTGGCGGTGGGGCCGGATAATTTCCAGGCCTTCCTGCATGGCGGATACGAGATGGACTGCCATTTCCGCACCGCCCCCTGGGCCGAGAACCTGCCGGTGCTGTTGGCGCTGGTCGGGCTTTGGCACAGCCATGTCTGCGGTTATCCGAGCCGTGCGGTGCTGCCCTATGATCAGCGGCTGGCGCGGCTTCCGGCCTATCTGCAGCAGCTCGAAATGGAATCGAACGGCAAGTCGGTGGCGATGGACGGGACGCCGGCCGAAGGCCCCACCGGCGCCATCGTCTGGGGCGAGCCCGGAACCAATGGGCAACATGCCTTCTTCCAGCTTCTGCATCAGGGCACCCAGGTGGTGCCTTGCGAATTCATGGTCGCCGCGCGCGGTCACGAACCGCATCTGACGCAGCACCATCGGCTGTTGGTGGCCAATTGCCTGGCGCAATCGCAGGCGTTGATGGTCGGGCGCAGCCTGGATCAGGCGCGCGACAAGGCGGCGGCGGCGGGGTTCGTCGGCGAGGAGCTGGAGCGTCAGGCGCGTCACCGGGTGTTCCCGGGCAACCGCCCCTCGGTGACGCTGGCCTATCCGCAGCTCACCCCCGGGGTGCTGGGGCAGATCGTGGCGCTTTACGAACACCGGATCTTTGCCGAGGGGGTGATCCTTGGGATCAATTCCTTCGACCAGTTCGGGGTCGAGCTTGGCAAGGAAATCGCCACCTCGCTCGGCCCGGTGCTGGAGGGCGCATGCGGCGGCGCCGATCTGGACGGATCGACCGCCGCGTTGATCGCTTATCTGCGAGGCGAGGGGGGCTGATCGCCAGGGGCGGCCGGTTCGTCCGGCCGCTCGTTGCGCCGCTGGCGGCGCTCGTTGCAGAGCGCGGCCGTGCTCATGCGTCTGGGCGGGCGCCTTCGACCTTGACCAGATAGTCGCGCAGGGTCTCCGGCAGCACGTAGCGGTCGTGGCTTTCCGGCATCTGCAGCACGGCGATCACCTTCAGCGTGGCGCGCAGATCGCCCGACCAGATTTGCTGTTCCAGCACGATGGAGCTTTGCCGAAAGCTCTCGGCGCGGGAGGTGACGATATAGGATTCGTTCTCCAGCATTTCCTTGAGATAGCGGATGGTGGCGCTGTGCACCGCCACCCGCGGCCGGGGCAGACCCGCGAAGAGCGGGCGCCAGACCGTGAACATATGTTCCACCCGGGCCCGTTCGAACCAGTCCATATAGGCCTTGTTGTTGACGTGGTTCTGCTTGTCGAGTTCAGAGAACCGCACGCGGTCGGCGATCGCCAGCGGCTGCGGCGCGGTGAGGCCGTGGGCGATCTGCTCTTCGGCCGTCAGCGGGGTGAGATATCTGAGTTCCATGCGCCGCTGCCTACGCTGCGGCCGCGCCCTGGGCAAGCATCCGAAGCGGCTGGCATCGGCACGAGGCGCCGAACCTTTGGAAAAAACGCCGGCCGAGACCCGGAAAGCCCTCTGGGCTGCGACGAAAATGAGCAGATTTAGGTCTTCCGGAACGTCACTTATTGCCAAGGCATGGGTCAGTTTGGCAGGACTGCGATATGGGAGGAGACAGACAGATCGCGCAGGAGAGCCGCGATGGGTCGATTTCCTCGACATGACACACATCCGGGCGCTTTCGCCCGAAGGCATTAGGAGGAGTCTGCCATGCTGGGTCAGATGATGACCAAACCCCTGCTGATTTCGTCGCTGATCGAGCACGCGGCGCGCTATCACGGGGACACACCGATCGTTTCGGTGAACACCACGGGTGGCGGCGTCGAACATACCACCTGGGCCACGGTGGCGATGAATGCGCGCAAGATCGGCTCGGTGCTCAGCAATCTGGGGCTCGACCCGCAGGACCGGGTTGCCACCATCGCCTGGAACAACCGGCGGCACCTGGAAATCTATTACGGCGTGTCGGGGGCGGGCTTTGTCTGCCATACCATCAACCCGCGCCTCTTCCCCGAGCAGCTGGTCTATATCGTCAACCATGCCGAGGATAAGGTTCTTTTCATCGAAGAGACCTTCCTGCCGCTGGCGGTGAACCTGCGCGACCAGATGCCGACGCTGGAGCACATCGTGATGATGGGCCCGCGCAAGGAGGAACTGGCGGCGCAATACGACTGGCTGGAATTCTATGACGATTTCATCGCGCCGGGCGACATGCATTTCACCTGGCCCGAGTTCGACGAGCTGACCGCGTCGAGCCTGTGCTATACCTCGGGCACCACGGGCAACCCCAAGGGCGTGCTCTATTCGCACCGCTCGACCGTGCTGCACAGCTTCGCCTCGAACACCCGCGACGTCATCGGCTATTCCGCCGCCGATGTGGTGATGCCGGTGGTGCCGATGTTCCATGTCAACGCCTGGGGCGCGCCCTATGGCTGTGCGATGTCGGGCAGCGCCATGGTGATGCCGGGGCCGGATCTGCATGGTGAGGCGCTGGTGAATCTGATCGACAACCACAGCGTGACCTGCGCCATGGGCGTGCCGACGATCTGGCTGGGGCTCTTGGCCTATGCCAAGAAATCCGGTTCCCGCCTGGAAAGCCTGGAGCGGACGGTGATCGGCGGTTCCGCTTGCCCGCCCTCGATGATCACCGAGTTCCGTGAGCGCTATGGCGTCGACACCATCCACGCCTGGGGGATGACCGAGCTCAGCCCGCTGGGGTCGGCCAACCAGCCGCTGGCCAAGCACAAGTCGCTGCCGCCGGAAGAACAGCAGCGCCTGCGCCAAAACCAGGGTCGTCCGCCTTTCGGCATCGACCTGAAGGTCGTCGACGAGGACTATCACGATCTGCCGATGGATGGCGTGCTGCAGGGCGATCTGCTGGTGCAGGGGCACTGGGTGCTGAACAGCTATTTCCGCATGGACGACGCCCAGGTCCTGCACGATGGCTGGTTCGCCACCGGCGACGTCTCGACCCTCGATCCGAATGGCTACATGACCATCCGCGACCGGTCGAAGGACATCATCAAGTCGGGCGGCGAATGGATCAGCTCGGTCGAGCTGGAGAATATCGCCATCGGCCATCCCAAGCTTGCCAATGCCGCGGTGATCGGGGTGGAGCATCCGAAATGGGACGAACGCCCGGTGCTGATCGCGGTGCCGGCAGAGGGGGAAACCCCGACGGCCGAGGAGCTGCTGGCCTTCTATGAGGACAAGATCGCCAAATGGCAGATCCCCGATATGGTGATCTTCGCCGATGCGCTGCCGCTGAACGCCACCGGCAAGGTGCTCAAGCGGACGCTGCGCGATCAATACAAGAACGTGCTGATGGAAGCCGCTGAATAAGGCACCCTCTCAGGTGAATGTGCGGACGGCCCGGGGGAAACCCCGGCCCGTTTCGCGCCTCGGTCCTCGCCATCGGGGCCGGTCCGGCCGCCCCCTGCGGGGCTCAGGCGGTGACCGCCAGTTCTGTCATCATGCCGCTCGCCAGATGCCCCATCTGGTGACAATGCAGCATCCAGGGCGCGGGCTCGCCGGCGTCGAAGGCGATGGTGACACTGCCCATTGCCGGCACATGCACCGTGTCGCGCATCGCGCCCGCAAACCGGGTGCCGTTGACCTCGATCACCTGGAAGACATGGCCGTGCAGGTGCATCGGATGCGCCATCATCGACATGTTGTGGAACATCAGCTCGACCCGCTCGCCGCTTTTCGCCGCAACGGGCACGCGGGTGTCCCAGGTCTGACCGTCGATCGTCCAGACATAGGGCTGCATCGAGCCCGCCAGCATCACCATCTGCCCGTTCTGCACCGGGCGGTCGGGCAGGGGCGCCATGGCGCACAGTGCCAGCTCCTGCCGCATGTCACCGGAAACCGGCGGGTGGTCGGCCTCTGACAGCCCGGCGATGCGCGGCACCGCGGCGCCCTTCGGTGCCAATATGATCCCGGTGCGCTCCCGCGCGCCCTCGCGCAGGGCAAGGACCGGCAGCGCCGCGCCATCCGCCGGCAGGTCGATCTCGATATCAAGCCGTTGCGCCGGCGCTGCCGAAAAGCGCGCGCCCGCCAGCGGCGCCACCGGTTCGCCATCGACCGCGACAAGCCGCCCGGTGCCCGCGCCGAGGTCGATCCAGAAGGCCGTCATCGAGGCGCCGTTGATGACCCGCAGCCGCACCCGGCCGCCACGCTCGACCGCGATCACATCCGGGTCGTCGAGGGTGCGATCGTTGGCCAGATAGGCGTCGAAATCGAAATCGTTCAGGTCCATCGCCATGCCCGACATGTCGTGGGCGCCGCCCATCATCATGCCCGCCATGCCGCCGGACTTGCCGCCTGTCATCGGCGCGGCGTTCATCGGCATCGCGGAATGATCCATCTTGCTGTGATCCATCGCCGTGCCGCCGGTCACCTCGGCCAGAACCTCCGCGGGAGCGCGGAAGGCGAAGTCGTGCAGGAACATCACCACCTCCTGCCGGTCGGCGGTGATCTCCTCGGGCCGGCGCACGATCAGCGGCGCCGCCAGGAGGCCGATCTCCTGCTCGGGGATGTGGCTGTGCATCCAGAAGGTGCCGGGGCGCGCGGCGAAGTCATAGGCGCGCGTCTCGCCCGGTTTCAGCATCGGGTTGGTGTTCGGCACGCCGTCCTGGGCATTGGGCGGGATCTGGCCGTGCCAGTGCACGATGGTCTCGATGTCGAGCGCGTTGGTCAGATCGGTGCGGAAGCGCTGGCCGGGATCAAGCGTCAGGCCAAGGCCGCCTTGGGCGTTCAACAGTCCCATCACGGTGGCGGCGCGGCCGTTGACCTCGATCACCCGGGTGGTGGCGGTGAGGGCGAAGCCGTCGGTCGTGGCACGGGCGCGTGCGGGTAGCAGGAGAGAGGCGGCAGAGGCCGCCGAAGCGGCGAGAAAGCCGCGGCGCGAAAGTCGGGTCATGATGATCTCCGGAAAAAGGTGTCGACGTGGGGTCGGGGCGGAGATCAGGCGCGGGGCGGGTGCCCCTCTGGATGCGGCCAGAGCGAGGGGGCGTCGCTGTCGATGAGAACCACCGCGATCACCTGCATCCTGCCGAGACCCGTGGCGGCAATGGCGGGCGCGGTGAGCAGGCTCGCGCCCAGGCAATGCTGCCGGCAGCTCTCATCCTGCGGCATCGGTGTGGTGCCGTGCAGCGCATCGGGGCAGGGGTGGATCGCTGGGGCGGGGTCTTGCGCTGCGGGCATCGCGGCCGCCGGCAGGCCTATGCCTGCCGCGAAGACGGCGACAAGGAGACAGCGAAGAAGCGCGGCAAACCAGGACATGGGTGCACTCTAGTCCGATGATCCCTCCTTGTCAGATGACTTTCCCGGCATCGAATTGCAGCGTGACCCAGGCCAGCACGGCATAACGCCCGCCCTTGGCGAGCGTCACGATGGCGAGAAACCGCCAGAAGGGTTCCCGCAGCACTCCGGCCGCAAAGGTGAGCGGATCACCGATCAGCGGCAGCCAGGAGCCGAGCAGGCTCCAGTGCCCCCAGCGGCCATACCAGCCGGTCGCGCGATCGAGCTTGGCGCGAGAGATCGGAAACCAGCGCCGGTCGGCGTATTGGATCAGGAACCGCCCCAGCCCCCAGTTTATCGTGGCCCCAAGCACATTGCCCGCGGTGGCCACCGCCAGCAGCACCCAGACCGGATGGCCGGCGGCCAGGATCAACCCGACCAGCACCGCCTCGGACTGCGCCGGGATCAGCGTCGCCGCGACCAGCGCGGCGAGAAACAGGCCCAGAAGCGCCGTCACCTCAGCCGATCCCGAGCCAGGGCCGGAAGGTCAGGACGCAGCCAGCCGAGATCGCAGGGCTTGGCAAGAACAGGGATCATGCAGCCTCGAAAGATTTACCCGACCCCCGGAACCGCGGGGGCGCCTTGGGGCGTAGGGGCGCACAGGCTTGCGCCGGTCGCGGTCTATCCGGCACGAGCGCTGTGGCGCAACCCGGAAACGGGCGAACGGGTTGGAGGTTCGACGCCTGGCGTCTTGGCCGGCGATCATCACAAGGGCGCTCCCTCACCTCCGGGGGATATGCCGAGACACCTGCGCCCGCTGGGGCAGTCCCGCCGATGTCCGAATTTCGGACACCCCGGTATCGGCGTCTTTGCTATGAAGAAGGCCAGCAGCCAGCCAGGGTTGATTCGCACCGCGCTTTCGGGAGGACGGAGGCATCGGGACTGCGAAGCGCCTCTAGGTTTGCTCAGATGACCTGTCTTTTCGGGGAGGAGAAGATGGAGCACATGGTCCGCAAGGGGGACTGGGAGGATTTCATGGCCGTCGGTCGTGTGCCGGCCAATATCCGTCGTGAGGTCTTTGAAAGCTGGAAACGCTCGGCTCGGCGCCCGATCTCGAAACTGAAATGCGCGCCAACCCTCGATGCCGAGGCCTTGGCGACACAGCAGGCGATGGCACGCCGCCTGCGCCGCGGCGCGCAGACGGCGCTGCACCAGGCCGGGCGATTGCTGAACCGGAGCGGCGATATCTTCCTGCTCTGCGATGCCAGCGGCGTGGTGCTGGATGCGGTGGGCGACACCGGCACGCTGCTGCGGGCGCGCGAAAACCACCTGCATCTCGGCGGAAGATGGAGCGAGGAGGCGATCGGAACCAACGCCATCGGCACGGCGATCCAATTGGGCGTTCCGGTGGTGATCCGGCAGACCGAACATTTCTGCGAGGCGATCCAGCGCTGGAACTGCGCGGCGACGCCGATCAAGGAGCCGGGAACGGGGCGGCTGTTGGGGGTGGTCGACATCTCCTGGCCCGAAGACATTGCCCAGGCCAATGCCGCGGCGCTTTCCGCCGCGCTGGCGCTGCAGGTCGAGGCCGAGCTGACCCAGATGGTGGCGCGCGAACGCGAGGCGGTGATGGAGCAGCTGCATCTGCGCCGCTTGCGCCGCGGCAACGAGCCGATGCTGATCATGGACCGCAGCGGGACGGATATCTTCGCGACCGAGGATTTCGCCCGCTTCTGCGAGGATGACGAGACGCTGAGCTGGCTGCGCGGCCAGGTGCCCGAGTTGATCGACCAGACCCCTGACCGGATTGCCGAGGCGTTGTCGGATTGCCTGCAGGGCACCGACCTGGAGGTGATCGAGAAACAGGGGGAGGCGATCGGCGTCATGATCTCGTTGCGGCGAGGGTCGAGGGGGCCCGTCGATGCCACGGCTGAACTGGCGCAGATCGGCCGCGTCGGCGAGGTGACGGCGCGCCTTTGCGCCCAGGCGCAGAAGCTTGCCGGCACCATGATCCCGATCCTGATCGAGGGGGAGACCGGAACCGGCAAGACCTATCTGGCAGAGGCGATCCATCGTGCCAGCGGCCAATCCGAGGGGCCGTTCGAGCTGATCGACTGCGCCCGGCTGAGCGAGGCCGGGCTGCGCGAGGAGCTTGCCGATCCCCATCTGCGGGGAGCCGGCGGGGTTCTCTGCCTCAACAGCCCGGGCGCCGCCGTGCCGCCGGTGCAGAAGCTTTTGCTGACGGTGATCGAACAGGCGGCGATGCGGGGAACTCGGATCATCTCCCTGTCGATGCGGTCGCTCTATGACGAGATGCGCAAGGGCGCCTTCCGCAGCGATCTCTATTACCGTATCGCCGGGGTGCGCTTGCAGATACCGCCGCTGCGCGAACGCCCCGAGGAAATCCGCCCGCTGCTGCGGCAGCTGGTGCAGCGGCAGGCGGCCAAGGAAGAGGGGCGCGAGTTGCGCTTCACCTCGGGCGCGATGACGGCGCTCGAAGGCTATGCCTGGCCCGGCAACCTGCGCGAGATGTGCAATCTGATCACCGCGCTCGATGCGCTTTCCCCCACCGGGCTGATCGACGACCGCACCCTGCCGCCCGAATTCCGCCAGCGCCGCCGCAGCGGCGAGCCTGACACCCTGCGCGACATCGAACGGGCCGAGATTCTGGGTGCGATCGCGGTCGAGGAGGGCAACCTCTCCCGCGTGGCGCGGCGGCTGGGCATCGCGCGGTCGACGCTTTACCTCAAGCTTGACAGCTATGGCATCGCGCGGCCGCAAAAGGCCTGATCGCCAGCTGACGATCGAAACCGACCGCATCGGGCGCGAGACAGCTCTTGCGCCCGATGTCTTTTGTCGGTCGCCCATCGCGCGCCGGCCCGGCGATTTCGCGTCCGCAGCATGTCCGTCGGTCCGGACGGAAATCGGACATCTGCCCGGGTGATCCCCGGTCCATCCTGAACATCAGTCGCTCCGCGCTTTGGGGCGACCGGAACGAAGGGAGGAGTTTTTCGTGCCACTGGACAAGAGAAACAACCGATCCGTGCAGGTGCTTGGCATCGACGCGGGCGGCACCATGACCGACACGTTCTTTGTCGATGCTGACGGGGATTTCGTGGTCGGCAAGGCGCAATCGACGCCGGACAACGAGGCGCGCGGGCTGATCGAATCGAGCCGCGAGGGGCTGGATCATTGGGGCCTGTCGCTTGAGGAGGCGCTGGGGTCGATCCAGACCGGGGTCTATTCCGGCACCGCGATGCTCAACCGCGTGGTGCAGCGCAAGGGTCTGAAGACCGGGCTGATCGTCAACGCGGGGATGGAGGATTTCCACCGCATGGGCCGCGCCTGCCAGGCCTATCTGGGCATGGCCTATGAGGATCGCATCCACCTCAACACCCATTATTACGACGACCCGCTGGTACCGCGTCACCTGACCCGTGGCGTGATGGAACGGATCGACATGTTCGGCACCGTGGTCATCCCGCTGCGCGAGGAAACCGCGCGCACCGCCGCGCAGGAGCTGATCGCCCAGGATGTCGAGGGCATCGTGATCTCGCTGCTGCACAGCTACAAGAACCCCGGGCACGAACGCCGGGTGCGCGACATCGTGATCGAAGAGGTCGAGAAATCGGGCAAGCAGATCCCGGTCTTCGCCTCGACCGATTACTATCCGGTGCGCAAGGAAACCCACCGCACCAATACCACCGTGCTCGAGGCCTTCGCGGCCGAGCCGTCGCGCCAGACGCTCAAGAAGATCTCGACCGCCTTCAAGGACAACGGGTCGAAATTCGACTTCCGGGTGATGGCGACCCATGGCGGCACGATCTCGTGGAAGGCCAAGGAACTGGCGCGCACCATCGTGTCGGGTCCGATCGGCGGCGTGATCGGCGCCAAATATCTGGGCGAGGTGCTGGGATACAAGAACATCGCCTGTTCCGACATCGGCGGGACGTCGTTCGACGTGGCGCTGATCACCCAAGGGGAGCTGACCATCCAGAACGACCCGGACATGGCGCGCCTGGTGCTGTCGCTGCCGCTTGTTGGGCTCGACTCGGTCGGCGCCGGTGCCGGCAGCTTCATCCGCCTCGATCCCTATACCAAGGCGATCAAGCTGGGGCCGGATTCGGCGGGCTATCGGGTCGGCGTCTGCTGGGCCGAGAGCGGCATCGACACGGTGACGATCTCCGACTGCCACGTCATCCTGGGCTATCTGAACCCCGACAATTTCCTCGGCGGTCAGGTCAAGCTCGACCGTCAGCGCGCCTATGACGCGATGAAGGACCAGATCGCCGATCCGCTCGGCCTGACGGTGGAAGAGGCCGCCGCCGGGGTGATCGAACTCCTCGACAGCGACCTGCGCGACTATCTGCGCTCGATGATCTCGGGCAAGGGCTATTCGCCGTCCTCCTTCACCTGCTTCAGCTACGGCGGGGCCGGTCCGGTCCATACCTATGGCTATACCGAGGGGTTGGGCTTCGAGGATGTGATCGTACCGGCCTGGGCGGCGGGTTTCTCGGCCTTCGGCTGTGCGGCGGCGGATTTTGAATACCGCTATGACAAGTCGCTGGACGTGAACATTTCCGAGAAGGCCTCGGACGACGCCAAGGAGATCGAGGCGAAGACCCTGAATGAGGCCTGGCACGAACTGGCCGAGCGGGTGTTGGAAGAGTTCGAACTGAACGGCTATTCGCGCGACAAGGTGCGGCTGCAACCCGGCTATCGGATGCAATATCGCGGCCAGCTCAACGATCTGGAGATCGAAAGCCCGATCGCCTCGGCCAAGACCGCCGAAGACTGGGACAAGCTGGTCGAAGCCTTCAACGACACCTATGGCCGGGTCTACGCCGCCTCGGCGCGCTCGCCGGAACTCGGCTATTCGATCACCGGCGCGATCATGCGCGGCACGGTGCCGATCCCGAAACCCAAGATCCCCAAGGAAGAAGAAGGCAGCCCGGTGCCGCCGGAAGAGGCCAAGCTTGGCACCCGCAAGTTCTATCGCAAGGGCAAATGGGTCGACGCGCAGCTTTACCAGATGGAGCGGCTGAAGCCCGGCAACCGGGTGACCGGCCCCGCCGTCATCGAATCCGATGCCACCACCTTTGTCGTGCCGGGCGGGTTCGAAACCTGGCTCGACGGTCACCGGCTGTTCCACCTGAAAGAAGTGTAACGGCCCAGGGAGGAGAAAACCCATGAATATGCAAACCGAAATCCGCGGTATCGTCCGCGGTGGCCAGACGCTCAAGCAGCACCGCGACGAGATCATGGCCAAGACCAAGCGGACCGGCCATTATGCCGGTCTGACCGAGCGGGCGCTGCACAAGGAAAGCCCGATCCTTTACAACAAGCTGTTCTCGCGTCTGCGGGCCGGGGTGGTGGACGCGCGGGAGACCGCCAAGAAGATCGCCGCCAGCCCGATCGTGGAGCAGGAGGGCGAGCTGTGCTTCACCCTCTATAACGCCGCCGGTGACGCCATCCTGACCTCGACCGGGATCATCATCCACGTCGGCACCATGGGCGCGGCGATCAAATACATGATCGAGAACGACTGGGAGAGTAACCCGGGCATCAACGACCGGGATATCTTCTGCAACAATGACAGCCTGATCGGCAACGTGCACCCCTGTGACATCCACACCATCGTGCCGATCTTCCACAAGGGCGAGCTGATCGGCTGGGTCGGTGGCGTCACCCATGTGATCGACACCGGCGCGGTCGGCCCGGGCTCGATGACCACCGGGCAGGTGCAGCGCTTCGGCGACGGCTATTCGATCACCTGCCGCAAGATCGGCGAGAACGACGAGCTGAAGCGCGACTGGCTGCATGAAAGCCAGCGGGCGGTGCGCACCACGCGCTATTGGATGCTGGATGAACGCACCCGCGTCGCCGGCTGCCACATGATCCGCAAGCTGGTCGAAGAGGTGATCGCCGAGGAGGGGATCGAGGCCTATTGGAAATTCGCCTATGAATCGGTGGAACATGGCCGCATCGGCCTGCAGAACCGCATCAAGGCGATGACCATCCCGGGCAAGTACCGTCAGGTGGGATTCGTTGATGTGCCCTATGCCCACGAAGACGTGCGGGTGCCGTCGGACTTCGCCAAGGTCGACACCATCATGCACACGCCGTCCGAGATGACGATCCGCCCCGACGGCACCTGGCGGCTCGACTTCGAAGGGTCGAGCCGGTGGGGCTGGCATACCTACAACGCCCATTCGGTCAGCTTCACCTCAGGCATCTGGGTGATGATGACCCAGACGCTGATCCCGTCCGAGATGATCAACGACGGCGCCGCCTATGGGACCGAGTTCCGCCTGCCGAAGGGCACCTGGATGAACCCGGACGACCGGCGCGTGGCCTTCGCCTATAGCTGGCACTTCCTGGTCAGCTCCTGGACGGCGCTGTGGCGGGGTCTGTCGCGCAGCTACTTCGGCCGTGGCTATCTCGAAGAGGTCAACGCCGGCAATGCCAATACCTCGAACTGGCTGCAGGGCGGCGGGTTCAACCAGTATGACGAAATCCATGCGGTGAACTCGTTTGAATGCGCGGCCAACGGGGTCGGGGCCTCGGCCATCGCCGATGGCATCAGCCACGCGGCGGCGATCTGGAACCCCGAAGGCGACATGGGCGACATGGAAATCTGGGAGCTGGCGGAACCGCTGGTCTATCTCGGTCGTCAGATCAAGGCCAGCTCGGGCGGCGCCGGCAAGTATCGCGGCGGCTGCGGCTTCGAGAGCCTGCGGATGGTCTGGAACGCCAAGGACTGGACGATGTTCTTCATGGGCAACGGCCACATCAGCTCGGACTGGGGTCTGATGGGCGGCTATCCGGCGGCCTCGGGGTATCGCTTCGCGGCGCATGATACCGGGCTGAAGGAGAAGATCGCCAATGGCGACCCGATCCCCTTCGGCGGTGACACCGATCCGCAGAACCCGACCTTCGACGCCATGGTCAACGCCGCGGGGATCAAGCGCGACAAGCAGGCGATCACCACCGAGGAGATGTTCAAGGACTACGACCTCTACCTCAACTACATGCGGGGTGGTCCGGGCTTCGGCGATCCGCTGGATCGCGAGCCGCAGAGCGTGGCGAGCGATGTGAACGGCGGCTATCTGCTCGAACGCTTCGCCGAGACGGTCTATGGCGTCGCGCTGAGCAAGGGGGCCAACGGCCTCTTCTCCGCCGACGAGGCCGGGACCGAGGCGCTGCGCGCGAAGATCCGCAAGGATCGGCTCGCCAAGGCGCAGCCGACCCGCACCTGGATGGCGAAGGAGCGCGAGCGCATCCTCGCCAAGGACGCCGGGGTTCACGTCCAGCAGATGTTCGCCGCCAGCTTCAAGCTGGGGCCGGACTGGGCGAAGGGCTTCCGCGAGTTCTGGGAGCTGCCCGAGGACTGGCAGCTGATGGAGGCGGATCTGCCGATCCCGTCCTATGGCCGCGAATACTCGATGGACCTCTCCGATTTGCCCGACGTGAAAACCGTCAAATTCGTCGAAGAGTGATCCCGGGGGGCGCCGTGCCAGCCTCTCCCCCCAGGCGCGGCGCCCATAAATTTCAGGAGAAAACCAATGGCTTATACCAAAGCAAAGATCAAAGATCTAGTTGATGGCAAGATCGACCGCGACACGCTGCAAACGATGCTCTCGACGCCGAAGGACGCCGATCGTTTCGTCAAATACCTGGAAATCCTGCAAGAGCAGGTGCCGTGGGACGACAAGATCATCCTGCCGCTGGGGCCGAAGCTCTATATCGTGCAACGCCCCTCGGACAAGAAATGGGTGGTCAAATCCCAGGCCGGTCACGAGTTCTGCGACTGGCGGGAGAACTGGAAGCTCTACGCGGTGATGCGGGTGCGCGAGACGGCCGAGGAGATGGAAGAGCTTTATCCCCGGCTGATGGCGCCCAGTTCCGACTGGCAGGTGATCCGGGAATATTACTGCCCGCTCTCCGGCGACCTGCTGGATGTCGAGGCGCCGACGCCCTGGTATCCGGTGATCCATGACTTCGAACCGGATATCGACGCCTTCTATACCGAATGGCTGGGTCTGGCGATCCCCGAGCGCGCCGCCTGATCGCCCGCAACACCGCCGACGCCGCGCACCAGCCAGTGCGCGGCGTCTTTTATTGCCCGGGCAAGGGATCGGAGGCGGCGGATTTGGCAAGGCCATATTCCACGGCACGGTCCTGATTGGCAGGCCACGGCAGGCGATCTTGCGGAACACCGGGCGAACCCGAGTGGTGCGGTGGGGACGGCGGCGCATCTACGGCCCGGAGCGGGACGCGCCAGGGCCAGGACAGGTTATGGATGGGGGGCGGGGCTAACCACGGGGGTGACGCAGGGAAATGCAGCCATTGGCGCAGTTGCCGGCAGGGCTTGATTTGAAGGTAAAGCGATAGTTAAATGGTTCGAATGCACGCTTTTTTTGGAATATATGGAAAGTATTTTTTCTGAAATTGAAAGGAAATTAAGATGGCCAAGTCTGTCATCAAGTCGATGCGACCCGAATCTTTGTACTATGCCGACGTCTTTTCTTTTGCGACGAAGGGCCTCTTCTTCTTCGATGCCGATGACTGGGCCGCTGCCTTGCCGAGCAGGAAGTCGGCCAATGCGATCACGCTGACCACCGATTTTGTCTATAAGGTTCACGGTCTGCCGGACTATGAGGCCGAGTTCGGCTACAAGTTCCTCGGTGATTTCTCCAAATCCGGCGGCAACTGGACCGGCACCATCGACCGGGTGCAATTCCTGCGCGACGGTGAGGTCATGGGGGTGATCGCTCTCAACTCGGAGGTCGACATCTCGCGCGTGGTGAACGTTGGCGGGGCCGGGCTGATCTGGAATGAACTGACCGTGACCGGTCTGCGCGGCAAGCTGACCAATACGGACGACTATCTCAACGGATCGGTCGGCGACGACATCATCAACCTCGGGGCCGGCAACGATCAGATCAACGCCTCGCGCGGCAATGACATCGTGCGCGGCGGCGGCGGCCACGACCAGATCGACGGCTACGACGGGAATGACAGGCTTTTCGGTGGCGCCGGCAATGACAGGCTTTACGGCAAGGGCGGCGACGACCGTCTGTTCGGGCAGGCGGGCAACGACACCTTTGTGGCCGACGGTCAGGGCACCAATATCTGGACCGGCGGCAAGGGGGCCGACATGTTCCAGGTCTCCGGCCTCACCTGGGACAAGACCAGCCCGACAACCGTGACCGATTTCAACGCCCGGCAGGGAGACAAGCTTGACCTGATCGAGTTCTCGCCGCTGCTCTACAACGAGGCCGATGAGCTACGCTATATCGGCAAGAAGGAGTTCTCGGGCACCGAGGGTCTCGTGGAAATCCGCATGCAGGATGGCCTGGTCTCGATTGACAGCAATGGCGATGGCATCGCCGACTGGGGGCTGAGGCTCGACGGGCTAGGCAGTTTCAAGGCCTCCCAGACCCATTGGATCGCGGTGCCCGATTGGTGGGATTTCAGCTGACATCGCCTCGTCGCGACCAGGGCGGTCATGACCGGCTTGCCGCGACCTGGTGGAGATCGGAAGCAGGCGGGCCGGTCGTCTGGGCAGGCGGCCGGTCGGTTCAGTTCACCACAAGCTGGGAAGCCTGACGCAGGACGATCTGCGGCTTGCCCCGGTAGAGCTCCACCACGCCGGCGATCGAAACCCTTTGGCCCTCGATGGACCGCACATCAGGGAACAGGTTGGCGTGCTCGCGGAAAATCACCGCATAGAAGCTGTGCTTCGGGTAGCGGCCGCCCATGTTGATGAAGGTATTGCCCGACTTCTTGTCGTAATGCACCTGGCTTACGACACCCTCGATAAGGACGGCCTCGCCGATATGCTGGCTGGCCTCCGCGGGCGGGAGGGGATCGGCAGAGCCGGCTGCCGGCGCAAAGGCCGACAGGAGAAGGGCGAGGAGGAGGGTGGCGAGATGTTTCATCGGATGCTTGCTCCTTGACAAGCCTATCGGCCGGCGCATCGGCCGGCAAGCCGCGAGCGGTAGTCAACCGTGACCTCCCCGACGGGAGGAGCCTGCAACGATGCCCGTCGCGGCGACTGGAAGAACCGGTCGGCTTCTTGGCAGAGGCCCGGCTGCTGGCGGCGAGGAAGTCTGCGCGAACCACAAGCAGTCGCGCCGCACCCGGGAGGTTCGCGCAGCCAGATTTCAACGTCAATCCAAGGTCTTGCCGCGCTCTCTGCCATGCTCCACCCGACCAACAGGGTCGCGAAGCAACAGGATCGCGGCCGCGTGACGAATTGCCTATGGGCGAGAAGGGGTTAAACTGAGGCCGTCGCCCCCCTCGCGGGGGCGTGGATTGAAACCTCGCCGAGGTGCAGGCTGTTGATCAGCTCCGCGCGTCGCCCCCCTCGCGGGGGCGTGGATTGAAACTTCGACAGCGGGATGACATTGCGCCAGTGGTGATCCGTCGCCCCCCTCGCGGGGGCGTGGATTGAAACGATCTGCACAAGGCAGGACGAACGCAAGCTGATGTGTCGCCCCCCTCGCGGGGGCGTGGATTGAAACCAACCGCAGGGCAGAAGTGAATTCAGCATTGGCTGGTCGCCCCCCTCGCGGGGGCGTGGATTGAAACAGGGACAGTGCCATCATGGCGAGCGGCGCGTTGACGTCGCCCCCCTCGCGGGGGCGTGGATTGAAACCGCTATGACGCCGAGTACGTCCCGGCGGACGCATCTGTCGCCCCCCTCGCGGGGGCGTGGATTGAAACCAGCTCGGCAAGACGCCGGCGGCTGATGTCTGGCGCGTCGCCCCCCTCGCGGGGGCGTGGATTGAAACGGGGCAAGGAGGCGATGACGTTTCTGGAAGCGATGTCGCCCCCCTCGCGGGGGCGTGGATTGAAACCTCATTCGCCTTGATGTGCTTGGCCGCCTGCTCGGCGTCGCCCCCCTCGCGGGGGCGTGGATTGAAACCAACCTTGACCTCATGCGTCGCGATCATGATCAGGGTCGCCCCCCTCGCGGGAGCGTGGATTGAGGCGCCTGTGTTCATCGCCACTGATGATCCGTCACGGCCACGGTCGCGTCGCTGGAATGGGTCAGCGTCGGGGGCATCGTGGAGACAGTGGAAATTCCGGCCGGAGGCCCCGGGGGCGGGCTGCCCTGTGTTGTCTCGGCTCGCACGCCCGAGGCAGCCGATGCCGGCGTCCTGCAAGACGAGCGATCAGGCGATCGCGATCAGTGCGAATACCAGCCTGGGCGCCCTTCGGCGCGAGGGCCTGCCAGACATCTGGCACAGTCTTCGTTGCCGCAAGAGAGGGAGCTTTGCCAGAGATCCCTCATGCAAAGTGTCGCATGACATGATCCTGCGCCAGGCGCATCTCGGCGTAAGCGCATGACTTTCAAGTCGGAATTTTCGGAAGATGGAGCGGGTAACGGGAATCGAACCCGTAACTTAAGCTTGGGAAGCTCGCGTGATACCTTTTCACCATACCCGCGCTCTGGAGCGACTGGATAATCGCGGGCCGGAGGCGCGTCAAGGGGCGAAGCGGCGGTTTCGGGGCGAAAATTCGCGCGCTCCTCGGCCCCTCGCGGGGGCGCTTCACACGGGGCGATGCGCGTGGCGCGCCCCGCAGCGTCTTCTGCGCGAAAATACTCTGGCCGCAGGCGCGCTCAGTCGCGTCGGCGCCGTCTGCGCCCGCCCGCATTGGGGCTGGCGTTGAAGGTGACCTCGGGCAGGGCGACCAGCTTGGCCAGTTCTGGAAACGGATCGCTGAAATGCGGGATCGCATTGGCCGCCACGAAATGCTCCTGGAATTTCGGCGCGATGGCGGTTTCGACCTTGGTGATCTGGCGGACCAGCCGCTCGACCTCGGCCCGTGCGGCGATATTGCAAAGCGCGATGCGCGCCCCGGTGCCGGCGGCATTGCCGGCGCTGATCACCTTTTCCAGCGCCACGTCGGGGATCATCCCCAGCACCATGGCGTGTCTGGGCGAGATATGGGCGCCGAAGGCCCCGGCCAGAACCACCCGGTCGACCCGGTCGACCCGCATCTCGTCCATCAACAGTCGGGCGCCGGCGTAAAGCGCGGATTTCGCCAGCTGGATCGCCCGGATATCGCCCTGGGTCACGGTGATCCGCGGACCGCCGGCGGCACTGGCGTCATGGATGACATAGCTGTGCGTGCGCCCTTCGGGCAGGCAGCGCGCGCTGCCGGTCTGCTCGGCCGAGCCGATCAGGCCGGAGGCATCGAGGAGCCCCGCCATCCGCATCTCGGCCACCGCCTCGATGATGCCAGAGCCGCAGATGCCGGTGATCCCGGTGTCCGCCGTGGCGACGTCAAAGCCCGGCTCGTCCGACCACAGATCGCAGCCGATCACCCGGAACCGCGGCTCCTTCGTCACCGGGTCGATCTCCAGCCGTTCGATCGCGCCGGGGGCGGCCCGCTGGCCCGAGCTGATCTGGGCGCCTTCAAAGGCCGGACCGGTGGGAGAGGAACAGGCCAGCACCCGGGTGGTATTGCCCAGCAGCAGTTCCGCATTGGTTCCAACATCGACGATCAGTGCCAGATCCTCGGACTTCTGCGGCTCTTCCGCCAGCGCCACCGCGGCGCAATCGGCGCCGACATGGCCGGCGATGCAGGGCAGCACATAGACGCGGGCGCGGGCGTTCATCACATCAAGGTCAAGCTCCGCCGCCCCCAGTCTCAGGGCCTCGGCCGTGGCCAGGGCAAAGGGCGCCTGACCCAGTTCCACCGGGTCGATGCCAAGCAGCAGGTGGTGCATCACCGGGTTGCAGACAAAGACCGCCTCGACGATCAGCGCCGGGTCGATCCCGGCGTGATCGGCGATCTCGCGCGCCAGATCGTTCAGCGCGGCGCGCACCGCCGCGGTCATCTCCTCGGTGCCGCCGGGGTTCATCATCGCATAGGAGACCCGGCTCATCAGATCCTCGCCAAAGCGGATCTGCGGGTTCATGATCCCGGCCGAGCCCACTACGGCGCCGCTTTCCAGATCGGTCAGATGCGCGGCGATGGTGGTCGATCCCAGGTCCACCGCCAATCCGTAAAGCCCGCCCTCGTGCAGCCCGGGCCAGATCTCGATCAGCCGCGCCGGTCCGCCGCGATGGTCGCGCAAGAGCGCGACGCTGACCTGCCAATTTCCCTTGCGCAGGGCCGGTTGCAGCTTGCCCAGCAGGCTGAGGTCGGCCTCGACCGCCTCGATCCCCCATTGCTCACGCAGGGCGCGTTCCAATCGCTCCAGATCGCCGGTGGGGGAGTGCATGTCGGGCTGTTCCACCTCGACCAGAAACAGGCGGGTTGCCGGATCCATGGAGACCTGCCGCGCCGAGGCCTCCTTGCGCACCACCTGGCGGTGCACCTGGCTTTCGGGCGGCACGTCGATCACCACGTCGGCCTGGATGCAGGCCTGGCAGCCCAGCCGCCGTCCGGGCGCCAGTCCGCGCTTGTCCTGATACCGCTGCTCGACCGCGTTCCAGGGGCTGAGCGCGTCGGCGCCCACATGCACGCCATGCTTGGAAAATTCGCCGTAGGAGGGGGTGATCTGGCATTTGGAACAGATGCCGCGCCCGCCGCAGACGGACTCGAGATCGACGCCAAGCCGGCGCGCTGCGGTCAGAACCGGGGTGCCCGCCGGAAACCGTCCGCGCTTGCCGGCCGGGGTGAAGATAACAAGCGGATCCTCGGTCATGCGCCCTCTCTTTCCGGGCTCAGACTAGGGCGGGCGGGCCGGCGCGACTGTCGGGTTTGCGTCCCTTTTGCGCCGGCCTGCGACCTGTCAGCGTGCGCCGAGCCAGCCGCGCAGCACCAGCGTTGCCAGACAGAGCGCCGCCACCGGCCAGAGCGCGACGCCCGCCACCGCGCCCCAGAGCGCCAGTGCGGTCGCCGGCAGCAGCACCCAGCCGCCGGGCATGACACGGTCGCGCACCAGCCAGAGCCCGGCGAAATAAAGCGCAATTGCGGCGGCGACATATTGGCCGGCCTGATCGGCGGTGATCTCGGAATGATGGCTGATCACGTCGAATGCGGCGCCAAACCCCGCCGCGAGCAGGGCGCCGGCGAAGAAGACGATGACATGGCCATAGCCCCAGATCAGCGCGGTGGAGAGCCGGTTCGACACCAGATGCTCGGCCTCGAGGAAATAGAGCCACCAGAGGCTGAAGACGATGAGCAGGCTGGCGCCGGCGGCCGAGATCAGTGCCCAGTCGAACCCGTGGGAATAGAGCGGCTCCATCATGAAGGAGATCGACAGCAGGATCTCGCCCAGGATGATGATGTTCAGCAGGCCATAGCGTTCGATGATGTGGTGACGGTGCCAGGAGGTGGCCTTGTGCCGCTCGGCCAATGCCGGAACGGCGAGTTCGACCAGAAAGATCGCGATGCCGCCAGCGAAGAAGGCGGCGCCGCCCGGCGGGGTCGAGAAATAGAGCAGACACCAGAGCGCCTGGGCGAAGAGGATGCCCACCGCATAGCGCAGCGCGGTGCCGCGATAGTCGGGCGCGCTTTTCGCCACCCGCAGCCAGAGCCCGGCCATGCCCAGACGCATGATCACCCAGCCCCAGAGCCCATAGCCGAAATCCATCGTCTCGAAGATCCGTTCCGCCCCGGCGGCGAACAGCAGGAAACCCGCCATGATCACGAAGGTCAGCACCCGGCTGAGCGCATCATCGTTGTCGAAGGCCGAGGAATACCAGGTGTGGTTCAGCCAGACCCACCAGGTGGCGAAGAACAGGAACAGGAAGTTCGGCAGCATCTCGGCGCCGTGGTGGGCGCTGATCGCATGATGGAAGGCGGCGGTGATCGCGGCGATGGCGATGACGCTGATCAGGTCGAAGAACAGCTCCAACTGGGTGGCGGCACGGTGATGCTCATGCGGGTCGCGGGGCCGCAGCGGTCGGATCATCAGAAACAGGGACAAGGAAATACTCCATTCGCGTGGTCCCTTTGGTTTAGGGCGAATGACCGGGCGCGACAATCTGTCCGGTGACAGAGCGTCACATGCAGAGCAGGGTTGCAAGACGCGCGCGGATTGCCCGGGCAGGGCGGGCAGGGGGCGAATTGGCCTTTTCTCTCCCCCCCATCCATGCAATAGGGAAGCGCCAAACGATCCACCCCCTGGAGATGTCCGATGGAGATTCGTGAGGCCCTGACCTTCGATGACGTATTGCTTGTTCCGGCGGCTTCGTCGGTGTTGCCCTCGACGGCACACACGACGACGCGCGTAACAAGCCGTATCAGCATGAATATTCCGCTTCTGTCCAGTGCCATGGACACTGTGACCGAGGCGCGCATGGCGATCGCCATGGCGCAGGCCGGCGGCATCGGCGTGATCCACAAGAACCTCGACGCCCAGGCCCAGGCTGAAGAAGTCCGCCGCGTCAAGCGGTTTGAGAGCGGCATCGTCTATAACCCGATCACCCTGACCCCGAACCAGACCCTGGCCGATGCCAAGGCGCTGTGCGACCGCTACGGCTTCACCGGCTTCCCGGTGGTCGACGAGATGGGCCGCGTCGTCGGCATCGTCACCAACCGCGACATGCGCTTCGCCCGCGAGGATGCCACCCCCGTCCATGCGATGATGACGAGCGATAACCTTGCCATCCTGCGGGAACCGGCCGATCGCGCCGAGGCGATCAACCTGATGAAGGAGCGCCGGATCGAAAAGCTGCTGGTCACCAATGCCGAGGGCAGGCTGACCGGGCTTCTGACCTTGAAGGATACCGAGAAGGCGGTGCTGAACCCCACCGCCTGCAAGGACGATCTGGGCCGGCTGCGGGTGGCG
This sequence comes from Pseudodonghicola sp., assembly GCF_048268305.1. Taxonomy (NCBI): domain Bacteria; kingdom Pseudomonadati; phylum Pseudomonadota; class Alphaproteobacteria; order Rhodobacterales; family Paracoccaceae; genus Pseudodonghicola; species Pseudodonghicola sp. The sequence continues at coordinate 34,979 of NZ_JBLWVT010000005.1, forward strand.
GCAGCGACTTCGGTGGGCGATTCCGGCTATGAACGTTCGGGCGAGCTGATCGACGCCGGCGTCGACATTCTGGTGATCGACACCGCGCACGGCCATTCCGCCGGCGTGCTCGACGCGGTGACCCGCGCCAAGACGCTGTCGAACGACGTGCAGATCATCGCCGGCAACGTCGCCACCGCCGAGGCGACGCGGGCGCTGATCGACGCGGGCGCCGATGCGGTCAAGGTGGGCATCGGCCCGGGCTCGATCTGCACCACGCGGATGGTGGCGGGCGTCGGCGTGCCGCAGCTCACCGCGATCATGGATTGCGCCCGGGCCGCCGGTGACGTGCCGGTGATCGCCGATGGCGGCATCAAGTTCTCGGGCGATTTCGCCAAGGCGATCGCCGCCGGGGCCTCCTGCGCCATGATCGGCTCGATGATCGCCGGCACCGACGAGGCGCCGGGCGAGGTGGTGCTCTATCAGGGCCGCTCGTTCAAATCCTATCGCGGCATGGGCAGCCTCGGCGCCATGGCACGCGGCTCGGCCGATCGCTATTTCCAGAAGGATGCGGCCAGCGACAAGCTGGTGCCGGAAGGCATCGAAGGCCAGGTGCCCTATAAGGGCCCGGCGGCGACGGTGATCCACCAGCTGGTCGGCGGCCTGCGCGCCGCCATGGGCTATACCGGCAACGCCACCATCGAAGAGATGCGCAAGAACTGCAATTTCGTGCGGATCACCGGCGCGGGCCTGAGCGAAAGCCATGTCCACGACGTGCAGATCACCCGCGAAAGCCCGAACTACCGGATCGGGTGAGCGCAATGACACCGCCGATCGCCCGTTTCCGTGCCGGCCTGACCGAGATCCTCTGCCTGACCGACGGGCAGCTTGATCTCGGCACCGGGGTCTTTCCCGAGGCCGATCCGGAGCGGGTGGCGGCGGTGCTGCCCGAGGGGTTGAAGCCCGAGGTCAACGTGCACCTGCTGCGCCATGCCGACGGTACGCTCGATCTGGTCGATACCGGCTGCGGGCCGACCATCTATGCCGGTGCCGGCGGCCGGCTGCCGGGGCTGCTCGACGGTCTCGGCATTGCGCCGGCTGAGATCGACCGGGTGATCTTCACCCACCTGCATGGCGATCACGCCGCCGGCGCGCTGCACCCCGACGGCAGCCCGGTGTTCCCGGCGGCGCGGCTGGTGATGCATGCGGCCGAACAGGCCTTCTGGCAGGGCCGCGAGGATACCGCGGGGGGCCGTCTGCTGGCGGCCTGCAGCGATCAGGTGGAGGTGGTCGGAGACGGCGACACCCTGGGGCAGGGGATGACCACCTGGCATCTGCCGGGGCATACGCCCGGCCACATGGGGCTGCGGTTCGACGGTGGCCTGGTGCTTTTGGGCGATGTGATCCATTGTCCCGAGTTGCAATTCCCCGATCCCGACATCCACACCCGCTATGACATCGACCCGGCGCAGGGCGATGCCTCGCGCCGCATGGCGCTTGCCACCATCGCCGCCGAGGGGTTGGTGTTCAGTGCCAGCCATCTGACCGGGGCGCAGAAGTTCCTGCGGCTCGAGGTCGCGGGCGATGGATACCGGAGCGTTGCACCGTGACGCCTGCCGCCCGCCTCGCCGCGGCCATCGACATTCTTGACCAGATCACCGCCGGCACCCCGGCCGAACAGGCGCTGACCGGCTGGGCGCGGCACAGCCGCTTTGCCGGCTCGAAGGACCGCGCCGCGGTGCGCGATCACGTCTTCGACGTGTTGCGCGCGCGTCGCTCGCTCGCCGCCCTTGGCGGGGCCGCCACCGGGCGCGGGCTGGTGCTGGGGCTCTGCCGTCGCGACGGCATCGACCCCGCGACGATGTTCACCGGCGAGGGCCACGCGCCGGCGCCGCTTGCGGCCGAGGAGCTTGCCGCCGGTCATCCCCCGGCGCCGGGGGCGGAGGCGATGGATATCCCGGACTGGCTCTGGCCCGAGTTCACGGCCAGCCTGGGGGATCGGGCCGAGGCCGCCGCGCAGGTGCTGCAATCCCGCGCGCCGGTACATCTCAGGGTCAATCTGGCCAAGGTGTCGCGGCAGGAGGCCCTTGCGGCCCTGGCAGCGGACGGGGTGATCACCCAGCCCCATCCGGCCGCCGAGACCGCGCTCGAGGTCACCGAGGGCGCGCGGGCCATCCGCAATGCCGCCGCCTATCTCGACGGTCGGGTCGAATTGCAGGATGCCGCCAGCCAGGCGGTGGTCGAGGCCCTGCCGCTGCAAGAGGGCATGCGGGTGCTGGATTATTGCGCCGGCGGCGGCGGCAAGACGCTGGCGCTTGGCGCCCGGGCGCGGCTCGCCCTCTTTGCCCATGACGCCGCGCCGCGCCGGATGCGCGATCTGCCCGCCCGGGCCGAGCGCGCCGGGCTCAAAGTGAGCCTGCTGGAGGGCGACGAGGTCGACCGCAAGGCGCCCTATGATCTGGTGCTCTGCGACGTGCCCTGTTCCGGCAGCGGCTCCTGGCGGCGGGCGCCCGAGGGCAAATGGCTGCTGACGCCCGAAGGGCTCGATCAGCTCAATGTCACGCAGGATCAGATCCTCGACCGCGCTGCCGGCCTGGTGGCGCCGGGCGGCATGCTGGCCTATGCCACCTGTTCCCAGCTTGACCGCGAGAACGGCCAGCGGATCGACGCCTTTCTGGCGCGCCATCCCGGCTGGCGCTGCGCCTGGCGCCGCTCCTGGCCGGTCGAGGGCGGTACTGACGGGTTCTTCTCCGCCCACTTGACCCGCGAGTAATCTGTCTCATAATCGCCTTCAGGTGGAAAAGATCAGCGTTAAGACGGGTTTAACCCTTCTGCCGCGACAAAGAGGCCTCAATACCACCCGACTCCTGTCGCGCGATATCCGGGCGCGGGGTCTCAACCCCAGGGACGGAGCCTGCCGTGACCAGCCGCCCGATCAAGGTCAAGAACCTGTTTCATATTCCCGCGCCCGATGCGTCGCGCGTGGTCGGGGTGATGCTGCTGGCGCTCTGCCTGATCATCGGCGGGTTGACCTTGGCGCAACCGGGGCTGCCGCGGCTGGGGTCGCTGGCGGCAGGGGCGACGCTGATGGCGGTCAGCCTGGTGCTCTGGGCGCAACGGCGGGTGGCGCGCAATGCGCTCGATCTGGCCCATGAGCTGCTTGAGGGGTTCATCGAAAAGGACGCGGTGCCAAGTTTCGTCGCCGACGCCGAAGGCCGGGTCCGGGCGCGCAATCTCGCCGCCGAAACGCAATTTCCCGAGACCGATAGCGAGACATTGGCCGGCACCCTGCGGTCGATCTTCGCCAACCCCTCGGCGGTGCTCTACCGGCTGCAGACCCGGGCCGCCCAGGGTGGCGCCGCCAGCGAGGATCTGGTGACCCGGCGCGGTCATGTCCGCCTTGCCGTGCATCAGATGGGCGATCAGGGGTTCCTGTGGCGGGTCGATGACATGTCCGAGCGGCCGCATTCCGCCCGCGGGGCCGAGGCGATGCCGGTGCCGGTGATCACCCTGGGTCGGGCAGGTGCGGTGCTGTTCATGAACGAGGCCGCGCGCCTCCTGGTCGGCCAGAGGGTGAAGTCTCTCGACCGGCTGTTCCCGGCGCTGCCGGTGCGCAAGGGGCAGGTCAATGTGATCTCGACCACCGAGGGGCTGCGCGACGTTCTGGTGCTGGAATTCGACGGCGCCGCCGGGCGGGCGGAGCTGTTCCTGATGCCGACCGAGGGCAAGATCGGCGCCTCCCAGGCCTCGGGGTTCGACACGCTGCCGGTGCCGATGCTCAGGTTGGCACCCTCGGGGCGCATATTGGCTGCCAACCGCCAGGCGGTGGAACTTTTGGGCGCGCCGGTGGGGCCCGAGGCGATGATCGGCAGTTTCATGCAGGGGCTCGGCCGACCGATCGCCGACTGGCTGCGCGACACCGCCCGTGGCGCCGGCGCCCATCCCAGCGAATTCCTGCGGCTGTCTCGCAAGGATCGCGAGACCTTCGTCCAGGTCAGCCTGAGCCGCGTGGTCGAGGAGGGGGCGCCGGTGCTGATCGCGGTGATGAATGACGCGACCGAGCTGAAATCGCTCGAGGCGCAATTCGTCCAGAGCCAGAAGATGCAGGCGATCGGCCAGCTCGCCGGCGGTATCGCGCATGATTTCAACAACCTTCTCACCGCGATCTCCGGCCATTGCGACCTGCTGTTGCTGCGCCACGATCAGGGCGATCAGGACTTTGGCGATCTGATGCAGATCCGGCAGAACGCCAACCGCGCCGCATCGCTCGTCGGCCAGTTGCTGGCTTTTTCGCGCAAGCAGACCTTGCGCCCGCAGGTGGTGGATCTGCGCGACACGCTGTCCGACCTGACCCATCTGCTCAACCGCCTGGTGGGGGAAAAGGTCACGCTGACGCTGAGCCATGATCCGGTGTTGCGACCGATCCGGGCGGACAAGCGGCAGCTGGAGCAGGTGCTGATGAACCTTGTGGTCAACGCCCGTGATGCGATGCCCCAGGGCGGCGAGATCCGGATCGAGACCGAGGTGCTGAGCCTGGACGCGCCGCTGGAGCGCGATCGCGCCACCGTGCCGGCGGGCGATTATGTCACCGTCAAGGTGCGCGACGAAGGTGTCGGCATCCCGCGCGACAAGCTGCAGAAGATTTTCGAACCCTTCTATACCACCAAGCGCACCGGCGAGGGCACCGGGCTGGGGCTGTCGACCGCCTATGGCATCATCAAGCAGACCGGCGGCTATATCTTCGTCGATTCCGTCGAAGGGGCGGGCACCGAATTCACCCTCTATTTCCCGGCCTACGAACCCAACGACGAGGATCAGCCGGCCCCCGTCGCCGCCATCGCGGCAGAGCCCGCGCATCAGGGCGAGGGCGTTGTCCTGCTGGTCGAGGACGAGGCGCCGGTGCGTGCCTTCGCCTCGCGCGCGCTGAGATTGCGCGGCTATACCGTGCTGGAGGCCGAATCGGCCGAGGATGCGCTGAAGATGCTGGAAGACCCCGATCTGGCGGTGGATGTCTTCGTCACCGATGTGGTGATGCCTGGCCTCGATGGGCCCACCTGGGTGCGCCAGGCCCAGATCCAGCGCCCCGACGTGCGGGTGGTCTTCGTCTCGGGCTATGCCGAGGGCGCCTTCGAGGCGGACGCGCCGGAGGTGCCGAATTCGGTCTTCCTGCCCAAGCCCTTCTCGCTGACGCAACTGGCCGAGACGGTCTATCAGCAGATGCGCCAGCCGCCGGCGGGCCGATCAGCTCAGCCGATCGAGTCGTAAAGGTCGAATTCCTCGGCGCATTTGCGGCGCAGCTTGGCCTCTATCCCCTTGGAAAGGCTGAGCGGCATCTCGGGAGAGACGTTTTCGCGCGCGGTGTCGATCTTCATCGCCAGCCGGTCCTCGAGAAAGGCGTGCAGCCGGTCGGGCTCCTCATAGCGGAAGAGATGGGTCACCCGGGTGCCGTTGGGCCGGGGTTCGAGGAATTTGGCCTGGCTGCCGACGCGGGCAAAGCCGGGCGGTTCGCCCTTCACATAGGCCTCGACGAAATCGTCGAAGCTGAGATCGTGGGTGGAATTCTCCTTGCCCTGCATGAAGGGGCGGCGGCGGTATCGGTACCAGCTTCCCAACCAGCTGACCGGCTCGCGCATGACGGCGAGGGTGTCCATGTCGGCGTGGCAGACTTTTTCGAACATCGGCCGGAAGAAACGGTTATAGCGATAGACCGGCGCATGCTTCAATTCGGGCGGATCCGAGATGACGATATCGGCGCGGTCCCTCAGAGCGGTCTGATAGGCCGTGGTGCCCGTTTTCGGCACCGAGAGGAAAACCAGTCGTTCTTTATAGAAAACAAGCATTTAGACTTATACCTCCGGCGCCGATCGCGGCCAAGTCCGCCGTAAACGCAAATTTAACTAAAATCGTAAAATGCTGGGGGTGCAAGTTTATGATTGAAATGTTCTCCTTTTACCCCCATAAGGAACAAGAGGTGAACAAACACGCGATTGCCGCCCGGTGACGGGTGTGCCAAACATAGGGCGAATGGGACAATGGCGGATCTTTTGACGATGAGCAGCAAGAACGATAAATCCAGCGCCGACAAGCAGAAAGCTCTGGAAAGCGCGCTGGCCCAGATTGAACGGCAGTTCGGCAAGGGCTCGATCATGAAGCTGGGCGGCGACAACGCCCTGCCGGAGATCGAGGCGAGTTCGACCGGCTCTCTGGGGTTGGATATCGCGCTGGGGATCGGCGGGCTGCCGATGGGCCGGATCGTCGAGATCTACGGGCCGGAAAGCTCGGGCAAGACCACGTTGACGCTGCATTGCATCGCCGAGCAGCAAAAGCGTGGCGGCATCTGTGCCTTTGTCGATGCCGAACATGCGCTGGATCCGCTCTATGCCCGCAAGCTGGGCGTCAATCTGGACGAGCTGTTGATCTCGCAGCCCGATACCGGCGAACAGGGGCTGGAGATCACCGATACGCTGGTGCGCTCCGGGGCGGTCAATATGGTGGTGGTCGATTCGGTCGCCGCCTTGACCCCGAAGTCCGAGCTTGAGGGCGACATGGGCGATTCCAGCGTCGGCGTGCAGGCCCGGTTGATGAGCCAGGCGATGCGCAAGCTGACCGGGTCGATCTCGCGGTCCAACTGCATGGTGATCTTCATCAACCAGATCCGGATGAAGATCGGCGTGATGTTCGGCAGCCCGGAAACCACCACCGGCGGCAACGCCCTGAAATTCTACTCCTCGGTACGTCTCGATATCCGCCGCATCGGCTCGATCAAGGATCGCGACGAGGTGGTCGGCAACGCCACCCGGGTCAAGGTGGTCAAGAACAAGGTGGCGCCGCCCTTCAAGCAGGTGGAATTCGACATCATGTATGGCGAAGGCATCTCGAAGATGGGGGAATTGCTGGACCTGGGGGTGAAGGCCGGGGTCGTCAACAAATCCGGCGCCTGGTTCAGCTATGGCGACGAACGCATCGGCCAGGGGCGGGAGAACGCCAAGCAGTTCCTGCGCGAGCACGAGCCGATCGCGCTGGAGATCGAGGATAAGATCCGTGCCTCGCACGGGCTCGAATTCGATATGGTCGACCATTCGGAAGCCGGCGACGATATCCTCGAGGCGTGAGCGAGGCTCACCGCGCAAGGGATTGGGGCAGGGCCATCAGGCGCTGCCCTTTTTCTTTGGCCCGATCTTTGTGCCCCGCTGCCGCAGTTTCGGGCAAGCGGCAGTGGACAGGGCGGAACCAGGGGGATAAACCTGCGCGGAACCGCATAACTGACCGCCGAGAGCCCCCAAAATGTTCACCCTCAACGACATCCGGTCGACCTTTCTGGACTATTTCGCCAAACAGGGACATCAGATCGTCCCCTCCAGCCCGCTGGTGCCGCGCAACGACCCGACGCTGATGTTCACCAACGCGGGGATGGTTCAGTTCAAGAACCTGTTCACCGGGGTCGAACACCGCGACTACAAGCGTGCGACCTCGGCGCAGAAATGCGTGCGCGCCGGTGGCAAGCACAATGACCTCGACAACGTCGGCTATACCGCGCGTCACCATACCTTCTTTGAAATGATGGGGAATTTCTCCTTTGGCGACTATTTCAAGGAAGATGCCATTCCCTTCGCCTGGGAGCTGATCACCAAGGAATTGGGGATCGACAAGAACCGATTGCTGGTCACGGTCTATCATACCGATGACGAGGCCGCCGCGATCTGGAAGAAGGTTGCCGGCTTCTCCGATGACCGGATCATCCGGATCCCCACCAACGACAACTTCTGGATGATGGGGCCGACCGGCCCCTGCGGTCCCTGCACCGAGATCTTCTATGATCACGGCGATCACATCTGGGGTGGCCCTCCGGGCAGCCCGGAGGAGGATGGCGACCGTTTCGTCGAGATCTGGAACCTCGTCTTCATGCAATACGAGCAGTTCGAGGACGGCACCCGGCGCGAGCTGGCGGCGCAGTCGATCGACACCGGCATGGGGATCGAACGGGTCGCGGCGCTGCTCCAGGGCACCAACGACAACTATGCCACCGACCTGATGCGCAGCCTGATCCTGGCCAGCGCCGATGCCACCAGCACCGATCCCGACGGGGCGGGCCGCATCCATCACCGGGTGATCGCCGATCACCTGCGGTCGACCTCCTTCCTGATCGCCGACGGGGTGATGCCCAGCAATGACGGGCGCGGCTATGTGCTGCGGCGGATCATGCGCCGGGCGATGCGTCATGCGCACCTGCTGGGCGCCAAGGATCCGCTGATGTACCGCCTGGTGCCGGCGCTGGTCCGCCAGATGGGCGAGGCCTATCCGGAACTCGGCCGGGCGCAGGCGCTGATCGAAGAGACGCTGAAGCTGGAGGAAACCCGCTTCAAGCAGACCCTCGATCGCGGTCTGAAACTGCTCGACGACGAACTGGCGGGCCTGCCCGAGGATGCGGCGCTGCCGGGCGAGGCGGCGTTCAAGCTTTACGACACCTACGGCTTCCCGCTCGACCTGACGCAGGACGCGCTGCGCGAAAAGGGCCGCTCCGTCGATACCAGCGGCTTCGACAGCGCCATGGCGGAACAGAAGGCCAAGGCGCGTGCCGCCTGGGCCGGTTCCGGCGAGGCGGCGGATGCCACCATCTGGTACGATATCGCCGAGAACAAGGGCACGACCGAATTCCTCGGCTATGACACCGAGACCGCCGAGGGGCAGATCCTGGCGCTGATCAAGGATGGGGCCGAGGTGGCCGAGGCCAAGGCTGGCGACACCGTGCAGATCGCGCTGAACCAGACGCCCTTCTATGGCGAATCCGGTGGCCAGATCGGCGACACCGGCACCCTGCGCGCCGACAGCGGCGTGGCCAGGATCATCGACACCCGCAAGGCCGCCGGCGTCTTTATCCATTTCGCCGAGGTGGTCGAGGGCAAGCTGACCGTGGGCGAGGGCGCGTTGCTGGAGGTCGATCACGACCGCCGCGCCGCGATCCGCGCCAACCACTCCGCCACCCACCTGCTGCACGAGGCGCTGCGCCGCGCGCTTGGCGATCACGTGGCACAGCGCGGCTCGCTCAACGCGGCCGACCGGCTGCGCTTCGACTTCAGCCATGCCAAGGCGCTCAGCTCCGAGGAGATCGCCCAGGTCGAGGCGGAGGTGAACGACTACATCCGGCAGAACACCGCGGTGGAAACCCGGATCATGACGCCGGACGATGCCCGCGCGCTTGGGGCCCAGGCGCTGTTCGGCGAGAAATACGGCGACGAGGTCCGCGTGGTGTCGATGGGCGTGCAACCCGGCTCCGGCAAGGGGGCGGATCATGAGACCTATTCGCTGGAACTCTGCGGCGGCACCCATGTGAAACGGACCGGCGATATCGGCGAATTCATCTTGCTGGGGGACAGCGCCAGCAGCGCCGGCGTGCGCCGGATCGAGGCGCTGACCGGCCCGGGGGCCGAGGCCTATGTGGTGAAGATGCGTACCATCCTCGCCGATCTGCAGGCCGAGCTTAAGGCCACCCCCGACGAGATGGTCGAACGGGTACGCGCCGAGCAGCAACGGCTTAAGGAGCTGAGCAACGAGGTGGCGCAACTGCGTCGCGATCTGGCGATGGCCGGCAGTGGCAAGGCGGCGCCCGAGGTCAAGGAGATCGGCGGCGTCAAATTCGTCGCCCAGGCGCTGACCGGTGTCACCGGCAAGGATCTGCCGCCGCTGGTCGACGAACACAAGGCGCGGCTGGGCTCAGGCGTGGTGCTGCTGATCGCCGACACCGGCGGCAAGGTCGCCGTGGCGGTGGGGGTGACCCCGGATCTGACCGAAAGGGTGAAGGCTCCGGATCTGCTGCGCCCGGCGGTCGAAGCGCTTGGCGGCAAGGGTGGCGGTGGCCGGCCCGACATGGCGCAGGGCGGCGGCAGCGATTTCAGCAAGGCCGACGAGGCGATCGCCGCGGCGGAGAAAGCGTTGGAGGGATAACGCGATGGGCGCACTCTGGATCGCGCATGTGACGGTCACCGATGAGGAGGCCTATGGCAAATACGCCAAGCTCGCCGGGCCGGCGATTGCCAAGCATGGTGGTGAGTTCATCGCCCGGGGCGGCCGTTACGTGCAGCTCGAAGGTAAGGAACGGCCGCGCAACGTGGTCGCCAAATTCCCCAGCGTCGAGGCGGCGGTGGAGTGCTATCACTCCCCCGAGTATCAGGAGGCGCTGAGCCATGCGCGCGGCGCCTCGGAGCGCGAGCTGATGGTGGTCGAGACCAGCGAATAACGCTGTTTCCCTTCTTCCTTGCTGCGGCAGGGAAGCGGGCAATCGGTTCACCGATCTTTGACGAAAGAGAAAAGCGCGCGGGCCAGGGCCTGCGCGCTTTTTCGTGTCGGCTCAGATTTCTGCCGGGGCCTGGCCGGGCCTGCCGGGGTCAGCCAGCGCCAGTCGGGGCCAAGAAAAAGGCCGCCCCGGAGGGCGGCCTTTCGGATCAACCGATGGTCTTGGACATCCGCTTGCGTTCATGCGGATCGAGATAGCGCTTGCGCAGACGGATCGATTCCGGCGTGACCTCGACCAGTTCGTCGTCGTTGATATAGGCGATGGCCTCTTCCAGCGACAGCGTGATCGGGGTGGTCAGCTTGACCGCTTCGTCGGTGCCCGAAGCGCGGACGTTGGTCAGCTTCTTGCCCTTCAGCGGGTTCACTTCCAGATCGTTGTCGCGGCTGTGCTCGCCGATGATCATGCCCTGATAGACCTTGGCCTGGGCGCCCAGGAACAGCTTGCCGCGCTCTTCCAGGTTCCACAGCGCATAGGCCACCGCCTCGCCGTCTTCCATCGAGATCAGCACGCCCTGACGCCGGCCCGGGATCGGACCCTTGTAGGGGGCCCAGGAGTGGAACACGCGGTTCAGCACGCCGGTGCCGCGGGTATCGGTGAGGAATTCGCCGTGATAGCCGATCAGGCCGCGCGACGGAACATGGGCGATGATCCGGGTCTTGCCGGCGTTCTGCCGCATCTCGACCAGCTCGCCCTTGCGCGTGCCGGTCAGCTTTTCGATCACCGCGCCGGAATATTCGTCATCGACGTCGACGGTGACTTCTTCGATCGGCTCCAGCTTCTTGCCGTTCTCATCGTCGCGCATGATGACCTGCGGCCGGGAGATCGACAACTCGAACCCCTCGCGGCGCATGTTCTCGATCAGAACGCCCATCTGCAGTTCGCCACGGCCCGAAACCTCGAAGGCCTCACCACCCGGGGTGTCGGCGATCTTGATGGCGACGTTCGATTCCGCCTCTTTCATCAGCCGTTCGCGGATGACGCGGGATTGCACCTTCTTGCCTTCGCGGCCAGCCAGCGGGCTGTCGTTGATGCCGAAGGTGACGGTGATGGTCGGCGGGTCGATCGGCTGGGCGTCCAGCGGGGTATCGACGGCCAGCGCACAGATGGTGTCGGCGACGGTAGCCTTCGACATGCCGGCGAGGCTGACGATATCGCCGGCCATGCCTTCGTCGATGTCCTGTTGGCCGAGGCCGCGGAAGGCTTGCACCCGGGTCACCCGGAACTGTTCGATCTTCTGGCCGATGCGGGAAATCGCCTGCACCGTCTGGCCGACCTTGACCTTGCCGGTTTCGATGCGGCCGGTCAGAATGCGGCCGACGAAGGGGTCGGCCCCCAGCGTGGTGGCGAGCATCCGGAAATCATCGCCCTGCTGCTTGATCTGCTTCGGCGCCGGGACATGGTTGATGATCAGGCTGAACAGCGCGCTCAGATCCTTGCGCGGCCCGTCCAGCTCGGTGTCCGCCCAGCCGGAGCGGCCCGAGGCATACATATGCGGGAAGTCGAGCTGATCTTCGTTGGCGTCGAGCGAGGCAAAGAGATCGAAGACCTCGTTCAGCGCGCGATCGGGTTCGGCGTCGGGTTTGTCGACCTTGTTCAGCACTACGATGGGGCGCAGCCCCAGCGCCAGCGCCTTGGAGGTCACGAATTTGGTCTGCGGCATCGGGCCTTCGGCGGCGTCGACCAGCAGCACAACACCGTCGACCATCGACAGGATCCGCTCGACCTCACCACCAAAGTCGGCGTGGCCGGGGGTGTCGACGATATTGATGCGGGTACCTTTCCATTCGACCGAGGTCGGCTTGGCGAAGATGGTGATGCCGCGTTCGCGCTCCAGGTCGTTGCTGTCCATGGCGCGTTCTGCCACGGCCTGGTTTTCGCGGAAGGCGCCCGATTGTTTCAACAGCTCGTCCACCAGGGTGGTCTTGCCGTGGTCAACGTGCGCGATGATCGCGATATTGCGAAGGTCCATATGTCATGCCTCGAATGCGGGAATTGCTGCGCGCATAACGCGCTGCAGCGCAGAACGCCAGTGCAAAACGCGCGATCAGTGCCCTGCAGAGCCCGAGAACAGGTTGATGACCACGATCCCGGCGATGATCAGCCCCAGACCCAGCACCGCCGGCAGGTCCAGCCTCTGCCCGAAGACGACGAAACCGATCATCGCGATGAAGACGATGCCGAGGCCGGACCAGATCGCATAGACGATCCCCACCGGCATCACCCGCAGCACCTGCGACAGCAGATAGAAGCTGACCGTATAGGCCACCAGCACCAGGATCGAGGGCATCAGCCGGCTGAACTGCTGGCTGGCCTGCAGGGCAGAGGTGCCGATGGTCTCGGCCGCGACGGCAAGGATCAGGTACAGGTAATGGGCGGGCATGGGCAGGTCTCGGACAATGAAGCGCGGTGGGCGGCTTGGCCCAGTGGTGTCCTGTATACAGAGACCTTGCCGCGGGTAAAGCGCGGGCGGGTGCCGGCGGTGTCTCAGGTTGCGATATACCGGTCGCGGCGATGGTTGAAGGCGATCACCAGATTCAGCGCCACCGCCCCCAGCAGCGACCAAAGCACGGTTGTGCCGGGGAAGAGGAAGAGGCCGATGGCGAAGATCACCGCATCGACCATGAGCTGGACATAGCCGGCCTTGAAGCCGGTGGTGTCCTGCACCAGAAGCGCCACCACGCCGAGCCCGCCCAGCGAACCGTTGTGACGAAACATCGCCAGCAACCCCAGACCGGTGGCCGCGCCGAAGACCAGAGCCGCCAGCGGCTGCGACATCGGCCCCACCGTCCAGCCCAGCGGCAAAAGCTCGGTCGTCACCGACAGCAGCGTCACCGACAGCGCCGATTTCAGCGTAAACTCCAGGCCCAGCCGGCGATAGGCCAGCAGGTAGAATGGGATGTTGATGATGAAGAAGATCGTGCCGAAGGACCAGCCGGTCAGATAGGACAGGATCACCGCCACCCCGGCGGTCTGGCCGGTGATCAACCCGGCGCTGGTCAGCACATGGATGCCTATGCCGGAAAGGAATATCCCCAATCCCAGCCCTTGCACATCGTCCAAGGCACTGTGATCAAGCGATTTCTGAACGTTGGTCTGCATCGTCGTTCCCACATCCTGCTGCGGTTTACGGGTCTCTTCGCATATGCAGAAAATAGGACAGAAGTGCTGACCAGTCAATCGGGCGGCGTCCTTTTGCCGCCTCTGACGCGGGGACAGGACCGAAAATGCCCGAAACCTCGGCAGAGGCTCCGGGCACTGTCTTGTCAAAGCGGGATCGGCTTAGCCGGCCAGCGCCTTGTTCAGGTTCTGGTCGATCTTTTCCAGGAACCCCATGGTGGTGAGCCATTTCTGGTCCGGCCCCACCAGCAGCGCCAGATCCTTGGTCATGAAACCGGATTCGACGGTGGCGACGACGACCTTTTCCAGGGTTTCGGCGAAGGTCATCAGCGCGGCGTTGTTGTCCAGCTTGGCGCGGTGCTTCAGCCCGCCGGTCCAGGCGTAGATCGAGGCGATCGAGTTGGTCGAGGTTTCCTTGCCGGCCTGATGCTGGCGATAGTGGCGGGTGACGGTGCCATGCGCGGCCTCGGCCTCGACGATCTTGCCGTCCGGCGTCATCAGCTGCGAGGTCATCAGCCCGAGCGAGCCATAGCCCTGCGCCACGGTGTCGGACTGCACGTCGCCGTCATAGTTCTTGCAGGCCCAGACATAGCCGCCCGACCATTTCAGCGAACTTGCCACCATGTCGTCGATCAGCCGGTGTTCGTACCAGATGCCCTTTTCCTTGAAGGCCTCGGCGAATTCCTCCTCGAAGACCTGTTGGAACAGATCCTTGAAGCGGCCGTCATAGGCCTTGATGATGGTGTTCTTGGTCGAGAGATAGACCGGCCAGCCCAGGTTCAGCCCGTAGTTCAGCGAGGCGCGGGCGAAGTCGATGATCGACTGGTCGAGGTTGTACATCGCCATCGTCACGCCGGCAGAGGGGGCGTTATAGACATCGCGTTCGATGACGGTGCCATCCTCGCCCTCGAACTTGAGGGTGATCTTGCCTGGCCCGGGAAAGCGGAAGTCGGTGGCCTTGTACTGATCGCCGAAGGCGTGACGGCCGACCACGATCGGCTTGGTCCAGCCGGGCACCAGCCGCGGCACGTTGCGGCAGATGATCGGGGCGCGGAAGACGACGCCGCCCAGAATGTTGCGGATGGTGCCGTTCGGGCTCGGGTACATGCGCTTGAGGCCGAATTCCTCGACCCGCGCCTCATCCGGGGTGATGGTGGCGCATTTGACGCCGACGCCGACCTCTTTGATCTTCATGGCGGCGTCGACGGTGATCTGGTCGTCGGTGCGGTCACGCTCCATGATCCCCAGATCGTAATAGAGCAGATCGACGTCCAGATAGGGCAGGATCAGTTTTTTCTTGATAAAATCCCAGATGATCCGGGTCATTTCGTCGCCGTCGATATCGACGATCGGGTTGTTCACCTTGATCTTGGTCATCGGTGCGGTCCCTGTGCTTCGGTGGAGGAGGCTCCGGTAGGGGAGTCGGGCGCGGTTTACTCCAATTCCGCTCTGCGGAAAAGAATGTATACGGAGGTATACAAAAATGTCGCGCGCGCGCTCTGGTCTGCGTCCTGAATTCGGGCGCGTGGCGCCGGATCAGGCGGCGCGGCTGGCGAAAAACGCGGCAATCTTGGGGCGCAGCCAGGCCCAGAGCCCGGGGGCGCCGCGATGGATCGGTTTGCCCACGCGCAGGTCGAGCTGTTCGAGCGTGACGTTATAGTCGATCCAGCTCCCGCCATCGGTTTCCAGATTGAGAACCGGGGTCTGCACCCGGTCGATGGCCTTGGCGAATTGCGCATCCGGGCTTTCCGCCGCCTCGAACTCCTGCCAGAGCGCCAGGAAATCCGCGCCCTGATCCTCGGGCAGCATGCCGAACAGGCGGCGCGCGGCGGCGGCCTCCTTGATGGCCATGGCGGCATGATCGACGCTGCCGTGGATGGGCGCGTCGCCGGCGTCGATTTCGACGAGATCATGCAGCAACAGCATCCGGATCACCCGGTCGATACTGACGCCGGGGCCGGCCTGATCGGCCAGAACCAGCGTATAGAGCATGATGTGCCAGCTATGTTCGGCCGAGTTCTCGTGGCGCGTGCCGTCGATCAGCTTGCTTGCGCGCAGGACGGACTTGAGCTTGTCCGCCTCTTTCAAAAAAGCGATCTGCGCGTCGAGACGCGCAGTGTTTGGGTCGGTCATGGAATAATCCTTTCCCACCGCCCCGGTCCCGGCGGGGACCGGCGCAGCGCTGGTCCCCGGTCGCAGGTTATCGCGTGTTTTCGGTCAGCCGCCGTTTCACGTAATCGGAGACGTCGCCGATCATCGTGTCCATGTGCTGACCTTGGAAGAAGTGATCGGCCCCCTCGATTTCCCGATGGGTGATGGTGATCCCCTTCTGCTCGTGCAGCTTGTTCACCAAGGCCGTGGTATCGGCCGGCGGCGCCACCCGGTCGGCGGTGCCATTGATGATCAGCCCCGAGGACGGGCAGGGCGCCAGGAAGGAGAAGTCATACATATTCGCCGGCGGCGACACCGAGATGAAACCGGTGATCTCGGGCCGGCGCATCAGCAGTTGCATGCCGATCCAGGCGCCGAAGGAGAAGCCAGCGACCCAGCAATGCTTGGAGTTGTTGTTCATCGACTGCAGGTAATCGAGCGCCGATGCGGCATCCGACAACTCGCCGATTCCCTGGTCGTATTCGCCCTGGCTGCGCCCCACGCCGCGGAAATTGAACCGCAACACGGTGAAGCCCATGTTATAAAAGGCATAGTGCAGATTATAGACGACCTTGTTGTTCATCGTGCCGCCGAATTGCGGATGCGGATGCAGCACGATGGCGATCGGCGCGTCCTTTTCCTTCTGCGGGTGATAGCGGCCTTCCAGGCGGCCTTCGGGTCCGGCGAAAATCACCTCGGGCATATTTGGCGTCTGTCCTGTTTTGGTCGGAAGGCATCCGGGATATTCTTGACGAAATCGCTAGGATACCTTAGAACGTTTCTAAATGGCGCGGAGCGCGGTTTTGTGCTGCTAGGCGGAGATACGCATTGACAGGCGCAACGTCAAGAATCTCGCGAAAAAACGGGTGTGGAGGCGATCGGGAATGAAGCTGTCAACCAAAGGACGTTACGCGATGGTCGCTTTGGCCGATATCGCGTTGCAGCCCGAAGGGGCGCTGGTGACGCTGGGAGATATCGCGCAGCGACAGAAGATTTCGCTGCCCTATCTCGAGCAGCTCTTCGTCAAGCTGCGCCGCGCCGATCTGGTGGCCTCGGTGCGCGGTCCGGGTGGTGGCTATCGGCTGGCCCGACCGGCCGAGGATATCCGGGTGGTCGATGTGCTGGCGGCGGTCGACGAGACGGTCGATGCGATGCACAAGGGCGCCGGCGCCTCGGGCGGATCGTCGGGCAGCCGGGCGCAGTCGCTGACCAACAGGCTGTGGGAAAGCCTCAGCGCGCATGTCTATGTCTTCCTGCATCAGACCAGCCTGGCCGATGTGATCGGGAACGGGCTGGCGCCCTGTCCGGCGGTCCCGTCGATCTTCTCCGTCGTCGACGCGGAGTGATAGGGATGTCCGGCTCGACGCGCGTCTATCTGGATTACAACGCCACCGCGCCGATGCGGCCGGAGGCGAAGGCGGCGATGATCGCGGCGATGGAGGTGATCGGCAACCCGTCGAGCGTTCATGCCGAGGGGCGCGCCGCCAAGGCGCTGATCGAACGCGCGCGAGGCCAGATCGCCACGGCCTTCGGGGCGGATGGGGCCGATGTGATCTTCACCTCTGGCGCGACCGAGGCGGCGGCGCTGGCCTGCGCCGGCCGGGGTCTGCATGGCGCGGCGGTGGAACATGATGCGGTGCGGGCCTGGATCACCGAGGATCTCGCGGTTGACGCCCTGGGTCATGTCACAGTGACCGACCCGGGACACAGCGTGTTGCAGATGGCCAATTCGGAAACCGGCGTGCTGCAGACCCTGCCCGCGGGGCTGGCGGTCACCGACGCGACCCAGGCTTTTGGCAAGATCCCGGTCGCCTTCAATTGGCTGGGCGCCACCATGGCGATGGTCTCGGCCCACAAGCTGGGCGGGCCCAAGGGCATTGGCGCGCTGGTGATCAAGCGCGGCACCGATCTGGCTGCGCAGATCCGCGGTGGCGGTCAGGAGATGGGCCGCCGCTCGGGCACCGAGAACATCGTCGGGATCGCCGGTTTCGCCGCCGCGGCCGAGGCGGCGGCGCGCGATCTGGCCGATGGCATCTGGGAACGGGTCGAAAAACTTAGAGATATTCTAGAGTCATCTATTGCGGGCGCCGCCCCACAGACTATTTTCGTCGGGAAAGCGGCGGCGCGCCTGCCCAATACCTCGTGCCTCGCCACTCCGGGATGGAAGGGCGAAACGCAGGTGATGCAGATGGATCTGGCCGGCTTCGCGATCAGCGCGGGCAGCGCCTGTTCCAGCGGCAAGGCGCGCCCCAGCCAGACGCTCGGAGCGATGGGATATGATGCGGCCACGGCCGGCGGCGCGATCCGCGTTTCCATCGGCCCGGCGACGACAGAAGAAGATGTGCTGCGCTTCGCCGAGGCGTGGTGCGAAAAAGAAAGAAAACATCGCGCCCGTGCGGCGTGAGGTCAGGAGTGAAGCAGATGGTCGCCATGGATCATACCGAGGTCAAGGAAGGCGTCGATCAGGAAACGGTCGATGCGGTACGCGAGGTCGGCGGGGCCTATAAATACGGCTGGGAAACCGAGATCGAGACCGACTATGCCCCCAAGGGTCTGACCGAGGATATCGTTCGCCTGATCTCGGCCAAGAACGAAGAACCCGACTGGATGACCGACTGGCGGCTCAAGGCCTTTGCCCGCTGGCTGGAGATGAAGGAACCCGACTGGGCGATGGTCGACTATCCCGAGATCGACTTTCAGGATCAGTATTACTATGCCCGCCCGAAGAGCATGGAAGTGAAGCCGAAGTCGCTGGACGATGTCGACCCCAAGCTGCTGGCCACCTATGCCAAGCTGGGCATTCCTCTGAAGGAACAGATGATCCTCGCCGGTGTCGAGGGCGCCGAGGAGATGCCGACTGAGGGCCGCAAGGTCGCTGTCGATGCGGTGTTTGACTCGGTCTCCGTCGGCACCACCTTCCAGGCCGAGCTGAAGAAGGCCGGCGTCATCTTCTGCTCGATCTCCGAGGCGATCCGCGAACATCCCGAGCTGGTGAAGAAATACCTCGGCTCCGTGGTGCCGGTATCGGACAACTTCTATGCGACGCTGAACTCTGCCGTCTTCTCGGACGGCTCCTTCGTCTATGTGCCGCCCAACACGCGCTGTCCGATGGAGCTGAGCACCTATTTCCGCATCAACGCGGAAAACACCGGCCAGTTCGAACGCACGCTGATCATCGCTGACAAGGGGTCCTACGTCTCCTATCTGGAAGGCTGCACCGCGCCCAAGCGCGACAAGGCGCAGCTGCATGCCGCGGTGGTGGAGATCATCATCGAGGAAGACGCCGAGGTGAAATATTCCACCGTCCAGAACTGGTATCCGGGCGACGAGAACGGCAAGGGCGGTATCTATAACTTCGTGACCAAGCGCGCCGATTGCCGGGGCGACCGCGCCAAGGTGATGTGGACCCAGGTCGAAACCGGCTCTGCCGTGACCTGGAAATACCCCTCCTGCATCCTGCGCGGCGACGACAGCCAGGGCGAATTCTATTCGATCGCCATCACCAACAACCATCAGCAGGCCGACACCGGCACCAAGATGATCCACCTGGGCCAGCGGACCAAGTCGCGCATCGTGTCCAAGGGGATCAGCGCGGGCAAGGCGCAGAACACCTATCGCGGTCTGGTGTCGATGCATCCGAAGGCCAAGAACAGCCGCAATTACACCCAATGTGACAGCCTGTTGATCGGCGACAAATGCGGCGCCCATACGGTGCCCTATATCGAGGTGAAGAATAACTCCTCGCGCGTCGAGCACGAGGCGACCACCTCCAAGGTGGATGAGGATCAGCTGTTCTACTGCCGCTCGCGCGGGATGGACGAAGAGGAATCGGTGGCGCTGGTGGTCAACGGATTCTGCAAGGACGTGCTGCAGGCGTTGCCGATGGAATTCGCCATGGAGGCGCAGCAACTGGTTGCCATCAGCCTGGAAGGGTCGGTAGGCTAAGGCCCAGGTCGCCTGCCAATCGCCGCAACAAATGAGCTCGGTCATGAATGAAAGCAAAGTCAAGTTTTCGGGGGATTTCTCCGAACTCGAGTCCATCGTTGCTGCGCGGCGGAGGGGCTGTTTCACAACCGCGCAGGGACGGGTGTCTGTCGTGCGGTTTCTCGACAAGTCGCTGCTGTTTTCGGTGAAACTGCCCAGAGATGTGATCCAGAAGTGCTATCTGCGCGGCGAGATCTACGAGGTGCCGGAGCTGATGATCATGCAGCGTTTTTTCCCGCGTGGCGGGGTGATGCTGGATGTTGGCGCCAATGTCGGCAATCACGGGCTGTTCGCCGCGGCCTATCTGGGGGCCTCCTGTGTCGTTCCGATCGAACCCAATCCGGTGGCCTATAAGGTCCTGATCGAGAATGTGTTCATGAATCGGCTGGAGGGCCAGTTCGACCTGCGGCTGCTGGGATATGGGCTCACCGACGTGCATGCGCAGGGCGCGGGGATTTCCTTCCACGAAAGGAATGTCGGCAGCGGACGCATCGTTGAGGGGAGCGGCGAAATCGAGCTGCTGCGCGGCGATGACGTCTTCGCCGAAACCCAGGTCGATTTCATCAAGATCGATGTCGAGGGGATGGAGATCACGGTCCTGCAAGGGCTGGAAGAGACCATTGCACGGGCCAGGCCGCCGATGTTCGTCGAGGTCGAAAATAAGAATGCCGAAGCATTTGTCGAATTGATGGACAAATGGGGCTACAAGACCGTCGATCGATATCGCCGCTATCGGGTGAACGAGAATTTCATGGTGGTCCATGAAAGCCGGCTGTGAAATCCGGTATGGATCGCAGAGCACTGCAGGGTGCAGGGGAATGCTGATGGTATGGCCTGGCAGGCAGTGCAGGGCTGAGTGATCGTGATGGCGGCGCCCGCCCATATCGACCGTCCGATCCTGACCCTGCCGGCCCCCGAGGCCGAGGCGTTGCGCATGGCCTATGCGCAGGCCGGGGTCATTCTGGAATATGGTTCGGGCGGCTCGACCGTACTGGCAGCCGAGATGGCGGGCAAACATGTCACCTCGGTCGAAAGCGATCGGAAATGGGCGCGGATGATGAAGGGCTGGTTCGCCGCCAACCCGCCGGCCGAGGGCACGAGCGTCGATATCCATTGGAGCGATATCGGCAAGACCGAGGATTGGGGCCATCCCAAGGACGATAGCGAATGGCGCAAGTTCCCCGAGTATCCCCTTAAGATATGGCGGAAAAAGGAGTTTCGGCATCCCGATGTGGTGCTGGTCGATGGCCGCTTTCGCACCGGGTGCGCCCTGGCCACGGCCTTTTCGATCACCCGACCGGTGACGCTGCTGTTTGACGATTATACCAAGCGAAGCTGGTTCGCACGGGTAGAGGAATTTCTGGGATCGCCGACGATCATCGGCCGGATGGCCGCCTTCGAGGTGGTGCCGACGCCCATCCCACCCGACCGGCTGCTGCAGGTCATCAAGTACATGACCCGGCCCTGACGCCAGGCAAGACATAGGAACATCGCCCCGACGATCGGGGACAGAAGGATAAGAAAGAGGAAAAAATGCTGGAAATCAAAAACCTGCATGCGCGACTTGAAGAAGAAGGTAAGGAAATTCTCAAAGGCGTCGATCTGACGATCGAGCCCGGATCGGTGCATGCCATCATGGGCCCGAACGGGTCGGGCAAGTCGACGCTCTCCTATGTGCTTTCCGGTCGTGGCGGCTATGAGGTGACCGAGGGATCGGCGACGCTCGATGGTGTCGACCTGCTGGCAATGGAGCCTGAGCAGCGCGCCGCCGCCGGCCTGTTCCTGGCCTTCCAATATCCGGTCGAAATCCCCGGTGTCGGCAACATGACCTTTCTGCGCACCGCGGTGAACGCGCAGCGCAAGGCCCGCGGCGAAGAGGAGCTGAGCGCCAGCGATTTCCTCAAGATCGTGCGGGAACGCGCCAAGGCGCTGAAAATCGACGCCGACATGCTGAAGCGGCCGGTCAACGTCGGCTTCTCGGGCGGTGAGAAGAAGCGCAACGAGATCCTGCAGATGGCCATGCTGGAACCCAAGATGTGCATTCTGGACGAGACCGACTCTGGTCTTGACGTGGATGCGATGAAACTGGTGTCTGAGGGCGTGAACGCGTTGCGCGACGGCAAGCGCGGTTTCGTGGTTATCACGCATTATCAACGGCTTCTGGACCATATCAAACCTGATGTGGTGCATATCATGGCCAAGGGCCGGATCATCAAGACCGGTGGCCCCGAGCTGGCGCTTGAGGTCGAGACCAATGGCTATGCCGATATCCTGAGCGAGGTGATGTGATGACCGCGCTTCCCGACCCGAAGGCCCTGCAGGCGGTCGAGGCGCGGATTGCCGGGCTGACCCTGTCTGAGACCGGCTGTCTGGCCGCGCCCCGCAAGGCGGCGCTGGCCCGGCTGCGGCAGATGGGCTTGCCGCAGCGGCGTGACGAATACTGGAAATTCACCCGCCCCGACACGCTGACCCAGCCGGCGCCGGTGCCGGCCACCGTCTTCGTCAATGACGAAGGCCCGATGTTCGATGCGGTGGATCGGCTGAAGATCGTCTTTGTTGATGGCGTCTTCGATCCCGAGGCCTCCGACGATCTGGCGATGGACGGTGTGGTGATCGAGCGGATTGCGGATATCTGCGATAAGGATATCCATTGGGCCAAGGACTTGTATGGCGTTCTTGAAGCAAATGGTCAGGTTCCGGTGGCGCGTCCGCTGGCGGCGCTGAACAGTGCCTTCGCCACCGACGGGTTGGTGATCCATGTCACCGGCAGCCCTGAAAGGCCGATCAGCATCGTCTACAAGCACCGCTCGGAAACCTCCGACGTGATGCTGCATCACCTGATCCGGGTCGAAGCGGGGGCCGAGCTGACGCTGCTGGAAAACGGCCCGGCGGCGGCACGGTTCAACAAGTGTACGGAGGTCGATATCGCCGATGGTGGCAAGCTGCACCACGTCCGGGCCCAGGGCCGCGATCATGAGCGCCGCGCGGTGACCCATATGTTCGCCCGTCTTGGTGCCGATGCGGTCTACAAGTCCTTCACCCTGACGGTGAACGGGGTGATGACCCGGAACGAGCAGGTGGTGGAATTCACCGGCGACAACGCGGTGGCCCATGTCGCTGGCGCCTGTGTCGGTGATGGCGATTTCCACCATGACGACACCGTCTTCATCACCCATGACGCGGTCGGCTGCGAAAGCCGGCAGGTGTTCAAGAAGGTGCTGAAGAACGGCGCGGTCGGCGTGTTCCAGGGCAAGATCCTGGTCAAGCCCGGCGCGCAGAAGACCGACGGTTATCAGATCAGCCAGTCGCTTTTGCTGGATGGGGACAGCCAGTTCCTCGCCAAGCCCGAGCTTGAGATCTATGCCGACGATGTCGCCTGTTCGCATGGCTCCACCTCTGGCGCGATCGATGAGGAGGGGCTGTTCTATCTGCGCTCGCGCGGCGTGCCCGAACGTGAGGCGGTCAGCCTGCTGACCCTGGCCTTCCTGGCCGAGGCGTTGGACGAGATCGAGGATCCGCGCCTGTCCGAGGATCTGCTGCAGCGTCTGCGCGGCTGGCTGATGCGGCACGGCTGATGGCGGTGACCACGGATATCCTGGCCTCCTACCGGGGGCCGGGGCGGGTGGTTGCGCGCCTGCTGACCGCCGGTCAGCGCGAGGATCGCGCGCTGGCCATCCTGATGGCGGGCTGCGTGCTGGTCTTCGTCGCGCAATTGCCCCGACTGGCGCGCGAGGCGCATCTGACCGGACAGGAGTTGAACCCGATCCTGGGTGGCAGCCTGCTGGCCTGGGTGATCATCGCGCCCTTGCTGTTCTATATCCTCGCCGCCTTCAGCCATGTCATCGCGCGGCTCTTCGGCGGGCGGGGCGGCTGGTACGGGGCGCGGCTGGCGCTGTTCTGGGCGCTGCTCGCCTCGACGCCGCTGTTGCTGCTGCACGGGTTGGTGGCGGGGCTGATCGGCCCGGGACCGGGGCGCGACGCGGTGGGGCTGATCTGGCTGGCGGTTTTTCTGTGGTTCTGGCTCTCGGGCCTCTGGCAGGCGGAAAGGACCCGGCTGTGAACAAAAGCTATTGGGGCGATCTGGTTACCCTGTCGCTGACCGACCCGGCCGAGGCGGCGCGGCGGCTGATGGCGCTGGGTCTGCGGCGCGATGTGCTCTGGCTGGCGCTGGCGCTGACGGCGGTTCTGAACACGGTGATCTATACGCTGTCCGCCATGGTCTCCGGTTCGGCGGCATTCAATGCCCTGGGATCGCCATTTCTCTATCTGGGGATCATGGCGGCCAGCTTGCTGGCGACGCTGTTCTCCTTCTATCTGGCGGGGCGCGTGCTGGGCGGGCAAGGCCGGTTCGAGGATCTGCTGGTCGCGGTCACCTGGCTGCAGGTGCTGCGCATGGCGGTGCAGGTGATCGTTCTGGTCCTGGGCATCCTGTCGCCGGCGCTGGGGGTGGCGGCTGTCTTTGCCGCCATGTTCATCGGGCTTTATATCACCGTTCATTTCCTCAATCAGGTGTTCCACTTCAATTCTCTGGGCCGGGCCGCGGGGGCGATGCTGCTGTCGATCGTGGTCATGACGGTCCTGATGATCCTTCTCCTCGCCTTGATCGGGGGGATACTGCCGGGAGACTCTCTCAATGTATGACGTGCAGAAAATCCGCGCCGATTTCCCGATCCTCGCCCGCGAGGTGAATGGCAAGCCGCTGACCTATCTCGACAACGGCGCCTCGGCGCAGAAGCCGCAGGTGGTGATCGACGCGATCACCCGGGCCTATTCGATGGAATATGCCAACGTGCACCGGGGGCTGCATTTCCTGTCGAACCTCGCGACCGAGAAATACGAGGCGGTGCGCGGCATCGTCGCCCGGTTCCTGAATGCGGGGCATGAGGACGAGATCATCTTCAACTCCGGCACCACCGAGGGGATCAACATGGTCTCCTACGCCTGGGCGGCGCCGCGGCTGCAGGCGGGCGACGAGATCGTGCTGAGCGTGATGGAACACCACGCCAATATCGTGCCCTGGCATTTCCTGCGCGAACGGCAAGGCGTGGTGCTGAAATGGGTGGATACCGCGCCGGACGGATCGCTCGACCCGCAGGCGGTGATCGATGCCATCGGGCCAAAGACCAAACTGGTGGCGGTGACCCATTGTTCCAATGTGCTGGGCACGGTGGTGGATGTGAAGGCGATCACCCAAGGCGCCCACGCCAAGGGCGTGCCGGTGCTGGTCGACGGCAGCCAGGGCGCGGTGCATATGCCGGTCGACGTGCAGGACATCGGCTGCGATTTCTATGCCATCACCGGCCACAAGCTCTATGGTCCCTCGGGCTCCGGCGCGATCTATGTCAAGGCCGAGCGGATGGCGGAAATGCGCCCCTTCCTCGGCGGTGGCGACATGATCCGCGAAGTGACCAAGGATCATGTCATCTATGCCGACCCGCCGCTGAAGTTCGAGGCCGGCACGCCGGGCATCGTGCAGACCATCGGCCTTGGCGTGGCGCTGGAATACATGATGGGCCTCGGCATGGCGAATATCGCCGCGCATGAGGCGGGCTTGCGCGATTATGCCCAGGCGCAATTCGCCAAGCTGAACTGGCTCAAGGTGCAGGGGCAGGCGCCGGGCAAGGCGGCGATCTTCTCCTTCACCATGGAGGGGCCGGCGCATCCGCATGATATCTCGACCATCCTCGACAAGAAGGGGGTGGCGGTGCGCGCGGGACATCATTGCGCCGGGCCGCTGATGGAGCATCTGGGCGTCACCGCCACCTGTCGGGCCTCCTTCGGGCTTTACAACACGACGGAAGAGATCGACCGGCTGATCGAGGCGCTGGAACTGGCACGAGAGCTGTTCGCCTGACCGTTTCCTGACCGCTTTCGAGATTTGGAGCGGTCGGAAAGCGACATTCTGGTGTCGTTATTGGTAATTTCGCCGCAATGCGGCTAGGCTTCCCCTGACACAGCAGCAGGGGGAGCCGATGACCGTATTGACCGAAGCCGAGCAGATTTCCGATATCGCCTTTGGGTTCATGGGATCGAAGGCGCTGTTCGCGGCGCTGGGGGCAGGGGTTTTCACCCATCTCTCCGATGGTCCGCAAAGCTGCGCCGAACTGGCCGAGACCTGCCCGCTGGACGAGGCGCGCACCGAAACCCTGATGACCGCTTTGGCCGGGCTGGGGCTGGTCGAGGTGCAGGATGGCCGGTTCGCCAATTCGCCGGCCGCCGAAAGCTTTCTGGTCAAGGGGGCGAAATACGACTTCGGCGATTACCTGCGGCTGCAGGTGGGTCAGCAGATGTACGGGCTCTTGGACCAGATCGATGACGCGCTGCGGGACAGGCTGCCCGAGGAGGCGACCGCCTCCTATGCCGAGTGGTTTTCCGACCCGGAGGAGGCGCGGCTCTATTCCGCCAGCCAGCATTCGGGATCGCTGGGCCCGGCGCGGCAATTGGCGCGTCGGATCGACCTGTCGGGGGCGAAAACCCTGCTGGATGTCGGTGGCGGCACTGGCGCCTTTGCCATCACGCTTTGCAAGGCCTTCCCCGATCTCACCGCTACCATCGTCGATTTTCCCAATGTCGCCGAACTGGGGCGGGACTATGTTGCCAAGGCGGGGCTGTCGGACCGGATCACCTATGTCGAGGGCGACGCGCTGGACACCGACTGGCCGGGTGGACAGGATGTGGTGCTGATGTCCTATCTTTTCTCCGGCGTGCCGGGGGAAACACACGATGGGTTGATCGCGCAGGCGCGTCATCATTTGGCTCCGGGCGGCCGCTTCCTGCTGCATGACTTCGTGGTGCACGAGGACCGCACCGGCCCGAAGCTCGCCGCGCTCTGGCAGCTGCAGCACACCGCCTTCACCCCGCGCGCGCGGTCGCTGGACGAGGGTTGGCTGAAGACCGCACTGGCGAAAGCCGGGTTCACGGACATTGACGTCAGCGTGATGATCCCCGAGATGACCATGCTGGCAAGCGCCGAAAGACCAACATAAATCACCTGGAATCAAAGGCCTGCAAGAATCACCTTGAAGCAAGGCGTGCAAGGCGTCTCGGGCGCGAAATCATAACGGCTATGCAGTCAATCACAATGGAACTTGCATGCCAGAGTCCGATATTGAGCCCTCGAAAAGGTTAACGTGCCTTTAATCTGTGCACCGTCTGCAAGATGGTATCGAGGTGTTTTGCTATGTCCGCGACTTATACTGATCCAATCCCCGTGCATGGTGATATGCTCGCCTCAGTCGGATCCTACGGGCAGACGAGCAACCCTGGCCAGCCGGGATTCGCCATGGAGCTTTATGATGTCCAGGCGCTCGGCACGGCCTCGGACAGCTATCGGTTGGTCTGGTATCAGAACGTCAACACCACCGCGACCGAGTTCGGGAACGGCCAGATGTGGCGGCTGGAAGTCTATGATGCGGCCGCGGATCCGGACGGCGACCCCGCCACGGGGAACGGTGGCTGGTCGGCGGTCCCGGGCTATGAACAACTGATCCCGGAGCATGACATCGTCGGCGGGCTGGGGGCGGGCGACGAATATATCATGCTGCGCGGATCGTCGGGCTATCTGCTCTATGATCTGAACGGCAACCTGCCCCAGGATCCGAGCCATCTTACTTATTCCGCCGAAGACGAAAACGGTGATCCCGCTCAGGGCGACAACGATGGCAATCTCGATTTCGAGGATATGATCAACGCCGCCGTTGCCTGTTTCCTGCCGGGAACCCGGATCGCAACGCGCGATGGCCTGCGGCCGATCGAAAGCCTGCGTCCCGGTGATCTGGTGCTGACGCTGGACAATGGCCCGCAGCCGCTGACGAGGCTGATTTCCAGCCATGTCGAACTCTGCGCCGGTAAAGAGAATCTGGCGCCGATCGTGATGCCGAAGGGCAGCCTCGGGGCGGGCTTGCCGCTGCATGACCTGCGCTGTTCGCCGCAGCACCGGCTGCTGCATGCTGGAACGACGCGGCAATGTCTGGTCGCGGCCAAGGCGCAATTGGCGCGGCCGGGTGTGTCGTGCCAGCCCGCCATCGGCGACGTGTCGTATTTCAATCTGGTCTTCCCGCGGCATGAGATCGTCTTTGCCGAAGGGATGGCGGTGGAAAGCTTCTATCCCGGCGCCGAAGCGATGAAGCGGCTGCGGCCGGTCGATGTGCTGCTGTTGCGCGGGCTGTTCCCGCTGCCGCCCCGCCGGGCGCGGCATTTCGGGAAGTGCGCGGCCTGGGCTCGCCGGTTGGCGCAGCGCCCGACGGCCTTCAAACCCCTGGCGATGAGGGTTCCCGCCTGAGGAACCCTCGGCTTGGTCCAGCGGGCTTGACAGGGCGGGCGGTCTGAGGTCTTGATCGCCGTCATGATCCAGACTGTTCCCAGCCTTGTGACCTATTATCGCCGCCTGATCTGAGCGCGGCATCCCTTTCTCATGACATGCCGCCGCAGGGTGGCGTCGTGCATGGGCTCCTGCGGTGGTCAGGAGCCTTGATATGAAAATCGACTTCCCTCCCGAACCCACATCCTTCGGCCGGATCCGCGCCGCAGAGCCTGCCGATACGCCGGCGATCCTACGGATGGCGGGGCGGCTCGCGGCGCATCATGGCGATGACTGCGGTCTGACGGCTGACCATATCGCCCGCGATGTCTTTGCGCCGGAGCCGTTGATCTGTCTCCTTGTCGCCGAGGCGCAGACCGGGCTGATCGGCTATGCCGGGCTCTTCGGCATCGCGCAGTTTCACTTCGGTCGGCGCGGGCTTGAGCTGCATCATCTTTTCGTCGAGGCCGAGGGGCGCGGCCAGGGCGTCGGCCAGGCGCTGATCCGGGCCAGCCTGACGGCGGCGCAGGGGCAGGGCTGCAGCTATGTGATGGTGGGCACCGATCCCGACAATCTGGCGGCGCAGGCATTCTATACCGGGTTGGGGTTCGAACGGCGGGCGAGCTTTCCGCCACGGTTTGTCTATCGTCTGGAGGCCTGAGGCGGATGATGCTTTGATCGGCAGGCCCGCCGCGTGGTGGCGCTCCGGCCGGAACTCACCTGGCTTCTGGGCGTCTCGTCTCCGTCCATCGCTCCAGGCTGCGGCGAAACCAGCAAGAGGGTCTGCGATGTGGGGCCCCGGCGGGGCGGTGCTGATGATCGAGACCGATCGCGTCAAGATGACGGAATGGCGGCTCAAGGTCTGGGGCGACAGCACTGGCTGGCATCGCCCTGGCCTGGATTTCATTTTCAGTCGGCTGTTCAACGGGGTGCTCGACGTCAAGCTGGCCGATGGTGAGATCATGCAGGCTCGGATGCCGAAGGACATGCCGACCTTCCGCGGTCTGGCGCTGATCACGCGATCTGATTTGCTGCCAATGAGGCATAAGTTTGCACACTCGGCCGTTTCGATCCTGTCCATGAGGAAAAAATAATATATAAAACATATACTTAGTTGCGTATCGACTTTCAACACCGGCATAACCTTGCACACTGTGCACACAAGCATGCACAGATCGGATGTTTGGAGACATTGGCCATGGCCGTCATGAATGGCGGTTCAGCGGGACAAAGCCGCCATTGACCGGTTCGCATGGATGAATACTCGGGAGCAGCGATGTGGTAATCTGCCTGTGAAAGATCTGGTTGAGGGGAGATCACGGGGCAAATGCGACAACTGATATCCAACGGAAACCCCATGGAGACTATCGTAGGGTTCAGCCGCGCGGTCCGAGTGGGGAACTTTATCGCGGTCGGCGGCACTGCGCCGGTTGACGCCGATGGCCAGACCGTGGGCGTCGGGGATGTCTTCCAGCAAACAAAGCAGTGCTTTGAGATCATCAAGGCTGCGCTTGAGCAAGCCGGTTCCGGTTTGCAGGACATCGTGAGAACACGAGTCATCCTCACGGACATTGAAAACTGGAAAGACGCTATCGAGGCGCGAAAACTCTACTGTCTCGATGCGCGTCCTGTTGACACGATCATGGCAATCGACCGTTTCGTTAATCCCGAATGGCTTGTTGAGATCGAAGTCGACGCAGTGGTATCCGAATGACGCCCACCGAGTTTTGAAGGGCTCATTTGAGACTTCCGCCACAATGGGCACGAAAGTCATCTTCGTGATTCACGCCCATTCTGCGTAAAAGCCTGCGCCCCACAGTGCAGCGGCGCAAAATGCCCTTGACAGGGGGAGTGCACGAAAGCCACCGAAATGTGCAACATTATGCGTCATGGCATTTGCAGGAGAGTGGTGCACCCAATAGGATTCGAACCTATGGCCTCTGCCTTCGGAGGGCAGCGCTCTATCCAGCTGAGCTATGGGTGCCTGGTTCCCGGCGTATAGGACAAAGCGGCAGGGGCTGCAATCGCAAAAACGGCGGTCCGACACCCGAAGTCGTGCGCGTCTAGCCGATCGGTTTGGCGAAGATGAAATAGGCGCCCAGAGCGATGCAACTGAAGCCGAGCGCGTGATTCCAGGTCAGTTTTTCGCCCAGATAGCCCCAGGCGAACAGGCTGAAGACGATCAGGGTGATCACCTCTTGCATGGTTTTCAGCTCGGCCGCAGACCAGGTGCCATAGCCGATGCGGTTGGCCGGCACCGCCAGCCAATATTCGAAGAAGGCGAATCCCCAACTGATCAGCACCACCGACCAGAGCGGCAGGTTGTGGAACTTCAGGTGCCAATACCAGGCGGTGGTCATGAAGATGTTGGAGAGCGACAGCAGCAGCACCGGCGCGATGACCGGCCATAGGGAAGAGGACATCAACGGTTTTCCTGAGCTGGGCAGCGCGCCCGGTTGATCTGTTTCAGCGCCAAAGCGGTCAGGTCGTCAATGCCAAATCGGCGGCTATGCGGGCGGCCCACGACCTTTGCCCTTTCTCTCATGTCGCATGCTGTCGTCGCGGCGGTTCGGCACCCCTCCGCCGAGACGGCAGATAGTCTTGGGCGACTTGCCGCCAATCCCGGACGACGCTTCGCAGTGCCATTCATCACAAAATATTAACCATTCTTTAACCGAAGCGCGTTGCAGAAACGTGTGTGTAAATAAGGAGTTCAAGATGAAAGGTTTCATCGCAATATTGTCCCTGGCGACCTTGGGGCTGAGCCCGGCGGCGATGGCGCAGACCGCACCGAAGCAGACGCTTCCGGCCGCCTCGACACAGCGGGCGCCCGGACCTTTGGGCAAAACCGGGTTGAAGCAGGATCAGGCGGCGGGGATTGCGGCCGGGATCATCCTTCTCGGCATCGGGCTGAGCGACGACAACGACAGCAGCACGACGACGGCAACCAAGTAGGCCCATCACCAGTGCCCCGGGATGTGGGGGGACCGGGATCATTGATCGCCGGTCATCCCGGGCTTTTCCGCGCGGTTTCGGCTGCGGGGGCGTGAACGGAGGGAGGTTTACTCCCCCTGACCCATCCCATCGACCATCTCGCGCACCGTGCTGCGCAGCAGGGGCAGCAAGGCTTGCAGCGCCGGTGGGGTGGATCGGTCGCGTGCCCGGATCACCGAGATATCGCGCGAGATCGCCGGCTCGCCCAGCGGTCGCACCGCCACGGCGCGCCCATGCAGCGCCGCCTGCGAATAGGTCGGCAGGACCGCCAGCGCCTGACCCGCCTCAACCAGCGCCAAGAGGGTAAAGATCTGATGCGCCTCGAAGGCCGGGCGCAGCGGCAGCCGGGCGCTTTCAAAGCCGACATCCACCAGCAGACGAATGCCGCTTTGCCGGGTCAGCGTGGCGATCGGCTGATTTTCAAGATCGCGCCAGGTCAGCGCCTGACGTGCGCTCAGCGGATGCCCCTCGGGCAGGAAGGCCATCAGGCTGTCCTGCAGGATGCTGGTGGAATGCAGCCCGTCCTCGTTCGGCTGGAAGGTGCCCATTCCGATATCGGCGCCGCCCGACCGCACCATGTCGAGGATGCCGTCGGTGCCGACATCGGCGATCTGGATTTGCAGATGCGGGAATTGCCGCGCGGCACGACGGATGAACCGGGGCAGGGCCGTTGCCGCCAGCAGCGGCGGCGCCGCGATCCTGAGCCGCCCGGTGCGCAGATTGCTCAGGTCCTGTACCTGCGCCACGGCCCGTTCGATCGCGCCCAGCCCGCTGAGCGCCGAGGCCGCGAAGGCGCGCCCGGCCTCGGTCAGATCGACCCGCCGGGTGGTGCGGTCGAACAGCCGCGCGCCGACGACCTCCTCAAGATCGCGCACCGACTGCGACAGCGCCGGCTGGGTGGTGTTCATCCGTTCGGCCGCGCGGCTGAAATTGCCATGTTCGACCACGGCCTGAAAAAGCTCGATCTGACGGAGGGTGAGTTTCATAGGTGCACATATAATCTATGGCTTATCAAATTATAGAATCTTTCTTTCTTACCCTATGAAATTTTCTCTCCCATCCTGACCGTAGAACAGACAGGGACGGCCAGGTGGACGGCAAACCGGAGATGCAGACCGAAGCGAGGTGTTGGATCGGGGCCGCGATGCGGCGGCGCGAGGATATCGCGCTGACCACCGGCCG
This sequence comes from Pseudodonghicola sp., assembly GCF_048268305.1. NCBI lineage: Bacteria > Pseudomonadati > Pseudomonadota > Alphaproteobacteria > Rhodobacterales > Paracoccaceae > Pseudodonghicola > Pseudodonghicola sp. The sequence goes on from NZ_JBLWVT010000005.1 coordinate 66,976, forward strand.
GGGCCGCTTTGTCGATGATATCCAGCCCGAAGGCTGTCTCTATCTCGAATTCTTCCGCAGCCCGGTGGCTTGCGGCACGATCACCGAGCTGATGCTCGACGATGCGCGCGAGGCCGAGGGGGTGGTCGCGGTCTTCGGCCGCGACGATCTGGAGATCTGCGGCGAGGCGGCCATCAACAGGCTGATCGAAGGGGCACCGGCGCAGATTCCCCTGTCAGTGCTGGCGGGCCCGCGGGTGTCGCATCTGGGCCAGCCGATCGCCGCGGTGGTGGCGACCTCGCGGTTGCTGGCGCGCGACGCGGCCGAGTTGATCCAGGCCGGGATCGAGGAGGAGGAGAGCACCGCCGATCCGATCCCCACCGTCCGCTGGCAGCAGGGCAAGGCCGAGGCGATCTTGTCAGCCGCGCCGCTGCGGGTGCCGGCGCGGATGGATCATGCCCTGGTCGCGCCGATGGCCTTGGAGCCGCGCGCGGCGCTGGCGCAATACGACGGCGCGCGGCTTGAGGTCTTCCTGTCGACCCAGACGCCGTTCCGGGCGCGCGACGACATCGCCCGGGTGCTGGGGCTCGACATGGACCGGGTGCATGTCACCGCCCCCGATGTGGGCGGCGCCTTTGGCGGCAAGGCCTCGATCTATCCCGAGGATCTGATGGTCTGTTTCGCCGCGCGCGCCCTGTCGGCGCCGGTCAAGTGGTCGGCGCAGCGCAGCGACGAATTCCTCGCCGCCACCCAGGGGCGCGGCGCCGCCACCGCCGCGAAACTGGCGCTGGACGACGAGGGCCGCATGTTGGCGCTGACGGCGGATCTGGAATTTCAGACCGGCGCCTGGATGCCCTATTCGGCCTATGCGCCGCCGCGCAACGCTGGCCGCATGTTGCCCGGCCCCTATCTGGTGCCGGATGTCGACATCCGCCTGTCGGTCCGCCCGACCGCCCAGGCGCCGGTCGGCATCTATCGTGGCGCCGGCCGGCCCGAGGCGGTGATGCTGATGGAGCGGCTGGCCGACAAGGCCGCCCGCGCGCTTGATCTCGATCCGCTGGAGCTGCGGCGTCGAAACCTGATCCCGGCCTCGGCGATGCCCTACAGGACACCCACCGGAGAGATCTATGATTCCGGCGATCTCGCCGGGCTGCTCGACCGGCTGGAGGAGGTGACGGATTACGCCGCGCTGCGCGCCCGCCAGGCCGAACGCCGCGCGGCGGGCGAGATCTGCGGCCTCGGCCTCGCGCTCTATATCGAACCCTGCGGCATGGGCTGGGAAACCGCCAAGGTCGAACTCTGCCCCGATGGCAGCTTTCGCGCCGATACCGGGTCTTCGGCGCAGGGGCAGGGGCGTGAAACCGCCGTCGCCCAGATCGTGGCCGAAACCCTGTTCACCACGCCCGACCGGGTGCAGGTGGGAGAAGGCGATACCGATCATCTGCCCAATGCCATCGGCGCGCTCGCCAGCCGGTCCACCGCCATCGGCGGCAGCGCCATGCTGCTGGCCTGCGGCAAGCTCTTGGTGACGCTGCGGCAGGCGGCGGCCGATCTGGCCGGGATCGAGTTGGAACAGGTCCAGCCCGGCGTCGGCGGGCTTCTGCTCGGCAACCGGCTGGTCGATTGGCCGCGGCTAGCCGCCGATCTGGCGCAAGCCGGGCGGCTGCCCGCCGCGGCGGAGGAGACCTATACCGCCAAGGGAGAGGCCTGGGCCAGCGGCGCCGTTCTGGCCGAGGTCGCCATCGACCCCGACACCGGCGTGCCCACGGTCGAAGGCATCACCTGGGTCGATGATGCCGGCCGCATCGTCAACCCGCTGCTGGTCGAAGGCCAGCTTCTGGGCGGCATGGCACAGGGGCTGGGGCACGCGCTGATGGAGCGGGTGGTCTATGACGCCGAGGGTCAGCTCCTGACCGGCTCGCTGATGGATTACGCGGTGCCACGCGCCAGCGACATGCCGCGCCAGATCCGGCTGGAAAAACGCTCCACGCCTTCCCCGGCGAACGAAATCGGCGCCAAGGGGGTGGGAGAGGCCGGCTGCATCGGCATCCCCCCCGCCGTCGTCAACGCCATTCAGGACGCGCTCGGGCCCCATTCGGGACGCGAGCTTCACCCGCCGCTGACCAGCGAACGCATCTGGCGGGCGCTGCATTCTCTCGAGGATTGATCATGAAATACACCCGCAAGGACGCCAAGACCCACGCCATGGCCACGATGAAGGGGATCTGGGCCGCCGCCCTGATGCCCTTCAAGGAGGATGGCGCCATCGACGAGGGTGGCTTTCGCGGCAATATGGAGCATTGGATCGAGGATCTCGGCATCGACGGTTTCTTCATCGCCGGCAAGCAGGGGGAATTCTTCTCGATGTCGGTCGATGAACGCAAGCGCTGCTTCGACATGGCGGTCGATGCCGCCGGCGGCCGGGCGCAGACGATCATGTCCTGTTCGGATCAGAACATGGATGTGGTGATTGATCTGGCCAAACATGCCCAGGCCTGCGGTGCCGATTACATCGTCGTGCATGCGCCGGTGCTGCATTTCCTCAAGGCGCAGGATGAAACCCTGATCCGCTATTACGAGACCATCGCCGAGAAGGTCGATATCGGCATGGCGCTGTGGTCGCATCCCGACAGCGGCTATCTGATGAGCCCGCAACTCTGCAACCGGCTGGCCGATATCGAAACCGTGGTGGCGATCAAATACTCCGTCCCGCGCGAGATGTATGTCGAACTGACCCGGCTGGCGTCCGACCGCATCAAGGTCTCCACCGCCTCCGAGGAGGAATGGCTCGACAACATCCTGGAACTGAGCTGGGATCTCTACCTGTGCTCGTCGCCGCCCTATCTGATCCAGACCGCCGTGGACCGGCGGATGCGCGACTATACCGACCTCGCCTTCGCCGGGAAGGCGGAACAGGCGCGACGGATCCGCGACAGCCTCGACCCGGTGCGGGCGGCGCTGAGAAACACCCGGCCGGCGGAAAAACCCCATGCGCATCAGAAATACTGGCAGGATCTGCTGGGCCAGACCGGTGGCCATGTTCGCCCGCCGATGCTGGAGCTGACCGAAGACGAGAAACGCGCGACACGGGCGGCCTTTGAGGGCTGCGGATTGAAAACCGCCTGAGGGCGGCACCCAAGGGGAGATAGGAAATGTCACGACTGGCCGCATTCAACTTCCAGAAATGGATCGACGAGCACAAGCACCTGCTGAAACCGCCGGTGGGCAACCAGCAGATCTGGAAGGATGCCGATCTGATGGTCACCGTGGTGGGCGGGCCGAACAAGCGCACCGATTACCATGACGATCCGGTCGAGGAATTCTTCTATCAGCTCAAGGGCGACATGCTGCTCAAGCTGCACGACACCGAGACCGGCGAATTCTATGACGTGCCGATCCGCGAGGGCGACATCTTCCTGCTGCCCGCCCATATGCGCCATTCGCCGCAGCGGCCGCAGGAGGGCTCGATCGGGTTGGTGATCGAACCGGCGCGGCCCGAAGGCGCACTGGACGCGATCGAATGGTATTGTTTCGACTGCAACGCCCTGGTGCATCGGTCGGAAACCGATCTGGAATCGATCGTCGACGATCTGCCGCCGATCTATGCCGCCTTCTATGCCGATGAGGCGGCGCGCACCTGCCCGAACTGCGGCGCGCTGCACCCGGGCAAGGAACCGCCCGAGGGCTGGGTCAAGCTTTGATCCCGGTCTCGCGGCGGCAGCGCCCCTGAAACTGCGGCGCGATCCCCGGTGGGAAGAAATATATGTCCAGGACCGAGGTTCGGCTTTACTCCTTCCCGGATACCGGGCCAAAAATACAAAAAAGACAGAACAACAATAGACAACAGAGAGGGAACACCATGAAACGCAACGGGACCAAATGGTCGCTTACCGGCCTGCTGGCCGGGATGGCGTTGGCCATCGCGGCACCGGCACGCGCCGAGGAGCCGGTGAAGATCGGCATGATCACCACCCTGTCCGGCGCTGCGGGTTATATCGGCGAGGATATCCGCGATGCCTTCCAGCTGGCGATGGATCAGGAAGGCGGCAAGCTGGGCGGCGTCCCGGTCGAGCTGCTGGTCGAGGACGACGGGTTCAAGCCCGGCAACGGCCGCCAGATCGCCGAAAAGTTCATGAATGACGAGAACGTCAAGATCCTGACCGGCATCATCTTCTCGAACATCGCCGGCGCCACGGTGCCCGATGTGGTCGACAATGACGCGATCTATATCAGCCCCAACGCAGCGCCCTCGAACATGGCGGGCAAGGACTGCAACGAGAATTACTTTGCCGTCGCCTGGCAGAACGACGCCCTGCACGAGGCGACCGGCGTCGCCGCCAAGAAGATGGGCTATAAGAATGCCTTCGTGCTGGCACCGAACTATCAGGCCGGCAAGGATGCCATCGCCGGCTTCAAGCACGGCTTCGGCGGCGAGATCGCCGGCGAGATCTATACCCAGCTTGGCCAGACCGACTATTCCGCCGAAATGGCCCAGATCCGCGCCGCCAATCCCGAGGTGGTGTTCCAGTTCCATCCGGGCGGCATGGGTATCGCCTTCATGCGCCAGTATCAGCAGGCCGGGCTGCTGGGCCAGATCCCGATGGTCCTGTCCGAGCCGGCCACCGATGGGGTGATCCTGAAGGCCGTGGGCGAGGCCGCCATCGGCATCAAGGGCACCGCGCATTGGAACTGGGATTTCGACAATGAGGCGAACAAGACCTTCGTCGCCGCCTGGCGCGCCAAATACGGCGATCGCCCGATCACCTATTACGCCAGCCAAAGCTATGACACTGCGCTGCTGATCGCCTCGGCGCTGAAGCAGACCGGTGGGGTCGATGATCTTGACGCCCTGCGCGAGGCGCTGCGCAAGGCCGATTTCCATTCGGTGCGCGGCAAGTTCAAGTTCGGCCCGAACCAGCATCCGATCCAGAACTGGTACATGGTGGATATCGAGATGGGCGAATTCGGCTATCCGATGACCGTCACCAAGGATCTGCTGATCGAGGATTACGGCGACAGCTATTCCGCGCTCTGCAAGATGTGATCTTCCCAACCAGTTCGGATCCCGTCGCGGTCCGGACCGGACCCCCGCGCCTCTGCGCGGGGGTCAGACGTGCAGAGATTGCTGGCAGGGACTGCTGAATGACGCTCATCATCGAACAACTTCTGAACGGGCTGCAGTATGGCGTGATGCTGTTTCTGCTGGCTGCGGGGCTCACCCTGATCTTCGGCATCATGGGGGTGATCAACCTGGCGCACGGATCGCTCTATATGGTGGGTGCCTTCGCCGGCACCTGGGTCGCGACCGAGACGGGCAGCTTCTGGGCCGGGATACCGGCCGCGCTGGTCGCCGCCATGCTGACCGGCTTCGTGATCGAGGCGGCGGTGGTGCGACGGCTCTATTCCCGCGATCACCTCGATCAGGTGCTGGCGACCTTCGCGCTGATCCTGATCTTCAACCAGATCATCGTTCTGATCTTCGGGCGTGCCCCGATCTATACCGCGCTGCCCGAGGCGTTTTCCAATTCCATCGAACTGATCCCGGGGCTGTCCTATCCGCCCTACCGGTTGCTGATCATCGTGGTGGGGCTCTTGGTGGCGGTCGGGCTCTGGGCGCTGATCAGCTATACCCGCATCGGCATGCTGGTGCGCGCCGGATCGACCAACCGCGACATGGTGCGCGCGCTCGGCGTCGACATCCGGCTGCTCTATACCTTTGTCTTCGGGCTGGGGGCGATGCTCGCAGGGCTGGCGGGCTTCATGACCGGGCCGCTGCTGGCGGTGCAGGTCGGTATGGGGGAACAGATCCTGCTGTCGACCTTCGTGGTGGTGGTGATCGGCGGTGTCGGCTCGATCAAGGGCGCCTTCGTCGCCGGCATCGGGCTGGGGGTGATCGACACCTGCCTGCGGGCCTTCCTGCCCGGGCTGCTGCGCGGTCTGATGCCAATTTCCGAGGCCGATGCGCTGGGGCTCGGCATTTCCTCGATGGGCATCTATCTGCTGATGGCGATTGTCCTGCTGGTCCGGCCCAAGGGCCTCTTCTCGGTGGGAGGGTGACGGCATGAGGCGTTTCATCCTGCCCGGGCTTCTGCTGCTGGCCTTCCTGCTGTTGCCGGTGCTGGCCGACATGCTGGGCCAGTCGGCACTGCGCACCATGGGCGCGCGGATCATGATCTATGCCATCGCCGCCGCCAGTCTGAACCTGATCCTCGGCTATGGCGGCATGGTCTCCTTCGGACACGCGGCCTTTTTCGGCATCGGCAACTATGTCGTCGGTATCCTCTATCACCATCACGCCAGCGGCGAGCCGCTCTGGGGCATCATCCCGGGATCGGACCAGATGCTGGTGACGCTCCCCGCCGCCATGCTGGTCGCCGGGATCATGGCCGCGATCATCGGGGCGCTGTCGCTCAGAACCTCGGGCGTGCAGTTCATCATGATCACGCTGGCCTTCGCGCAGATGATCTTCTTCCTCTTCGTCTCGCTCAAGACCTATGGCGGCGAGGACGGCATCATCGTGCGCCGCACCAACGAGGTGCCCTTTCTCAACATGAAGGACAAGACGACGGTCTATTACTTCATCTATGGGGTGGCGGTGCTCTATTTCCTGCTGCTCTGGCGGGTGATCAATTCCTCCTTCGGGACCATGCTGTCGGGTATCCGGCAGAACGAACGGCGGATGGCGGCGATGGGCATCTCGACCTATCGCTACAAGCTCTATGGTTTCGTCCTGGCGGGGATGAGCGCCGGACTGGCCGGCGGGCTGATGGCCAATCTGCTGCGCTTCGCCAGCCCCGACACCATGCATTGGACCAAATCGGGCGAGCTGATGATCATGGTGATCCTGGGCGGCGTCGGTACCTTCCTGGGGCCGATCCTGGGCTCAGTCGCCTTCCTGACGCTGGAGAATTACCTCGCCGCCTGGACCGAACATTGGCCGCTGATCCTTGGCCTCGTGCTGCTGGTGGTGGTGCTGGGCACCCAGGGTGGCATCAAGGCGCTGATCGACCGCATCTTCGGGGGGCGCATATGACTTCGATCCTCAATGTCGAAAACCTGGTCAAACGCTTCGGCGGGCTGATCGCGACCGACCATGTCTCGCTCGAGGTGAAGACCGGCGAGATCCACGCGCTGATCGGCCCGAACGGCGCCGGCAAGTCGACGCTGATCAATCAGCTCTGTGGCGAGCTGACCTCCGACAGCGGCCATATTCAGCTTGGCGGCCGCGACATCAGCCACGACAGCCCGGAAGACCGCGTGCATCTGGGGCTGGGGCGCACCTTCCAGATCACCAGCCTGCTCGAGGATTTCACCGTCCGCCAGAACGTCGGCATCGCGGTGCAGGCGCGCGACGGCGGCAATCTGCGGATCTGGGACCGCGTCACCAAGCGGCGCGCGCTCTGGGACGAGGCCGACGCGCGGATCGCCGACAGCGGCCTTGCCAGCCGGGCAGACACATTGGTGGCCGATCTGTCCCATGGCGAGAAGAAGCAGCTTGAACTGGTGATGGCGCTGGCCGGAAAGCCGCGGCTGCTGCTGCTCGATGAACCGATGGCTGGCCTGGGACATGCCGAAAGTCAGGAGATGATCGGCCTGCTCGACAGCCTGCGCGGCCATGTCTCCATGCTGCTGGTCGAACATGATATGGACGCGGTCTTTGCCCTGGCCGACCGGATTTCAGTGCTGGTCTACGGCCAGATCCTGATGACCGGCACGGCGGATCAGATCCGCAACGATCCGCGCGTGCGCGAAGCCTATCTGGGCGGGGAGGACGAGCTGTGCTGACGGTCACCAATCTGCAGGCCGGCTATGGTCAGAGCCAGGTGCTGTTCGACGTCTCGCTTGAAGTCAGGGATGGCGAACTGGTCACCCTGATGGGGCGCAACGGCATGGGCAAGACCACGACGATACGCACCATCATGGGGTTGCTCGCCCCCAAGGGCGGCACTGTCACCTTCGCCGGCCAGACCATCACCGGGGCGACGCCGGAACGGGTGGCGCGGCTGGGCGCGGGGCTGGTGCCCGAGGGACGGCAGATCTTCCGCACTCTCACGGTGCGCGAAAACCTGATCGCCACCGCCGCCAATCGCGGCAAGCGCCCCAACCCCTGGACGCTGGAGCGGGTCTATGAGCTGTTTCCGCGGATGCGCGAACGCGCCGATCAGTCGGCCGGCACCCTGTCGGGGGGCGAACAGCAGATGCTGGCGGTGGGCCGGGCGTTGATGACCAATCCGCGCCTGCTGATCCTCGACGAGGCGACGGAAGGGTTGGCGCCGGTGATCCGGGCCGAGATCTGGCGGGTGGTCGAATTGCTCAAGGCCGAGGGCCAGTCGATCCTGCTGATCGACAAGAACCTGGCGGTGCTGAAACGGCTGGCGGATCGCCATTATATCCTGGAAAAAGGGCGCACGGTCTGGAGCGGCGACGGTGCCGATCTCGACCGCGATCATGAGGAGGTACAGGGCTATGTCGGGCTTTGAGCTGCCGCTTTCGGCAGAGCTTTCGGGGGCGGCGCTGGACCGCGCCTATAACGCGCGCGCCACGGTCAGCATCGAGACCTTCGAGGCGATCACCCACCAGTATCGCGCCGTCTCGGACCGCGCGGCCGAAACCGTACCGGGCACGCTCGGCATCGTCTATGACGATTGCGGCGAGGCGCTGGATGTCTTCGCCGGCGGCCAGGGCGACGACCTGCGCCCGGCGGTGATCTTCATCCACGGCGGCTATTGGCGGGCGCTGTCGCGGCTCGACTCGCGGATGATGGCGCCGATGCTGGCCGGGCAGGGCATCGCCAGCGTGGTGCCCGACTATACGCTCGCCCCCAAGGCCAGCCTGCGCGAGATCGTGCGCCAGATGCGCGCCGCCTTCGCCTGGGTGTGGCGAAACGCCGCCAACCACGGCATCGACCGCAACCGCATCTATGTCACCGGCAGCTCTGCCGGCGGCCATCTGGCCGGTACGCTGCTGTCGGCGGGCTGGCAGGCGGCGTTCGATCTGCCGGCGGATGCCGTCGCCGGCGGGCTGCCGATCAGCGGGCTGTTCGATCTCGATCCGATCGCGCGCACCTTTCCGCAGGAATGGCTCGGGCTCGGCGCCGAGGATATCGCCGATCTCAGCCCGATCCGCACCATCGGCAAGCCGCATGCGCCGATGATCGCCGCCTATGCCCAACACGAGGCCTCGGGCTTTTCGCTGAACTCGCGCGCCTATGCGGCGGCCTGGGCGGCGGCGGGCGGCATGGCCGAGGTGCTGGAGATCGCCGACCGCAACCATTTCGACGTGCTCCTGGATTATTGCGACCCGGAGAGCGCGCTGTCGCAGGCGCTGCTGCGGCTGATCGCCAACGGGCGCTGATCAGCCGTTCAGGCGGTCAACCGTTCAACCGGTCGCGGATCGCGTCGAGCGTCCGGAGCAGAACCTCGTGCGCCCCGCCGTCGCGCAGCCCCTCGGTCATCTGCAGGCTGATGCTGCCCTTGGTCGCCAGCGAGTCCCGCTTGCGCGCCAGCGCCCCGGGCTTGCGCGTCATCGCCGCCAGGAATCCCGAAAAGAGCTGGGTGGTATAGAATTCCGCCTCCGCGTGCTCCCCGGTCTCGTCCCCCAGCCATTCCGCCCCGGTGGCCATCAGGTCGAGCAGGCCGGAGACCATGGCGCAGATGGCGAAATGCATGTTCAGCGCGCGTTCGTCCGGCACCTGGAACACGGTGTTTTCCGGCTCGAACAGCCGGTCGAGCACATCGGTCGACGGATAGGCCGGCAGCGGGCAGCCGCCCTGTTCCAGAAACCCGAGCGGGATGGTGATGGTGATATCCTCGGCCGGGGCGCACAGCGTCCTGAGCTTTGCCAGCGACACGCCCGCCATCACCGAGATGATGTGCTGGCCGGGACGAAACCTGAGATCTTGCAGAACCTCGGCGGCCAGATGAGGGCGCAGGCAGAGAAACACCACCTCGGAGCGGTCGATCACCTGCTGGTTCTGCGCCACCATCACCCCATGACCGGATTCGAGCGTCGCCGCGATATCGGCATTGCGGTCCGAGACGGTGATGTCATGGCCGGTGCCGGCCAGGAAGCGGACCATTGGCGCGGCGATCTGCCCGGTGCCGAGAAAGCCGATCCGATACATGCGGTCCTGTCTCCTTGTCCTGTCGCGCGGGGGATGGGCCGTCGGGCCTGCCTGCCTCTGCCGAGGGTTGAATCTCGGGGACACTAGCACCGCGAAACCTATTGGCGGAACCTGGATTTCTCGATGGCAAAGCAGGGTTACGCTCCTTGCATAGCAGGCCGCGAGCCCCTGGGGGGAGCCGCCCGATCGGCCGGCTGCTGCGCCTGCTATAGCCAAATCTTATCAGGGTGGTCGGCAAACGAAATGGCCTTGCGCCGGGGGCGGACGTAACCAGACCGCAAGACATTCCTGCCGGGAGGGCCCCCATGTCACAGAAGAAAACCGCGCTGGTGATCAGCGCACATGCCGCCGATTTCGTCTGGCGCTGCGGTGGCGCCATCGCGCTGCACCAGCAAATGGGCTATGAGGTGACCGTCGCCTGCCTGTCCTTCGGGGAGCGGGGCGAAAGCGCCAAGCTCTGGAAGCAGGAAGGCATGACCCTGGACAAGGTCAAGGCCGCCCGCAAGGAAGAGGCCGAGAATGCCGCCGCTGCGCTCGGCGTCAGCGATATCCGTTTCCTCGATCTGGGGGATTATCCGCTGAAGCTGGATGACGATGCCAAATATCGCATGGTCGACATCATTCGCGAAGTGCAGCCCAAGTGGATGATGAGCCATTCGAAATGGGATCCCTATAACACGGATCACATGTACACCACGCAGTTCGCGCTGGAATGCCGGATGATCGCCCAGGCCTGGGGCCACAATCCCGGGCAGAAGGTTCTGGGGGCGCCGCAGCTCTATCTGTTCGAGCCGCATCAGACCGAACAGATGGAATGGAAGCCGAACGTCTTCCTCGACATCACGCCGGTGTGGGACAAGAAGCGCGCCGCCATCGAGTGCATGCAGGGGCAGGAGCACCTGTGGAAATATTACACCAATGTGGCCGAGAACCGCGGCAACCATTTCCGCCGCAACTCCGGCGGTCAGGCCGGCGGCCGCGATTGCCGCTATGCCGAGGGGTTCCAGGCGATCTTCCCGCAAACCGTGGACGAACTGGCATGAGCCCGGTCGGCGTCGGCACCAAGGGCGTGGTGGTGCAGAACATCGACCGCGCCGATCCGGCGGTGGTCGCGGGGCTGGGGGCCTGCGGTGTCGCCACCGTGCACGAGGCGCAGGGTCGCAAGGGCCTGCTCGCCAGCTATATGCGGCCGATCCAGTCGGGCACTCGGCTGGCGGCCTCGGCCGTCACCATCTCGGCGCCGCCGGGCGACAACTGGATGGTGCATGTGTCGATCGAGCAGTGCCAGGCGGGCGATATCCTGGTGCTGGCGCCGACCAGCCCCTGCGAGGACGGCTATTTCGGCGATCTTCTGGCCACCTCGGCGCAGGCGCGCGGGGTCAAGGGGCTGATCATCGACGCCGGCGTCCGCGACCTGCGCGATCTGCGCGAGATGGAGTTCCCGGTCTGGTCGAAGGCGGTCTTCGCCCAAGGCACGGTGAAAGAGACATTGGGATCGGTCAACGTGCCCCTGATCTGCGCCGGCATGCTGATCAACCCGGGCGATGTGATCGTCGCCGATGACGACGGCGTCTGCGTCGTGCGTCGCGACGAGGCGGAGGCGGTGCTCGAGAAGGCCCGCGCCCGTGAGGCTGCCGAGACCGCCAAGCGCGCGAGGCTGGCGGCGGGCGAACTGGGGCTCGACATCTATGGCATGCGGGAGCGGCTGGCCGAGAAGGGCCTGAAGTACATCTGATCCCGCGCGGGGGCGGGAGGGGGCCAGCCCCCTCTTGGCCTGCGGCCAATTCACCCCCGCCGTATTTCAAACGAGAAGAAGCAGGGGGTGGAGATGAGTGACGGTATTCGCTGCATGTGGATGCGGGGGGGCACCTCGAAGGGCGGGTATTTCCTGGCCGAGGATTTGCCCGGCGAGGGGGCGGCGCGTGATGCGGCGCTGCTCGAGATCATGGGCAGCCCCGATCCGCGTCAGATCGACGGCATGGGCGGCGGCGATCCGCTGACCTCGAAGGTGGCGGTGGTCAAGCGATCCGAGCGCGACGGCGTCGATGTCGACTATCTGTTCTTGCAGGTCTTCGTCGATCGCGCGCTGGTTTCGGACGCGCAGAATTGCGGCAATATCCTGGCCGGCATCGGCCCCTTCGCCATCGAGCGCGGGCTGGTTGCGGCGCAGGACGGCGAAACGCCGGTGACGATCTTCATGGAGAACACCGGCCAGGTCGCGGTGGCCCGGGTGGCGACGCCGGGCGGCCTGGTGAGCTATCGCGGTGCGGCACGGATCGACGGGGTGCCCGGCACCTCGGCCGCGGTGCCGATCGCCTTTCGCGATACCGCCGGATCGAGCTGCGGCGCGCTGTTGCCGACCGGCAATGCGGTGGATGTGATCGAGGGCGTCGAGGTCACCATGATCGACAACGGCATGCCCTGCGTGGTGATGCGGGCCGAGGACATGGGGATCACCGGCGTGGAGAGCCCGGAGGAGCTGGAGGCCAACGAGGGCCTGCGCGCCCGGCTGGAGGCGATCCGCCTGGCCTGTGGTCCGTTGATGAATCTGGGCGATGTTGCCGACAAGTCGGTGCCGAAGATGACCATGGTCAGCGCGCCCCGCGACGGCGGCGCGATCTCGACCCGCACCTTCATCCCGCACCGCTGCCACAAGGCGATCGGTGTTCTGGGCGCGGTCAGCGTCGCCACCGCCTGTCTGATCGAGGGCACCCCCGCCCATGGGCTGGCGGAGACCGGCACGGGGGCCGAGCTGTCGCTGGCGGTCGAGCATCCGACCGGTGAAATGACCGTGGTGGCGAGGCTCGACGCGCAAGGCCTGGTGGCCGAGGCGGCGATTTTGCGCACTGCGCGCAAGCTGATGGACGGGCTGGTGTTTCCGCGGTGATCTGCTCACGGCCTTGTGCCCTTTGCCTCGGCCCCGAAACGGGGCTAAGGCGGAGGGAAAGCTGATGAGGAGAACCGTCATGAAGATCTGGGGCCGCGAGAATTCCACCAATGTCCGCAAGGTGCGCTGGTGCGCCGAGGAGCTTGGGCTTGAGTACGAGCTGATCCCGGCCGGCGGCGCCTTTGGCGTGGTCGGTACTCCGGAGTATCTGGCGAAGAACCCCAACGGCCTGGTGCCCTGTCTGGAAGACGATGGGCTGGTTCTGTGGGAATCGAACGCCATCGTCCGTTACCTTGCCCGCCGCTATGGGGCGGAGCCCTTTGCGCCCGCCGATCCGCGGCTCTGGGCGGTGGGCGACAAATGGATGGACTGGGCGTCGCTGTCCTTTGCCGGACCGTTTCGCGATCTGTTCTGGAACCTGGTGCGCTGCGCCCCGGACCGGCGCGACATGGCGGCGCTCGACGCTGGCGCGGCAGGCTGCGCGCGGCTGATGGCGATGGCCGATCAGGCGTTGAGGGAAGCGCCCTGGCTGTCGGGGGCGGAGTTCGGTATCGGGGATATCCCGCTGGGGCCGATCGCCTATGGCTGGTTCTCGCTGCCGATCGACCGGCCAGAGCTGCCAGCGCTGGAAGACTGGTACGCCCGGCTTCAGGCCAGACCCGCCTTTCGCAAGGCGGTGATGACGCCTTTGACCTGAGCGCGCCGCCGTTCACCGAAACATCCATTTTATGGGCCCGGGATCGGGCCAGACCCGGCCGGCGTCGGGCCGGCCCGCTTTCGCCTTGAGACTCGGGCGTGACCGTGAAAGCATGACGTCACTTTCCGGCAGGGGCGACGATGGCGAAACCCGAGGACAGCGGCGAGGGGGCGGGCGCCCGGGAGGAGAAGAGGAATACCTCTCTCCGGCTGGAGGGGCGAACGCTCAAGGCGCTGAAACTCCGGGCGGTCGAGGAGGGGACCAGCGTGCAGAAGATCGTGGAGCGGCTGATCGAGGACTATCTCAGTACAGGCGGTAAGGGGCGGGCATGATGCGCAAGATCGGGGAGAGTTTCCTGTTGTCGGGACGCTTGCGGGCAAAGGCGCTTGGCAAGGATATCGGCACGCTGCGGCTGTTGGCCGAGCCGGAGGGGCCGACCATCGACTTTGCCCTGCTCGACTGTTTCGACCGTCCCCTGGGCAAGTCTGGCCGGGCGCTGATCGAGGCGGATGGCAAGCTGGTCCTGCTCAGCTCCGACGAGGCGGGATGCCACCAGCCGGCGGCGCGCGGCGGCAATTTCGTCACCGATCTGCCCGCCGGGCCGCTGCGCGAGGCGCTGGCCGATCTGTCGCCCCTGCGCAGCCTGCTGGCGCTGGGGCGCGGGCGGATGGTGGCGCGGCGGGTGTCGCTTGTCGATGAGGAGGAGAAGACCCAAGCGCGCGCCTGGCTGCGGCGGCTGGAGCCCGAGGGCGGCGGCGATGTGGTCACCCTGGTTGAGCTGCAATATCTGCGCGGCTATGACAGCGCCTTCGATCAGCTGCGCCGCAGGCTGCGGGGGGCGGCACCGCATATCCCGCTTGCGGATCTGGCCAGCCAGCTTTTCCCGCAGGTCCCGATCTATGATCCGAAGCCGCAGGTTCCCTTTGCTCCGGACGAGCCGGCCGCCCGCGCCGCCGCCGCGCTGATCGGCGCCCATATCGCCGTGGCACGGCAGAACGAGGGCGGGGTGATCGCCGATATCGATACCGAATTCCTGCATGATTACCGTGTCAGCCTGCGCAAGGTCCGCTCGGTGCTGAGCCTGTTCAAGGGCGTCTATGACCTGGCGCTGAACGACGAGCTGAAGCGCGCCTTTTCCGATCTGATGGCGCCGACCGGGCGGCTGCGCGATCTTGATGTCTATCTGCTGGAGCGGGAGCTTTATTTCGATCTGCTGCCGCCGGCGCTGCATCCCGGGCTGGCCGCCATGTTCGCGCTGTTCACCGACGAGCGGCAGGGCGAGCAGGCGAAGCTGGCAGGCCGGTTCAGAACGCAGGCCTATGCTGATCAGATCATCCGCCTACAACGGGTCTTTGCCGATCCCGAGACGCTGGCGCCGGGGCCGATGGCCGACCGGCCGGTATTGGGCTATGCCAAGGGGCTGATCTGGAAGCGCTATCGCAAGGTCTGCAAACTGGCCGGCGCGATCACCGAGACGACGCCGGATCATCAGGTGCATGAGCTGAGGATCACCTGCAAGAAGCTGCGTTATCTGATGGAGTTCTTTGCCCCGCTGTTTCCGGGCAAGGAGATGGCGGCACTGATCAAGCCGTTGAAACGGATGCAGGACGCGCTTGGTCTATTCAATGATTACGGCGTCCAGCAGCAAAGCCTGCGCAGTTTTCTCGAGGCCCCCGGAGCGGCCAAGCGCGACCATGCGCTGGAGATGGCCCAAAGCGTTGGCGCTTTGATCGCCGTGCTGCATCGCCGGCAGTTGGAGCAGCGCGCGCGCCTGACCGAGGGTTTTGCGAGTTTCGACAGCGATCAGGTCCGGGCGCGTTTCGCCAAACTGTTTCATGACGGGGGGGAGACGGCATGAGGATCATCGCCTGTTACAGCAACAAGGGCGGCGTCGGAAAGACGGCGACGGCGGTGAACCTGGCCTATGCGGCTGCGACAAGCGGGCTCAGGACATTGCTCTGCGATCTCGACCCGCAGGGGGCCTCGGGGTTCTATTTTCGCGTCAAGCCGTCGAAACGGCTGAAGGATGACAGTTTCTTCAAGGACGAGGATCGCTTTGCCGACGCGATCCGCGGCAGCGATTTCGACAATCTCGACATCCTGCCGGCCAATATGTCCTATCGCGATTTCGACATCTTCCTGTCCCGGATGAAGAACAGCCACTCGCGTCTGAAAAAGACGCTGCGGGCGGTGGACGAGGAATATGACCTGATCCTGCTGGATTGCCCGCCGAATATCTCGGCGCTGTCCGAGAATGTCTTCAAGGCGGCCGATCGCATCGTGGTGCCGGTGATCCCGACCACCCTGTCGGAACGCACCTTTGAACAGCTTCTGACCTTTTTCGGCGATCACGACCTGGATCGCGGCAAGCTTTTGGCCTTTTTCTCGATGGTGCAGGCGCGCAAGACGCTGCATCACGACACGATGGAGAAAATGCGCGGCATTTATCCCGAGATTTTTCTCGCCACTGTCATCCCATTTTCATCTGAGATCGAAAAGATGGGTCTGCATCGTGCACCGGTCGCGGCCTATGCCAGCGGCCGCGCTGTGGCGCGCGCCTATGCCACGCTTTGGGGCGAGGTCGGCGCGCGGCTCTGACCCTCTTGGAAAGGATGATTTTGGGAGAATTCGTCGAGATAGAGCGCAAGTTTCTGGTGCTGCGCCTGCCCGATCTCAGCCAGGCGCGGCGGGCGGATATCGCCCAAGGCTATCTGACCCGGAATTCCGATTCGGTCGAATTGCGGCTCAGGGCCGAGGATGACCGCCGCATCCTCACCCTGAAATCGGGCTCGGGCATGACCCGCAAGGAACGCGAGATCGCCCTGAGCCCGGAGCAGTTCGACACGCTCTGGCCCGAGACCGAGGGGCGCCGGCTGGAAAAGGAGCGCTGGACCGGCCCGTTACCCGGCGGCCTTTGCTATGAGCTTGACATCTTTCGCGGCTTTCTAGCCCCCCTGCGGGTGGTCGAGGTGGAATTCGACAGTCTCGCCGCCGCCAGGGCCTTTTGCCCGCCCGGCTGGTTCGGCCGCGAGGTGACCGAGGATCGCCGCTATGGCAATCGCGCGATGGTCACCGATGGCGTGCCGGAGGAGGGTTAAGCGATGTCGGTAAAGACCGGAAAGCTCAGGAAGCAATATGGCGCGCTGCCCTTCATTCAGATCGGCGGCAAGCTGAGGATCGTGCTGATCACCAGCCGGACCCACCAGAACTGGATCTTTCCCAAGGGCAATCGCATACCCGGCCGCTCAGGCGCCGACAGCGCCCTGCAAGAGGCGCGGGAAGAGGCCGGCCTGATCGGCCGGCGCTGGGGCCGGATGAAGCTGCGCGGCATCGTCGATCACCCCGATGGCAAGATCGACCTGACGCTTTATCCGATGCGGGTGGAGCGCATCCGCTCCAACTGGGCTGAGGCGCATCAGCGCCGCCGGGTGCTGGTCTCGGTGCGCGAGGGGGAACAATTGCTGACCTTCAAGGCCAGTCGCCGGATGTTGCGGCAATGGGCGGCGCATTTCCGCACCACCCCGGGCTCTGGCAGCGCTGGGATCAGTCATAGCCCGTCATCTCAAGATAGCCGCCGCCGCGCCGGCTTCCGGTGACGGTGACCGGCCCTTCCCAATAGGCGAACCGCGTGCCCATCCAGGCACCCGGGTTCAGCGCGGCAATCGTCACATTGAGATCACGGTCGGGCAGGGTGAGGTGCCAGCGCACCGGCACCTTGTGACCGCTGGCCTCGCTCCACTCCAGCGGTTCCGCCCGCAACGCCCCGGGGCTGAGCGGTGTCGGCCTCCCATCCGCCGCGATCCAGGTGCCCGAGGTGAAATCGCCGCGCGCCCCGCGCAGCCGGAACCCCATCAGCCGGGCGCCGTCGTCGAAAGAGAGCGAGAACCAATCCCAACCGCTCTGATCCGCCGCCAGCGGTTGCGATGACCATTCGCGGTCGAGCCAGCCTTGCCCGGTGACCGCGACCGGGCCGGAGGGCAGGCTGAGCGTCCCCTCGATCCGGTAATGCGGTTGCGAGTAGTAATAGCTCGCCTGCCCATCGGCGGATTTCACCGAATACCCCCGATCGCCCTGCAGCACGATCGGGCCGTCGGCCACAAGCCGCAGGTCATAGGAAAACTCCGCTCCCCGGGCGGTGAGCGTCAGGTTCGACAGATCATCGTCGCCCGCCATCCGCCAATCGTCGATCCAGGCCTCGAACGGGCCGGTCTTGACCCCGGCGGTGCCGATGCCGCCACGCGCCAGCCGTTCGGCGAAATGGTGGTCTGTGGCTGAGGTGGCGGCGGCATGGCCCATCCAGATCTGCGGGCTCTGCCACCCCTCGGCCTCACCCGGCGCCAGGGCCGATCGGAACAGTGTCCATTGGATGCCATAGGGTGTGCCGTCCGGCCCGGTCAGATTGGCGGTCAGATACCACCATTCGATGCGGTAATCCGGATGCGGCCCGTGATCGCGGGGAAAGACCAGCGGCACCCCGCGTTCCGGCCTGGCGAAACCTTCACCCGCGGTGCTGCCGAGCCCGGCATAGCCTTGCGCCCAGAGCGGTGCGGCGATCAGCGTGGCCAGCAGGGCGAGGAGGATCCTAACGGGCATTGGCAAAGACCTTCAGCAAATCCGACGGTGGCAGCCGATAAAGCCGTCGGGCGGGCAGGGCCGCCGCCAGCCCGGCGGCGAGGAGCGCCAGCGCGAGGAGCCGCAGCCAGTCGAGCGGGAAGAGGGACATCGGCAGCTCCCAGCCGAAGGCCTGCACGTTGATCACCTTCAACAGCACCCAGGCCAGCGCCAGCCCCAGCGGGAGCGCCAGAAGGGCCGTCAGCAGCGCCAGCGCCAGGCTGCGTCCGACCTCGAGCCGCGCCAGCTCGGCCCGGGTCAGCCCCAGCGCCCAGACCGGCGCGATCTGCGGCAGCCGCGGCGACCAGAGCGTCAAGAGGCTGGTCAGGATCGCGAAGCCGGCCACCCCCAGCGTCAAAAGGTTCAGCGCCCCGGTCACCACGAAGGTCTTGTCGAAGACGGCGAGCGAACGGGCCTTGAGCCCGGCGTTGTCGATCAGCGCGGCGGCGGGCAGGTCGAACTGCGCCTGCAGATCGCGCATCAGATCGGCGACCGGCAGGGCAGCGGCACGGATGCCGAAGCGGCGGTTCGGCACCGCGCGCGCATGGGTGAGCAGCGCCGGGATCGACACGATGACCTGACCCGAGGGGTTGCCATAATCGGAATAGACGCCCGCCACCGGCAGCACCCAGTCGGGGGCGATCCGCACCTCGGTCCCGGGCCAGAGGCCGGCGCGGCGGGCCAACTGTTCGTTGACGAAGGCAGCCTCGCCCGCCAGCACCCGATCCCAGCCGCCGGCGCTTTGCCGGATCAACGGCCAGTGGTCGCGATAGCTGATGTCGTCGACCACGCCATAGACCTCCGCCGGCGCGCCGGCGATCTGGAACTCCGCCTCGCGCAGCGGCAGCACCGCGGCAACCCGGGGGATGAGCCATTCGGCGATCTCCGCCCCCTGGGCATCGTCCCGCGCGGTGATATAGAGATCCGCCACCAGCCGCTGATCCAGCCAGCCGACGAAGGTGAGCCGGAAGCTTTTCACCATGGTGCCGACGCCGATATTGGCGGCGAGCGCCAGCAGCAGCGCCATCAAGGCCAGGCTGATCCCCGGCAATTGCGCCCGCATGTCAGCCCAGAGCCATTCGCCCACCACGCCGCGCGCCAGTCTGCGGCCGAGATTGAGGATCAGCCCGAGCGCCGGCGGCAATAGAAGCGCCGCGCCCAGCATCAACCCGGCCAGCAGGGCAAAGCCGCCGATCAGCCCCGGGATCAGCCAGAGCGCCAGCAGCCCGGCGCCGATCAACCCGATCCCGGCCAGCGCTTGGACCCGCGCGGCGCGGTGGGCGCGTTCAGCCCAGGCTTGCAGGCCCGGCGCGGCGAGGATCGGCATATGCGCGGCCCGCCACAGCGATCCGGCCCCGGTCACCAGCGTGCCCGCCAGCGCCATGCCAAGCCCGCCCAACACCCAGACCGGCCGCAGGCTGAGCCCGCCGGCGACCGGCGCGCCATAGAGCCCGCGCAGGGTGGCCGCGACATCGGGCAGAAGCGCGGCCGCCACCAGATAGCCCAGCACCAGCCCGATGCCGCCGCCGATCAGCGCCAGCGCCACAAGCTCGGCCAACATCAACGCGGTGAGGCTGCGCATCGGCAGCCCCAGCGCCCGCAGGGTGCGGATCATCGCCCGACGCTGTTCGAAGGCGAGCCCGACGGTGCCATGCACGATGAACAGCCCGACCGCGAAGGACAGCAGCCCGAAGGCGGTGAGGTTCAGGTGAAAACTGTCGGTCAGCCGCGCGGTATCGGCGCCCTCGCGCCCCGGCAGCCGTTGCAGGTCGGGCGCCAGCCGGTCGAGCGGTTGCAGCCCCATCGGCTGACCGGGCAGGATCAGCAGCCGGTCGATCTGCCCCTCGCGGTGCAGCAGCCGTTCGGCGACGCCGATATCGGTCAGCACCATGCCCGGCGGCACCTCGGCGCTCGCCTGGATCATCGGCAGGCCGGGGATGCCGCGCAACGCCTCTGCCAGATCGGGCGGCGCCAGCAACAGGCCGCCCTGGGCGATCATCTGCGGTAGGGCGCCAGAGTCTTCCGTCAGCGCGGCGAAGGCGGGCATTGGCGGATGGCTCAGCGGATCGAGGCCGACGATGCGCAGCCGCTGATCGCCAAGCGTTGCACGGCCTTCGAGGATGGGGGTGAGTTGCCAACCGGCCCGGCGGAGGGCGACATAGCGGGACAGCGCGATCGGCCCGCCCGGCGCCTCCAGCCGGTCGAGCGCCGCGACGCCAAGCTGGGCGGTGGCGCGCGCATAGCTCGCCCGCGCCTCGGCATTGATCGCCTGCACCGCCGACCAGAGCGCGGTGGCCAGCGCCAGACCGGCCAGCAGGGTTGTGAGCTGCAGCGGATGGCGGCGCCAGTGCGACCAAAGCGCTTGAAGGGCCGCGCGCCTCATGCCACCCGCCCGGCAGACAGGTGAAGATGCCGGTCGGCCCGCGCCGCGATGGTCTGCGAATGGGTGACCAGAAACAACGCCGTGCCAGAGGCGCGCACCAGATCCAGCATCAGATCCATCACCACCGCGCTTGCGGTTTCATCAAGGTTGCCGGTGGGCTCGTCCGCCAGCAGCAGTGCCGGCCGCGCCGCGAGCGCCCGGCCGATGGCGACGCGCTGTTGCTGGCCGCCGGAAAGCTGTTCGGGATAGCGCGCGGTCAGATCGGCCAGGCCCAGGCGGTCAGTCAACTCGGCCAGCCAGCCGCGATCCAGACGGTCGGCGAGGCGGGCGTGGAACGACAGATTCTGTGCCACGCTCAGCGAGGGGATCAGGTTGAACTGCTGGAACACCAATGCCACCCGCTCGCGCCGCAGCCTTGCCCGGCCGGTATCGTCGAGCCCCGACAGTGCCGTGCCCTCAAGCCGGATCTCGCCACTGTCGAAGCTGTCGAGCGCGCCTGCCAGATGCAAGAGCGTGCTCTTGCCGCTGCCGCTTTCGCCGGTCAGTGCCAGGGTTTCGCCGGCGGCGAGGGTCAGCGAGACGCCGCGCAGCACCGGGCGTGTGGCGCCGGGGTAAGTCTTGGTGACAGTGTCGATTTCAAGCAGCATGGCAACCTCGCATCCCATCATTCTCAATCGGGGTTTGCGCCCGGGCTGTCCAGTCCCCGCCGGCGGAATGCTGCCTTGAGTGGGCAGTGGGGAATTGACCTGGGGGCAAGGACAGCGTCATGGTCGGCGCCATGAAACACATGTATTTGAAAGCCCCGATCCTCGCCACGCTCACCGCTCTCTCCGGCGGTGCCTGGGCACAGAGTCAGGACAATGGCAGCCCGGCCGAAGCGCTGTGCCGCACCGAAGCCGAACGGTTGAGCGGTTATCACCCGCCGCGGCTGAGCGCCGATGTCGGCGGCGTTCACATGGAACTGCATGGCTCGGCCGCCGTCGGCGTCTCGAAAAGCTGGGGCGGGACAGCGCGGTCCGCGCCGCCCTTTGCCGGAGAAGCCAACCGTGAGCGACGCGATGCGATGAAGCAAAAGAAGTACCAGAAGTATTTCGACGATTGCATTCAGCGCAACGCGCAAGAGCCCAGGAAATAGATAAGGAAGTCAATGATATTTGAAATAAACCTCACCCAAAAGGTGAGGATGTTCAAGTGGCGGATGAGAGATTAAAGAAATCCTCATGTAAAACATGAACAAATAGGTATTTTATTTTAAAACAATTACATACGGTCGCATCCTAAAGTATCGGGGACAACAGCCGCGCGATCGGGGCCGCATAGCGGATCGGCAGAGATTGCCCGGCGACGCCCTCGGTCATCTCGACCGCCTTGTCGAAATCCTCTCGCAGCATGCGGTCGACCTGCGCGGCGATCTCCGCGTCAAAGAACAGCGCCATCACCTCGAAGTTCAGCAGGAACGAGCGGTTGTCGAGATTGGTGGACCCAACCGCCGCAAGCTGATCGTCCACCACGAAGACCTTCTGGTGCATGAAGCCATCCATATAGCGGAACACCCGCACCCCGGATTCCCGCACCGTATCGAAATAGGCCCAGGCCGCCAGCCAGGGCATCCAGTGATCCACCTTGTCCGGCACCAGGATGCGGACATCGACGCCACGCAGGGCGGCATGGCGCAGCGCAGTCAGGATGTCGGTGTCGGGCACGAAATAGGGCGAAGCGATCCAGAACCGTTCCTTTGCCGCAGCGAGGGCGGAGAAGAACAGCAGATTGCCGGTCTCGCTTTCGTCGCCGGGGCCGGTGGCGACGATCAGCGCGGTGGCATCGGCTTGGTCCAGCGGCGCCTCCCAGCTCAGTTCGGCCAGTGGCAGCTCCCCGGTCACCCAGTGCCAATCCTCGACAAAGATCAGCTGGAGCTGCGAGACCACCGGGCCGCGCAGCCGGATATGGGTGTCGCGCCAATGGCCGTAATAGGGATCGAGCCCGATATATTCCTCGCCCACGTTGAGCCCTCCGGTGAAACCCGTCTCCCCGTCGACGATCACCACCTTGCGGTGGTTGCGAAAGTTGATCTGGAACCGGAAGGCCGGGGCGCGGCGCCGCTTGCGGCGGGCCACCTCGACCCCGGCCGCCCGCAGCTTGCGGAAATAGCGCCCGGGCAGGCCGAAGCTGCCGACGGCATCGGTCATCACCCGAACCTCGACCCCGCGCGCGGCGGCGGCGATCAGCCTCTCGCGCAGGGCGCGCCCCAGCGCGTCGTTGCGGATGATATAGAACTGCACCAGCACATAATGCTGCGCCGCGTCGATCGCCGCGAATATCGCCTGAAAGGCATCCGATCCGTCGATCAGCAGATCCGCCCCGTTGCCCCTGAGCGCCGGCATATTGGCGCAATACTCGAACGGCTCCAGCGACAGCCGGGTGCGATCGGGATCCGGCGCATGGCGCACCCGCGCCTTGCCGATCGCCTCCACCACCAGCCGCGCCTCGCGGCGCGAGATGATATAGCCGCGCAGCCGGTGATGCCCCAGCACCATATAGGCCGGCACCGCGGCGAAGGGCATCGCCAGCAGGAAGACGACCCAGCCGACCGCCCCCTGCGCCGTGCGCGCGGTGACCGCGGCGCGATAGGCGAAGACGAAGGACAGGATATAGAAGGCGGCAACCGCAAGGCTGCCCAGCATGACCCACATGGCGCGACGCTCCGGCGGCGGGGCAGGCGGCTCCGCCCCGGACAAAGATCAGGACTTGCGCATCCGGTCGAAAGCGGCCTTGAGCTTCAGGCCCAGATCCTTCGCCGCCTCACCCACCTCGGCGGCGGATTTGTCGAGCTCGGTCTTGCTGACGAAACTGTCCCATTTGGCCTGCAGCTCCTGCCACTCCTGCTCGGCCTCCTTGCTGCCGAGATGAAGCTGCAGCTTCAGCTCGTCACGGGCGTTCTTCATCTTTTTGGCGAAATCGTCTAGATCGCTCATCTTGTGGTTCCTCTCTCGTCCCGGCGATGGCCGGCCCCCTGGGCGATCGTGCAATCAATCCGCGCCAAAGGCAATCCGTGACTGCCCCAGGCCCCCCATCGGGGTGGATCGACCGGAAAACCGCCGTTATAGGAAGGACATGACCCAGACCCAAGCCCAGCCCCGGCCGTTGACCCCGCTTCGCCTGCTCCGCGCCCTGATCCGCGCCGCCAAGCGGTTCAACGACAAAGGCGGCTGGGTGATGAGCAGCCATGTCGCCATGTCGATGATGATGGCGCTGTTCCCCTTCGTGCTGTTCATCGTGGCGCTCGCCGGCGCGCTGTCGAGCGACATGCCGACGGATGATCTGTTCAACCTGCTGCTCGGCTCCTGGCCCAAGGAGATTTCCCAGCCGATCGAACGGGAATTGCGCGCCGTGCTCGACGGGTCGCATTCCAGCCTGATGACGGTGGGCGGCGTGCTGGCGGCCTATTTCGCCTCGAACGGGGTCGAGGCGGTGCGTCTCGCCCTGGCGCGGGCCTATCACGACACCGATCCGCGCCCGTTTTGGCAGACCCGGCTGATCAGCCTCGGCCTGGTGATCGCCGGGGCGGCGCTGGTGATCGCCGGGGTGGCGGTCGATCTGGTGATACCGATCTATACCAACATGCTGAATGCCGCCGTGCCGGGGCAGGTGACCTCATGGTTCACCGGGGTGGGCGTCAGCTGGTTGTTTGTCGCGGCGATGCCGGTGCTCGGCGTCTTCGCCTTCCACCTGCTGTTGCCGCCGCGCCGGCACAGGCTGCGCAAGCTGCTGCCGGGCATCCTGCTGACGGTGGTGGTCGCTGGGCTGGCGGGATGGGGATTCTCGATCTACGTGTCGCGCTTTGCCAGCTATTCGGCGACTTACGCGGGGCTTGCGGGCGCCATGTCGGCGCTGATCTTCCTCTATTTCAACGCCGCCATCCTGATCTTCGGCGCGGAATTCAACGGTGCGCTGATGGAGGATGAGGCCGCCGCCACGGACCCCGGCGCGCCGCAATCGGCCTGACCTGCCGCGCCGCCGCCCCGGTTTCGCCCTGACCCGGGCGCAATGCCGGCGCAGGCTGACCCAAGCCGAAAGCAGGAGCCCCGACACCATGCTGCGCAGCGGTCTCGACCGATCCCTCGCCGATCTCCGCCACGCGCGGCTTTTCGCGTTGATCCACCAGCAGGCGCGGGCCGATTACATCGCGCGCCGGTTGGCCACGCTGCGCTCGGCGCAGGGCGCCGCGCCCGAGCAAACCGCATTGCTCGCCCGCGCTGAGCACTCTTTCGACCGCCCCTCGCGCCGCTGAACTCAGCCGCGAAAGCCGGTGGCGATGACGAATTTCTCGGAACTGTCGGCGCGCGAGGCGGGCGGCTTCACATTGGCCACCTTATCGAACTTCTGCTTCAGGAGCTTCTGCAGCTCGCCCTCGGCGCCACCGGCCAGAACCTTGGCGACAAAGGTGCCCCCCTCGTCCAGCACATCAAAGGCCAGATGCGCCGCGGTTTCGCAAAGCGCGATGATGCGCAAATGGTCGGTCTGCTTGTGACCGGAGGCGGAGGCGGCCATATCCGACATCACCACGTCGGCGCGGCCGCCCAGCCACTCCTTGATTTGCAGATCGGCACCATCCGACATGAAATCGAGCTGATGGATCTCGGCGCCGGGCAGGGGTTCGACCTCCTGCAGGTCGATGCCGATGATCCGGCCCACCGCCTTGCCCTTCTTCTCGCCCAAGGCGTTGATGCGGGGCACCGCCACCTGCAGCCAGCCGCCCGGGGCGCAGCCCAGATCGACGACGCGGGCGCCCGGCACCAGAAAGCGGAACTTGTCGTCCAGCTCCATGATCTTGAAGGCGGCGCGGCCGCGAAACCCCTCGGCCTGGGCACGTTTCACGTAAGGATCGTTCAGCTGTCGCTGCAGCCAGCGCGTCGAGGACAGCTTGCGCCCTCGCGCGGTTTTCACCTTCACCGTAAGATCGCGTTGCCCGCGCCCGGATGTGTTCTTCGCCATGATCTCATTTCTCCGTCGCTGCCCCGATAGCCTCATTAGCGGCTCCCGGCAAGCCGGGCGCCGATCGGGGCGCTGTCGCCGCCCTGGCCTCGGCCGCTCGCCCCGGGGATATTGGCCTCTAGATCAAAGCGGCAATCCGCGCCCGGGCCTTCGATCTGGTTCAAATATCCTCGGGGGTGAGCGGCCCTTGCGGCCGCGAGGGGGCAGACAGCCCCCTTTCCCCGGACCCCGCGTCAGAACGGCCCGTCTTCCAGCACGCCGTCGGCGCTCATCTGCGCATAGAGCAGCCCCTCGCGCAGGCCGCGATCGGCCACCGACAGCCGGTCGGTCGGCCAGCAGCGCAACAGCGCCTGCAGGATCGCCGCACCGGACATGATCAACGCCTGGCGGTCCTCACCGATCCGCGGATCGCAGCGCCGCCCGGTGGGGCCGAGCTCAAGATAGTTGCGGATCACCTTGTCGATCTGGTCCGAGGTCATCCGCAGCCCGTCGACCTTGGTCCGGTCATAGCGCTTGAGCCCCAGATGCGAGGCCGCCACCGTGGTCACCGTGCCCGAGGTGCCGACGATCTGGAAATGCTCGCGCGATTGCATCGCGTGATAGGGGGTGAACTCGGCGAGGTTTTCCTCGAAATACCAGCTCATCAGCGCGAAGCGGGCGGCGTCGTCCTCGACATCGGCGAATTGGTCGCGCAGCGTCGCCACCCCCAGGGGCACCGAGATCCAGTCGACCACCTTGGCCGCGGGAAACGGGCTTTCCGGCGGGTGAAAGCCCGCGTGCAGCCGCATGATCGCCGCCGGCCGATCGCGCCGCGGCACCGAGGAGAGGTCGATCCACACCAGTTCGGTCGAGCCGCCGCCGATATCCACCACCAGAAGCTGTTCGGTCTTGGTCGAGACCAGCGGCGCGCAGGAGATCACGGCGAGCCGGGCTTCCTCCTCGGGCATGATGATCTCCAGGCTCAGCCCGGTCTCGCGCTTGACCTGACGAATGAATTCGCGCGCGTTCTTGGCGCGCCGGCACGCCTCGGTCGCGACCAGCCGCATCCGGCGCACCTTGTTGCGCTTGATCTTCTGCTGACAGATGCGCAACGCCTGGATGGTGCGCGCCATCGAGGCGCGCGACAGTCGACCGGTCCGTTCCAGCCCGGAACCGAGCTGGACCGATTTCGAGAAACTGTCGACCACATGGAACCCGCTGCCCTTGGGCTGGGCAATGAGCATGCGACAACTGTTCGTACCCAGATCCAGCGCGGCATAGAGCGCATCCGGATCGGGCGGGGTCGGCGCGGGGCTTTCGACCGCTTTGGGGAACGCGCCCGCACCAATGGGACGCTTGGGCGTCATAGGAACACGCCCTCCGATTTTCGAGTTAACTTAGAGTTATGTCGTCCATCCCGCCGGCGCAAGGGATCCCGCACGGCAGGCCCCGGCTTTGGTCGCACATGGCGCCGTTTTCGTCGAAAACCGGCTGCGGACCTGTCGGGCGCTGCCGTAAGCATGGAACAGGCAGCAGGGGAATCAGGCGAGATGCCCGAGGTAACGGTTCTGTATTGGCGCGATATTCCCGCCCAGGTGATCGTCGGGCGCGGGCGGCGCGGCATCAAACGGGTCCTGGCGGACCGGTTCGAGCAGGCGATTGACCGCGCCGCGATGAGGGCGGGGGTGGCGGCGAGCGACGCCTATCTCGCCGAATGGCGCAAGACAGAACCGGTCAGCCGCGACGGTGACCCCGAAGCCCTGGCCGAGGAGGCGGCGCTTCGGCTGGAGACGGCCTATGGCGCCGACCGGCTGAAGGCGCTGATCGACAACGACGGCTGGGCATGAGCCACACTTTATGGGAGGCCGCGATGGCTTTGTTGAGCTTCAGGAAACGTGACGTGGCGCCGGCGACACCGGTGAACCGCGAGGTCGAGGCCTTCCTTGAGGGCTATTCGATCGAGGTGATGCCGCGCACCGCCGCCAAGATCGCAGATTTCCGCGATCTGCTGCCGGCCGGCGCCCGCGTCTATATCGCCCATATCGACGGCACCCCGATCGAGGAGATGGTCGCCACCGCCCGCCGGCTCAGGACCGAGGGCTATGCGCCGATGCCGCATGTCCCGGCCCGGCTCATCGCCGATCGTGCCGCGCTGGAAAACTGGATCGCCATGTATCAGGGCGAGGCCGGGGTTGATCAGGCGCTGCTGCTCGCCGGGGGGCTGGCCGAGGCGCGGGGGAGGTTCGACAATTCCATGCAGTTGCTGGAGACCGGGCTGTTCGACAAGGCCGGGTTCAAGCGGCTGCATGTGGCCGGTCATCCGGAAGGCAACCGCGATATCGACCGCTCCGGAGGCGATGCCAACGTGATGGCGGCGCTGCGCTGGAAGCAGGCGTTCAGCGAGCGGACCGACGCGCGAATGGCCCTGGTGACGCAATTCTGTTTCGAGGCGGCGCCGATCATCGCCTGGGCCGATGGGCTGCAGGCGGCCGGCATCGACTTGCCCATTCATATCGGCATCGCCGGGCCTGCCAGGTTGCAGACGCTGATCAAATTCGCCGTCGCCTGCGGTATCGGCCCGTCGCTGAAGGTCTTGCAGAAACGCGCCATGGACGTGTCGAAACTGCTGCTGCCCTATGAGCCCGCCGATGTGGTTGCCGAGCTGGCCGCGCATAAGGCCGCGCATCCCGATTTCGGGGTCGAGGCGGTGCATTTCTTCCCCCTTGGCGGCATCCAGAGCACTGCCGCCTGGGCCACCGAAAACGGTGGCCGTGCCGCCACTCCCGCCAACCAGAGCTGAAGGGCCCGCGCCATGACCCGCACCATCGTCGAAAGCAAGACCAGGACGGCCATCATCGGCTTTGATCAGCCGTTCTGCGTGATCGGCGAAAGGATCAACCCGACCGGCCGCAAGATCCTCGCCGCCGAACTGGAGGCTGGCGATTTCTCCACCGTCGAACGCGACGCGCTGGCCCAGGTCGCCGCCGGGGCCAATGTACTCGATATCAACGCGGGCGTCGTCTATAACTCCAACCCCAACCCGAACGAGACCGAACCGCCCTTGATGACCAGGATCATCGAACTGGTGCAGGGGCTGGTCGACATGCCGCTTTGCATCGACAGCTCGGTGCCGGCGGCGCTCGAGGCCGGGCTGGCGGCGGCCGAGGGGCGGCCGCTGTTGAATTCGGTGACCGGCGAGGAGGAGCGGCTCGAGCTGGTGCTGCCGCTGGTCAAGAAATACAACGTGCCGGTGGTGGCGATTTCGAACGACGACAGCGGGATTTCCGAGGATCCGGATGTGCGCTTCGCCGTGGCGAAGAAGATCGTCGAGCGGGCCGCCGATTTCGGCATTCCCGCGCATGACATCGTGGTCGACCCGTTGGTGATGCCGATCGGCGCCATGGCGACGGCCGGCCAGCAGGTCTTTGCCCTGGTGCGGCGGCTGCGGCAGGAGCTGGGGGTGAACACCACCTGCGGCGCCTCGAACATCTCCTTCGGGCTGCCGAACCGGCACGGGATCAACAACGCCTTTCTGCCGATGGCGATCGGGGCGGGGATGACCAGCGCCATCATGAACCCCTGCGCGTTGCCGGTCGGCGCCAAGGCGATTGCCGCGAAACGCGCCGAGGTCGCCGCCGCCGGCATCCTTTTGCCCGACGAGATGGACGACGAGAGCTTCTGCGCCCTCTTCGGTCTGGGCTCGACCCGATACCGTCCGGGGCGCGAGATGGAGGCGATCCGCGCCGCCAATCTGCTCGGTAATCACGACGCCCACGGCAGCGCCTGGATCCGCTTCAACAAACCGCCCGAGGCCGAGGGCGCGGAAGGCGGCCGGCGAG
This sequence comes from Pseudodonghicola sp., assembly GCF_048268305.1. Taxonomy (NCBI): domain Bacteria; kingdom Pseudomonadati; phylum Pseudomonadota; class Alphaproteobacteria; order Rhodobacterales; family Paracoccaceae; genus Pseudodonghicola; species Pseudodonghicola sp. The sequence continues at coordinate 96,466 of NZ_JBLWVT010000005.1, forward strand.
GCCGCGCCGGGGGCAGGCGGCGGCGGGGCTAACCGTTCTTCCGCCATGCCGAACCGCCCCTGCGGTTTTCCTGCCGCGCTTGGCCTGGGAAAACCGGCATCGGCGGGAAATCGCTTGACCAGGGCATCTCTCCTCGGCTCGGCTGGCGCCATGAAAATGCTGCCCAATCCGTTTCGTGGCGAGGCTGAGGCCTTGGCCGCGCTCACCGATATCCCGATGCCCTCGACCGAGGCCGCCCGACCGATGGGGCTGATCGCGCGCTGTCCCGTCTATGCGGCGACGCCGCTGGCTCCGGTGCCCGATCTGGCCGCCCGGCTGGACGTGGCCGAGGTCTGGATCAAGGACGAACGCGCCCGCATGGGGCTGGGCAGTTTCAAGGCCTTGGGAGCGGCCTATGTGATCGCCTGCGATGCCGAGGCGGGCGAGGCTGCGGGGCAGACCTATGTCACCGCCAGCGCCGGCAACCATGGCATGTCGGTGGCCGCCGGCGCCCGCGCGCCAAAGGCGCGGGCGGTGGTCTATATCGCCGAGACGGTGCCGGAGCGTTTCGCCCCACGGCTGCGCGATCAGGGGGCCGAGGTGCTGCGCGAAGGCGCGACCTATGAGGCCAGCATGGAGGCGGCCGCGCGGGCGGCAGAGCGGCACGGCTGGCGGCTTCTCTCCGACAGTTCCTGGCCCGGCTATGTCACCCGGCCGCATCGGCTGATGGAAGGCTATCTGGTGCTGATCGAGGAGGTGGCGCGCCAGATACCCGCCCCGCCAACGCATATCTTTCTGCAGGCGGGTGTTGGCGGCTTGGCCGGTGCCGTGGCGGCCCTGGCGCGGGTGCATTGGGGCGATGGCCCCGACATCACCGTGGTCGAGCCTGACCAGGCGCCGGCGCTGGCGGCCTCGATCGCCGCCGGGCGGCCTGTCATCGCCTCGGGTGGGGTCTCGGCCATGGGGCGGCTCGATTGCAAGGAGCCGTCGCTGATCGCGCTCAAGGGGCTGGCGCGGGACGCGAACGGCTTTCTCACCATCACCGAGACCGAGGGGCAGGCCGGTGCCGCGCTGGCGGCCGAGGTCGACCTGCCCAGCACCCCGTCGGGCGCCGCCGGCCTGTCCGGGGCGCTGGCAATGGCCAAGGCCGGGGCGCTGGCGGCCGACGCGCGCCTCCTCCTCATCCTGAGCGAGGGGCCTGAGTGAGCTTTCCGGTTTCGGAATATCAGGGCCGGCTGCAACGGGCGCAGCGCCGCATGGGGGCGGCGGATCTCGATGCGCTGCTGCTGACGACCGAGGCCGATATCCGGTACTTCACCGGCTTTCTCACCCGCTTCTGGGAAAGCCCGTCACGGCCCTGGTTCCTGATCCTGCCGGCCGCCGGCAGCCCGGTGGCGGTGATCCCCTCGATCGGGGTGGCGCTGATGACGCGCACCTGGATCGCCGATATCCGCAGCTGGCCCTCGCCGGCGCCGGGCGATGACGGCGTCAGCCTCTTGGCCGAGACGCTGACCGAACTGTTGGGGCCGAAGGCGCGGGTCGGGGTTCCGATGGGGCCGGAAAGCCATCTGCGCATGCCCCTGGCCGATTGGGACCGGCTGCGCGCGCTCAGCGGACTGACCTTTACCCATGGCGCCCGCATCCTCGCCGATCTGCGCGCGATCAAGTCCGAGGCCGAGATTTCGCTGATCCGCGCCGCCTGCGCCGTGGCCGACCGCGCCTTTGCCCGCGTCCCCGAGGTGGCGCGCGCCGGAGTGGCCCTGAGCCAGGTGTTTCGCGATTTCCAGCGGCTCTGCCTTGAGGAGGGCGCGGATTTCGTGCCCTATCTGGCCGGCGCCGCCGGGCCGGGCGGCTATGAGGATGTGATCTCTCCGGCCGGTCCTGAGCCGCTTTGCCGGGGCGATGTCCTGATGCTCGACACCGGGCTGACGCAAGCAGGGTATTTCTGCGATTTCGACCGGAATTTCTCGGTCGCCCCGCCGTCCGAGGCGGTGCGCGCGACCCATGCCGCGCTGGTCGAGGCGGTGCAGGAGGCGGCGGCGGCCGCGCGGCCGGGACAGACCGCGGCGGGGCTGCATCGGCTGCTGACCCGGGCGCTTGGCCGACATGGCGCGCCGGGGGCCGGGCGGCTGGGCCATGGGCTCGGCATGCAGTTGACCGAAGGGTTATCTCTGCTCCCCGCGGATCACACCGAATTGCGCGCCGGCATGGTGCTGACGCTGGAGCCGGTGATCGAACTCGCCCCCGGGCGGATCATGGTGCATGAGGAGAACATCGTGATCCGCGAGGGAGGAGCGGAATTCCTGTCGCGCCCGGCGTCGCCCGACATCCCCGTGCTCGCCGGATAGCAGACCGATCCGTTTGCCATTCCGACCGCGAGCCGATCTTGTTAGGGTGCGACACCAGCAATAGCGAAGAACCGGGGGGAACATCCATATGGACGACGGGACGCTGCGTCTCGATCAGGTTGATCTCAGCCTCTCGATCGACACCGGGGCCTATGACGCCGCACTGCTGGAGTTGCAGTTGCAACTCGCCATGGTGCAGCAGGCCTATCTGCATCTGCCCACCAAGGCGGTGATCGTCTTCGAGGGCTGGGATGCCGCCGGCAAGGGCGGCACCATCCGCCGGCTGTCACAGGCCTTCGATCCGCGCAGTTTCAAGGTCTGGCCGATCGGGGCGCCGCGCAACTATTACCTCGAACGCCATTACCTGCTGCGCTTCATGGAACGTCTGCCGCCCTCGGGGGCGATTTCGGTCTTCGACCGGTCCTGGTATGGCCGCGTGCTGGTCGAGCGGGTCGAGAAGCTGACACCGGAAGAGCGCTGGCGCGCCGCATACGAGGAGATCGTCGGCTTTGAAAAGGTTCTGGTCGCCGATGACACCCGGGTGGTGAAACTGTTCTTCCATATCTCGCAGGACGAACAGATGCGCCGCTTCGAGGAGCGGTTGCGCGACCCGCTGAAGCGCTGGAAGCTGAGTTACGAAGATTTCCGCAACCGCGGCCATTGGGCCGAGCACGAGGCGGCGGCGAACGAGATGTTCCAGCGTACCTCGTGGGACGGGGCGCCCTGGCATGTGATCCCGGCCAATCACAAGAAATACGCCCGCATCGCGGCGATGCGCATTATCTTGAAGCAGCTTTCCGAAGGGATTGATCTGAGCCCGGCGCCGGTGGACGAGAGGTTGCTGAAGATCGCCGAGCAGGAGCTGATGCTGGATGCCGATCTGATCACCGGATTGCGCGCGCAGCTCAGCGGCGGAAGCTGATCGGCAGCGCGAACAGGAAGGTCGGCCCCGGCAACGTCTTCGGCGCCGGGGGGAAAGGCGCGGCGCTACGGACCGCATCGAGCGCCGCGGCATCGAGCGCCGCATCGCCCGAGGACCGCTGGATTGCCACCCCCTGCAAGGCGCCGTCGCGGTTGACGCGCACGTTCAGCACCACCCGCCCGTTGCGCTTGGCGGCAGCCGGGAACTGCTTGAAATGCTCGACCCGGGCGCGGATCTGCCCCCCAAAGTCGACCATCAGGCTGCGCCGTTCGCTGGCTGAAAGGGTCGCGGTCTGCGCGGTGTCGCGCTCGCCCGCCTGCGCCCGACCGCCGCTGCCGGCAGCGCGCTGCGCCTCTGCCGCGGCAGAGGCCGGGCGGCTCTGCTCGGCCGGCCGCGCCGGGCCGGCGTCAGGCGGTGGCGGCGGCGCCTGCGGGGTGGGTGGATTGGCGGGCTCGGGCGCCTCCGGTGCCTTCTGTGCTTGCCGGATCGGCGCGGGCTCCGGGTCTGCTCGGGGCGCGGGCGCAACCTCGTCGCTCGCCGGTTGTGGCAGCGCCGGGGCGGTTGAATCCGGTGCGACCTGCGCCGGCAGCGGCAACGGCTCCGGCGGCTGATCGGCACGGGCGGGGACAGGGGCGGCGGGATAGGGCAAAATCTGCGGGCGCGTCTCGGCCAGCGGCGTTTCGGGTGCGGCGAGCCCGTCCACGGGATCAGCCCTCGGGGCGGTGACGCTCCCGGTCACATCCGGCGGCATCTCCCAGCTTTGGACCAGGCTGGCAAGCTGCGGCGCCGCCGCCTCGATCGAGATCAGATTGTCGCCCCCCGATCCGCTGGACTGGCTGCCGCCCTTCGACCCGGTCCAGATCGCGAATCCCGCGATGTGCAGCCCCAGGGCGAGCGCCGCGAACAGCGGGATTTGCGCGGCCATTCTCATGCCGCCCCCAAGGGGAGCTGAAGCTGAGAAGAAAGGGTTTGGCGCATTCTGCTGGGCCTGCGATGGAGAAACCGGATAGGCCGTTGTCTACGACGCCGGGCCGCGAGAGGTAAAGTCCGCGCCCCCGCGATAACGAAAAAGCCCCCGCGAAGCGGGGGCCAAACGGGTCAGCGTCAGGAAAGGAACGGGGCTCAGGCGCCCCAGTTGCGGACTTCGCCGCAATCCATATGCACGAAGTTCGACCGGCTATAGCGACCGACACCGCCGGCCTGGCAGGCCTGCGCCGCACGCGAGATCTGGCTGACATTGCGCGACCCCAGCCGCACGTCGGCAGCCTGGCCGCGCATGTGCAGGGAGTTCTTGGCCACTCCGCGCGACCGGGACCGCAGCATGGCGTTGGTCTGCGGGCTGCGATAGCCGGAAAGCAACATGTAGGGTTCGGAAACATCCAGAAGGTTATGCGCGGCGGCCAGGATGTCGAGGGTGCGCGTATCGATCGGCTTGACCTGATCAACGCGCCAGTCGCGCATGAAGAAGTTGATCTCTTTGACCGCATCACCGATGTAATCGCCGTCGATCCAGTAGATCATGTCCAGCTTTTCGCCGGTGCGGCCGGAATACATCCTGATCCTGCGGATATCTCCGCCGCCGCGCAGAAAGCCCGCCGCCTTGGAGTATGTCGGGGCCGCCGCTACCGCGGTTGCCGCGAATGCACCCAATAGGGCGCGCCGGGTGAAACCCGTGCCTTTATGCTCTGCCATGTTTAACGCTGTCCCGTACGATAGTCCTGCCGTTGCGCGATGTTACGCGCGGTTCAAATCCATCCCCAGATGCACCATATGAATGACACAGACGGAATCATGAGCCAAGCACGGATTGTTTCATCTTTGTCATAGCCGCGATTTTCGGCGAAATTTTGCGCAAATTCCCCCTTCTCAAAAGGGGAGCACCCTGGCAATCGTCCGATTCTCGGCAGGGGGAGCGACCCGGCTGCACCAGGCAAAGACCCATTTCGCGGCCTGACTGAAATGTGAATGGACATTGCGCTCGCCCCCCTCAAGGCTCATAAAAACCGAATTGATGCAAACTGTTGTCGGCAGTCGGTGCATCACGAAACTTGTTAGAACCACGTTACCCAGAGGTTTGATAATGATGCCCTCCTTCCGCCTTTCGCTGCGCGAGACCCTGTTGGCGACGATCTGCTCAATCGGGATGGCGGGGCTGAGCGGAGTGCTGCCGGCGCAGGCACAGGTGACCGCCTTCAAGCAGTCCGTCGCGGCCGCTGCCGCCGGAGACGAGGCGGTGGCCGCCTTTTATCGCGATCGCGATTACCAGCCGCTCTGGACCGCGCCGGGAGAGGAGGCGCAGCAGCGCCGCGCCGCGCTGCTGGATGTGCTGTCGCGCGCCGCGGTGCAGGGCCTGCCCGATTCCCGCTATCACGTCGACCGGCTCAAGGCGCAGATGGCCGAGGTGAAGACCACCCGCGATCTCGGCGAGGTCGAGGTCGCGCTGAGCCGCGCCTTCGTCACCTATGCCAAGGATGTGCAGACCGGGCTGCTGACGCCCTCGAAGATCGACGACGGCATCAAGCGCGTGGTGCCGCTGCACGACCGCGAGAGCTATCTGAACGAATTCGCGTTGAACGACAGCCCGCAGGCCTATCTGCGTGGGCTGCCGCCGATGACGGCGGAATATCGTGGGCTGATGAAGGAAAAGCTGCGGCTGGAATATGTCATGGCCCATGGCGGCTGGGGGCCGCGGGTCAATTCGCAGAGGATCGAACCGGGCGACACTGGCGCGGCGGTGATCGCGCTGCGCAACCGTCTGGTGGCGATGGGCTATCTCGCTCCCAGTCCGACCGGCGAATATGGCCCGGCGCTGCAAGAGGCGGTGCAGCGGTTCCAGATGGCCCACGGGCTTGAGCCGGACGGTGTCGCTGGCGCCGGCACCCTGGCCGAGGTCAATGTCCCGGTCGAGGACCGGCTGAAATCCATCATCGTGGCGATGGAGCGTGAACGTTGGCTGAACCACGAACGCGGCGATCGGCACATTCTGGTCAATCAGACCGATTTCACCGCCAAGATCATTGATCATGGCCGGGTGACCTTCCAGACCCGCTCTGTCATCGGCATGAACGCCAATGACCGTCGCAGCCCGGAATTCTCGGACGAGATGGAACATTTGGTCATCAACCCGAGCTGGTATGTGCCGCGCTCGATCGTGGTGAACGAATATCTGCCGAAACTGCGCAACAACCCCGGCGCCGCCGGACATCTCGAGATCACCGACAGCCGTGGTCGCGAGATCAGCCGGACCGATGCCGATTTCTCGCAATATTCGGCGCGCTCCTTCCCCTTCGCCATGCGCCAGCCGCCGGGGGAGAGCAACGCGCTGGGGCGGGTCAAGTTCATGTTCCCGAACCCGTACAATATCTATCTGCACGACACGCCGCAGAAGAACCTGTTCGGCCGCGAGGTGCGGGCCTTCTCGCACGGCTGTATCCGGCTGGCCGATCCCTTTGACTTCGCCTATGCGCTGCTGGCGCCGCAGGTCGATGATCCCAAGGCCTATTTCAAGTCGATCCTCGACACCGGCAAGGAAACCAAGGTGATGCTGAAGACGCCGGTTCCGGTGCATCTGATCTATCGCACCGCCTTCACCGACGGTCGTGGCCGGGCAGAATTCCGCCGTGATATCTATGGCCGCGACGCCAAGATCTGGGATGCGCTGCAACAGGCAGGGGTGACTCTGGGCGCGGTTCAGGGGTAAGCACTGGTCCAAGCAAGACGCAGGACCGGATATGACCAGCTTTACCATCCAAGAGATCGCCCAGGCCCTGGGGTTCGAAACCCGGGGCGATGCCTCGTTGCGGATCAGCCGCGCGGCCGAGCCGGCCAGCGCCGGGCCGGATGATCTGGCGCTCGCCATGTCGCCCCGCTATGGCGAAGATCTGACAAAGGGCCAGGCGCGGGCCGCCATGGTCTGGCCGGATGCCGACTGGCAGGCATTCGGGCTGAAGGCCGCGATCCTGGCGCCGCGTCCGCGCATGGCGATGTCGGGGCTGACCCGGATGATGGACAAGGGGCAGGGCTTCCCCTCCGGCATCCATCCCTCGGCGGTGATCGATCCCACGGCCGAGCTGGGCGAGGGCGTGTCAGTCGGGCCGCTGGCGGTGATCGCGGCCGGCGCCAAGATCGGCGCGGGGTCGGTGATCGGGCCGCATTGCTATATCGGCTGGGATGTCGAGATCGGCGAGAACGCCTTTCTGCGCGAAATGGTCAGCATCGGCGCAAGGGTCAGGATCGGCGCCCGCTTCATGGCCCAGCCCGGCGCGCGGATCGGCAACGACGGGTTTTCCTATGTCACGCCCGAGGTGTCAGGCGCCGAGAACGTGCGCAAGACCATGGGAGACCAGGGCGGCGCCAAGGCGCAATCCTGGGTACGCATCCATTCGCTGGGCGCCGTGCGCATCGGCGACGATGTCGAGATCGGCGCCAATGCCACCATCGACAACGGCACCATCCGCGACACCGAGATCGGCGATGGCTGCAAGCTCGATAACCTGGTCCATGTCGGCCACAACGTCCGCACCGGCCACGATTGCCTGTTTGCCGGCCAGACCGGCATCTCGGGCTCGGTGGTGATCGGTAACAACGTGGTGCTCGGCGGACAGACCGGCGTGGTGGACAATATCTTCATCGGCGACGGGGTGATCGCCGCCGGCGGCACCAAGATCCTGTCGAACGCCCCGGCCGGGCGGGTGCTGATGGGCTATCCCGGCGTCAAGATGGAGACCCAGACCGAAATCTACAAGGCACAGCGCCGTCTGCCGCGTCTGTTGAAGGACATCGCCGCGCTGAAAAAGGCTGTTTCCAAACTGGGTTCGACCGAGTAAATCAGCCGCAGCACAGCAGAACCGAGAGGTCCAATGAGCATCCGCGACAAGGTTATCGCCATCATCGCCGAACAGGCCGTTCTGGACCCCTCCGACGTGTCGGAAGACAGCACGTTGGAGGATCTGGGCATCGACAGCCTCGGTCTGGTGGAAAGCATCTTCGCGATTGAAGAGGAATTCGACATCTCGATCCCCTTCAATGCCAACGAACCCAGCCAGAGCGATTTCGACATCTCCAGTGTCGCTGCCATCATCGCCGGGATCGAAAAACTGATCGCCGAGCAATCCTGATGCGCGGCATGGGGAGGTGACGCAATGAAGCGTGTCGTTATTACCGGCGCGGGAACCATCAATTCGCTCGGCCATTCGGTTGCCGCGACGCTGGAGGCCATGCGCGAGGGCCGCTGCGGTATCGGACCGCTCGAGTTCCGCGATGTCGAGCGTCTGGCGATCCAGATCGGCGGCCAGGTGCGCGGGTTCGAGACCGAGGGGCGGTTCAACCGCCAGCAGATTTCGCTCTATGACCGTTTCACCCAGTTCACCCTGACCGCGGCGGAAGAGGCGATCACCCAGGCCGGGCTGGAATTCCATGGCGAGCTTGCCGCGCGTTCGGGCGTGGTGCTGGGAACCGCCGGTGGTGGGGTGTCGACCTGGGATGACAACTATCGCTCGGTCTATGAGGACGGCAAGAACCGGGTGCATCCCTTCGTGGTGCCGAAGCTGATGAACAACGCGGCCGCCAGCCACGTGTCGATGCAATATAACCTCAAGGGGCCGAGCTTTACCGTCTCGACCGCCTGCGCCTCGTCGAACCACGCGATGGGCCTGGCCTTTCAACTCGTCCGTTCCGGCGCCGCGCCGGTGATGGTGACCGGCGGGTCGGAAAGCATGCTCTGCTTTGGCGGCGTCAAGGCCTGGGAAGGGTTGCGGGTGATGTCCAAGGACGCCTGTCGCCCGTTCAGCGCCAATCGCAATGGCATGGTCCAGGGCGAGGGCGCCGGCATCTTCGTCTTCGAGGAATACGAACACGCCCGCCGACGCGGCGCCGAGATCCTGGCCGAAGTGGTGGGCTCTGCCATGACCTCGGATGCTTCCGACATCGTGATGCCATCGAAACAGGGGGCGGCGCGGGCGATGGCCGGCGCGCTGGCCGATGCCGGCCTCGACGGTGATGCCGTCGGCTATATCAATGCCCATGGCACCGGAACGGCGGCCAATGACAAGACCGAATGCGCTGCTGTCGCCGACGTCTTCGGGCCGCACGCCGATGAGCTGATGATCTCCTCGACCAAGTCGATGCACGGCCATCTGATCGGCGGCACCGGCGCGGTCGAACTTCTGGCCTGCATCATGGCGCTGCGCGACGGGGTGATCGCCCCCACCATCGGCTACGAGGAACCGGATCCGGAATGCGCGCTCGACGTGGTGCCGAACGAGGCGCGCGAGGCCAAGGTCGATGTGGCGCTGTCGAACGCCTTCGCCTTCGGTGGCTTGAACGCGGTGCTGGCGCTGCGCCGGATCTGACCGATCCCCCCCCGGCGCGCATTTTTCCGTCAAGACCCCTTACACGACAAAAGAAAACCGCCGGCCCTTTCGGGTCGGCGGTTTCTCGTGCGGAGCGGCGCTAGCGCTTACTCCTTGACGACATCGACCTTGTCGAAACCGGAGGTGAAGCCCGCCAGCGACAGCTTCAGGGTCACCACCTTGTCCGGCGCCGGAGCCGGACGCAGCGACAGGATCGCCGCCTTGCCGTTCTTCATCGCGTTGATGTCGGCTTCGGTCAGGCCGATCTGCGCGACGCAGCCATAGGGGTTGCAGAACGAATAGTTGTACCGCTTGCCCGGAGCCCCGTCGATCGACAGGGTGAGCTGCGCCGGCAGCAGGGTCTCGAGCGGCACGACCACCGTGGCGCCGGCAATCGCCTGGCCCTTGCCCTCGATCCGGAACAGGGAGAATTCCGCCATCGGATTGCCGCCGCCGTTGGGATCATGCAGGATCTGCAGCAGCGAACAGGGATCCTTGTCGCCTTCGGTCTTGATACAGGCCAGATCCCAGTCGCCGATCTTTTCCTTGGAATAGCGCTGACCGAGTTGCGGGCTGCCGTCTGAGGGCTGCCCCATGTCCAGAAGTTTGTCGGCGCTTCCGGATTGCTCGGCGGCAGGCGCCTTGGTCTCACTGTCCTGCGCCAGCACCGGTGCGCTCAACGCGACCAGGGCCAGGACCGAGAGAGAGGTGAGGGTTTTCAACATGAAAATCTCTTCTTTGTGCTGTGGCTGCCTGCGCCTGCTCTAGCACGCTGTCCCGACGCTGTCAGGGGCAATCACCGCGCGCGCGCGGAAATGTTCCCAAGCCCGATATCGGCAGCCCGAGATCAGCCGCGCGCAAGATTGCAAAAGCGGCCGGGCGGGGCGGATGAAAAAAGGGGGCCGCTACAGCCCCCTTTCAAAACGATTGTGTCTCCCCGTCGGACCGGCCGACTTAGTTATGCCCCGACGTTACGAAAGGGTTACGTTCCGGTCAACATCTAAGCTGGGTTTCGCTGCCCGTACCGCGGGCAATGCCCGAATTTTATGCAGGCCCCAGGCGCGTGAAAGCGCCGTGCCCATCAGGGCACGGCCAGTCTGTCAGAGAGGAAGCCGCCCGACGCTCCACTTGCCGCCGCCGGACAGAGGCACTATCCCGAGGAAGTGTTAACGTTTTGTATGTGTCCCGGGGTCTGTCCCGGGCAGGGGGCGCGATGGACGGCAAGGTATTCCTCGGTGGCGGGGGTGAGAATTACAGCGTGAAACAGGGGCTGGCGCTGAAATACGCCAACCGCCATGGGCTGATCGCCGGGGCCACCGGCACCGGCAAGACCGTCACGCTGCAGATCCTGGCCGAAGGGTTTTCCGCCGCCGGCGTCCCGGTGGTGCTGTCCGACGTCAAGGGCGATCTGGCGGGGCTGGCCAAGGCGGGGCGGCCAGATCAGAAGCTGCACCAATCCTTCATCGACCGCGCGGCGGCGATCGGTTTCGACGATTACGCCTATGCCGCCTGTCCCGTCACCTTCTGGGATGTCTACGGGGAGCAGGGCCATCCGCTCAGAACCACCGTGGCCGAGATGGGGCCGCTCCTGCTGTCGCGGCTGCTCGACCTCTCCGAGGCGCAGGAGGGTATCCTCAACATCGCCTTCCGCCTCTCGGATGAGGAGGGGTTGCCGCTGCTCGACCTCAAGGATCTGCAGGCGCTGCTGACCTGGATCGGCGAGAACCGCGAAAAGCTGTCGCTGCGCTATGGCAATGTCTCGGTCGCCTCGGTCGGCGCCATCCAGCGCCGCCTGCTGGTGATCGAAAACCAGGGCGCGACGCAGTTCTTCGGCGAACCGGCGCTGGAGCTGGCCGATCTGATGCGCACCGATGCGCGAGGTCACGGCATGGTCAATATCCTCGCCGCCGACAAGCTGATGGCGGCGCCCGGGCTCTATGCCACCTGCCTGCTCTGGCTGCTCTCCGAACTCTTCGAGGAGTTGCCCGAGGTCGGTGATCCCGAGAAACCCAAGCTGGTCTTCTTCTTCGACGAGGCGCATCTGCTGTTCGATGGCGCCCCCAAGGCCTTGGTCGACAAGGTGGAACAGGTGGCCCGGCTGATCCGCTCCAAGGGCGTCGGCGTCTATTTCGTCACCCAGCAGCCGGCCGACGTCCCCGAAGACATCCTGGCCCAGCTCGGCAACCGGGTGCAGCATGCGCTGCGCGCCTTCACCGCCCGCGACCGGCGCAACCTCAAGGCCGCCGCCGAGACCTATCGCGACAATCCCCGCTTTTCGACCGAGGAGGCGATCCGTGACGTCGGCACCGGCGAGGCGGTCACCTCGATGCTCGGCCCCAAGGGCGCCCCGGGCGTGGTCGAACGCACGCTGATCCGGCCGCCGTCGTCGCAGCTCGGCCCGATCACCGAGGCGGAGCGCCGCGCGATCATCGCCGCCTCTGGTCTCGCCGGCAAATACGATACCGCCGTCGATCGCCGCTCGGCCTATGAAATCCTGCAGCAGCGTGCCGGGGCCGCCGCGACCGAGGCCGCCTTGGCCGAGGAAAAGGCTGAAACCGCCGCCGCGGCGGAGCGCGAATTCAACGCCGCGCGCCGCTATAGCGGTGCCCGCGTCAGCCGCTCCAGCGCCCGGGTGCAAAGCAGCCGCTCTGGCGACAGCTTCGGCTCGGCACTGTCCCAGGCGGTGATCAAGGAACTGAAAGGCACCACCGGCCGCCGCATCGTGCGCGGCATCCTCGGCAGCTTCTTCAAGGGCCGCTGACCAGCAAAACGGCGCCCGGGTGTTCCGGGCGCCGCCTGATGTCTTTTCTAGCTGCAAATTGCCCCGCCAGAGGGACGCCCGCAGGGCGGCGCGCTACTTCTCGGGGATCAGCCCCCTTGGACTGAACCGCAGCACCAGCAGCAACACCACCCCCATGGTCAACAGCCGCATATGCGCGGCACTGTTCAGCAGATGGGTCTTCAACCCGCTGCCATCGGCCATGCCGGCGGTGATCACTTGCATCAACCAGAGCCCCAAGGGCTCCACCTGGACCCAGAGGAACCAGATCAGCATCGCGCCGAGGATCGAGCCGAAGTTGTTGCCGGAGCCGCCCACGATCACCATCACCCAGACCAGGAAGGTGAACCGCAGCGGCTGGTAGGTGCCGGGGGTCAACTGCCCGTCAAGCGTGGTCATCATCGCCCCTGCCATACCGCAGACCGCCGAGCCGAGGATGAAGATCTGCAGGTGCCGGCGGGTGACGTTCTTGCCCATCGCCTCGGCTGCGATCTCATTGTCGCGAATGGCCCGCATCATCCGGCCCCAGGGCGATTTCAGCGCCATCTGGCTCAGCCAGAGAAGCACCACCAGCACCACCAGGAACAGCAGCGAATAGCCAAGCTTGACGTAGAGCGTCGAGGCGGTCACCGGGTCGAGCCCGAGGTTGGCCGCGCCCTGCACGAAGCCTGGATCGTTCTGCAGGTTGATCTCATAGGGCAGGGGCCGCGGCAGGCCGACGATGTTCTTCACCCCACGGGCCAGCCAGTCTTCGTTCTTCATCACGGCGATGATGATTTCGGCGATGCCCATGGTGGCGATCGCCAGATAATCCGAGCGAAGCCCCAGGGCGGTCTTGCCGATGATCCAGGCCGCCCCGGCGGCCAGAACCCCGCCCGCCGGCCAGGCCAGCATCACCGGCAGGCCGAGGCCGCCGATATTGCCGGCACCGGCGGGATTGTTGCTCTCGACCACCTCGACACCGCCGTCGAAGACCCAGCGATAGACAAAGAAGCCGATCACCAGAATGGCCAGCACGGCAAAGCCGCGATTGCGTCCCTTCGGCATGTGCTTGTAGGCGGCGACGGCGGCGGCGACGGTCAGCGCCCCCAGCACCAGCCCGGCCAGGATGCGCCAGGCGCCACCCAGACCCCAGGCGCCCGCAACCGGCGGTTCCGACACCAGCACCACGGCGAGGCCGCCAAGCGCGACAAAGCCCATGATGCCGACGTTGAACAGCCCGGCGAAGCCCCATTGCAGGTTCACCCCCAAGGCCATGATCGCCGAGACCAGCCCCATGTTGAGGATCAGCAGTGCGGTGCTCCAGCTCTGCAGGAAGCCGGTGATCACGATCAACGCGCCCACCAGCAGGAAGAGCAGGGTATTCTTCACGCTCTCGCTCATACCATTTTCCCCCGGAAAAGGCCGGTCGGCCGGAACAGCAGGACGATCAGAAGGATGACGAAGCTGACCGCGAATTTGTAATCGGTGCTCAGAAGTTGGACCAGACCGTCAGGCGCCCAGCTTTCCGGCAACAGATAGGTCAGCACCTTCTTCCAGGCATAGGTGACGGTCACCTCGGAAAAGGCGATGACGAAACCGCCGGCGATGGCGCCGATCGGATTGCCGATACCGCCGACGATGGCCGAGGCGAAGATCGGCAGCAGCAACTGGAAGTAGACGAAGGGCTTGAAGCTCTTGTCGAGCCCATAAAGCGTGCCCGCCACGGTCGCCAGCGCTGCGACGATGATCCAGGTATAGGTGACGACACGTTCCGGGTTGATCCCCGACAGCAGCGCCAGATCCTCATTGTCGGAATAGGCGCGCATCGACTTGCCGGTGCGGGTCTTGTTCAGGAACCAGAACAGCAGCGCCACGGCGATCACCGCCACCACCACGGTGATGCCCTGGGTGGTCTTGATCGACAGGCCTTCCTGCAGGCCGGTCATGGCCTTGAAGTCGCGGGCCGAGATGATGAAACGCGCGCCATCGGCAAAGTTCTGGTCGTCGGGTCCGATGACCAGGCGCACCAGCCCCTCCATGATGAACATCACCCCGGTCGAGACGATGACCAGGATCATCGGCTTGGCCTTCTGTTCGCGGTAAAAGCGATAGACCACCCGATCGGTCAGCAGCAGCAAGGCGACGCAGCCCAGGATGCCGAGCGGCAGCGCCAAGAGCGCCGTCGGCAGCGGCCCCAGGGTGATGCCCTTGGCCTGCATCCACCAGGTCACAAGAATGGTGATCATGGTGCCGAAGGCCATGGTATCGCCATGGGCGAAGTTCGAGAACCGCAGGATGCCATAGATCAGCGTCACCCCCAGCGCGCCGAGCGCCAGTTGCGAGCCATAGGCGAGGCCGGGGATGAGGACGAAATTCGCCAGCGCGACGATTGCATTGAGAAAATCCATCGCTCAGCCCCCCAGGAACGCTTGCCGGACTTCGGGATCGGCCAGAAGCTGTTTCCCGGTGCCGGTATAGGCATTGCTGCCCTGCACCAGGACATAGCCGTGATCAGCGATCTCCAGCGCCTGACGGGCGTTCTGTTCCACCATCAGGATCGGAATGCCGGTGCGGGCGACCTCGATGATGCGGTCGAACAGCTCGTCCATCACGATCGGGCTGACCCCGGCGGTGGGTTCGTCCAGCATCAGCACCTTGGGCCGGGTCATCAGCGCCCGGCCAACCGCCACCTGCTGACGCTGACCGCCCGACAGTTCGCCCGCGGCCTGCTTGCGCTTGTCCTTCAGGATCGGGAACAGGTCATAGACCTGGGCCATGGTGTCGCGGAAATCGTCACGGCGGATGAAGGCGCCCATTTCCAGGTTCTCCTCCACCGTCATCGAGGTGAAGATATTGTTGGTCTGCGGCACGAACCCCATGCCCTTGACCACCCGGTCCTGCGGGTTGAGATCGGTGATGTCCTCGCCATCGAGCCGGACCGAGCCCTTGTGCAGATCCAGCATGCCGAAGATCGCCTTCATCGCGGTGGACTTGCCGGCGCCGTTCGGCCCGACGATCACCGCGATCTCGCCGCGGTTCACCGCGATGGTGCAATCATGCAGGATATCGGGCCCCTTGCCATAGCCGCCGGTCATGCTGTCGCCGATCAGAAAGGCGCTGCCGGTATCCATTGCGTGCTCGGTGCCGGGATGAGAGCCAAGCTCTCCGATCCCATGCAGGTTGACGATGCTCTGGTCGTTGTTGCCGCGGTCGTCGTAGGTGCTGCCGCTCATCGGCGTCCCCGCGTACTTTGTCGTCTGGTCATGTTTATCCCCATCGGAACGCTATTGTGTCGTTCTCTTGTCTGTTCTTATCCCCCCGGGACGACGTCCCGGGATGGCGCCCGCACCGATCAGGCGCCGATCATCTCCTTGTTCTTCAGCCCGGTGCCCAGATAGGCCTCGATCACATGCTCGTTGGCCTTGATCTCGGCCAGCGTGCCCTGCGCCAACACCTTGCCCTCGGCCATGCAGATCACCGGATCGCAAAGGCGTTCGATGAAATCCATGTCATGCTCGATCACCACAAAGGTATAGCCGCGCTCCTGATTGAGGCGCTTGATCGCATCGGCGATGGTATAGAGCAGCGTCCGGTTCACCCCGGCGCCGACCTCGTCCAGAAAGACGATCTTGGCGTCGACCATCATGGTACGGCCGAGTTCAAGGAGCTTCTTCTGCCCGCCCGAGATCTCGCCGGCCTTGAGGTCAGCGATATGGCCGATGGTGAGGAAGTCCAGCACCTCATCGGCCTTGGCCCTGAGCGCGCGTTCCTCATCGGCGATGCGTTTGCGGCCGAACCAGGTGTTCCACAGCGTCTCGCCCGACTGGCCTCCGGGCACCATCATCAGGTTTTCCCGGCAGGTCATCGAGGAGAATTCATGTGCGATCTGGAAGGTCCGCAACAGACCCTTGTGGAACAGATCATGCGGCGGCAGCCCGGTGATATCCTCGCCCTGCATGGTGACCCGCCCCGAGGTGGGCGCCAGCACGCCGGCGATGACATTGAAGAGGGTGGTCTTGCCGGCGCCGTTCGGTCCGATCAACCCGGTGATCGACCCTTCGGCAATGGTCAAACTGGCGCCATCCACAGCGTGGAATCCGCCAAAGTGCTTGTGTACGTCTTCTACGACGATCATGTTTTTCCCCGTCTCGCCGCTGTTCTTTTGGCGCGGCTTGTTGGTTGGATCAGCCCGGCTGCACGCACCCGGGCTGATCTTAATTCAGATCGGTGATCCGATCAGCGGAACTTGACCGTGACTTCCTTGCCGTCCTTGAAGGTGATCTCGCGATAGTTGCCGGCGCTTTCGCCCGGGCCGATCAGCTCCACCGCGGTGGCGCCGACATAGTCGATGTCACCGCCCTTGCTCAGGATCTCGATCGCCTTGGCCAGCTCGCCCGGGAAGATCTGCTCGCCCGGGGCGTTGGCGACATCCATCACCTTGTCCTTGTAGACCTGCGGATCGGTGCTGCCGGCAGCCTGCATCGCCAGCATGATCAGCGCCGCGGCGTCATAGCTTTCCTTGGCGAAGGGGCCGGTGGCGTTGAACTTGTCGCCGACCATCTTCTCGAAGCTCGCAGCACCCGGGCTGTCCGACCCCGGCACTTGGCCCATCGAGCCGTCAAGCTCGCCCTTGAACTTCTCGGTCAGCGTGTCCGACACCATGCCATCGACGAAATGGAAGGTGTCGAAGGCCCCGCTGTCGAGCGCCCCGCGCACGATGCCCGAACCGCCGCCATCGACGTAGCCCGCCACGACCAGACGGTCACCGCCGGCGGCAGCCAGCGCGCCGACTTCGGCCGAATAGTCCGCCTTGCCATCCTCATGGGCGGCGCTGATCGTCACGGTGCCACCGGCGGCCTTAAAGGCTTTCTCGAAACTGTCGGCCAGCCCCTTGCCATAGTCGTTGTTGGTATAGGTGACGGCGACGCTCTTGACGCCTTCTTCCATCAGGATGTCGGACATGACCTGGCCCTGACGGGCGTCGGAGGGGGCGGTGCGGAAGAACAGCCCGTTGTCTTCGATGGTCGACAGCGCCGGCGAGGTCGCCGAGGGAGAGATCATCACCACGCCGTTCGGCACGGCCACGTTCGACAGGATCGCGGTGGTCACGCCGGAACAGTCGGCCCCCATGATGCCGGCGATACCATCCGAGGTCACCAGACGTTCGGCCGCGGCGGTGGCGGCACCGGCGTCGATGCAGGTGGAGTCCGCGCGCACCGGCGTGACGGTGGTCCCGTTCAGCAGCGTGCCGGCGGCATTCACCTCGGCAATCGCGAACTCCGCCGCCGCCGCCATATCGGGCGTGATCGACTCGAGCGGCCCGGTGAAGCCCAGGATGATGCCCATCTTGACCTCTGCCGCAGAGGCGGCACCCGCCATAAGTGCAGTCGCGGCCGTGGCCATAAGCAGCTTTTTCATTGAGTTACTCCCTTGTTGGAACGTCATGTTCTGATCAAATCCTAGGCAAGCTCTTTGCAAAAGAAAAGCACTATCCTGCCTGCGTGGCGTCAGGGAAACGACCGCTGCAATCGCCCCGCGCAGGGGGGGCGCAGGCCATCTAATTCGGCCGTCAAATCCACGTCAATGCGCATAGGCGATCGTCGCCTTCAGGGCCCCGCGCGCGACCTGTTTTGGGGCGCGATCACGAAAATTCTAAAATTCTCACCTGGCGCTAAATCTTCTGGAATTTCAGGAAACCCGTTCCTCGGGACAAAACGTGAGGAAATTTCCGGATGATCGGTCGCGCACAAAATCCACCGAAAACGGCCGCACCAAGGATGGAAATGCGAAAAAATCGTCCCATGGGCTTGCCCAACTTGAGACTGGGAAAGGCTGGTAGATTTCCGATCCGGCGGGACCGTGCAAGAGCGCCGAGCGAGGCACGACATGGGGTGAAAATTCCGAAGAAACAAATCACTCGTTACGAAACAGCGCATCCGAATCCTTTTGATGCGGAAGTAATCGGCGTGATTTCAAATATAGCAAGGAAAGGTGACAATTGTCTAATTTGATTTCTGTTCACTTTGACATGAGAGCCAAAGATTAGGCCAAATCGCCTTGCTCGGGAGGCCTGTCAGATCGACAAACGCGCCTCGCCCTGAGTGCCGCGTTCCCGATAGGGTGTCGTATTATAATGCGCCCGGTAACATTTCGAGAAATGCGACGGGCTGGCGAAACCACAGGCCAGCGCCACGTTGATCACGCTCATGTCGGTCTGCATCAACAGGTTGCGGGCCTTCTGCAGCCGAAGCTCCATGTAATAGCGCTTGGGTGAGCGGTTCAGATAGCGGCGAAACAGCCGCTCGAGCTGGCGGGTCGACATGCCGACGTCCCGGGCCAGAATCGCCGGGCTGATCGGCTCCTCGATGTTCCGCTCCATCATCTGGATCACCTGGCTCAGCTTGGGATGCCGCACACCGATGCGGGTGGGCACCGACAACCGCTGAGTGTCCTGATCGGTGCGGATCGAGGAATAGATCAACTGATCGGCCACCGCATTCGCCAGCTCTTCCCCCCAATCGCTGGCAATCAGTTTCAGCATCAGGTCGATCGAAGAGGTGCCGCCGGCGGTGGTGATCCGGTTGCCGTCGATCACGAAGACCGACTTGTTCAGATCGACCTCCTCGAACTCCTCCAGAAAGCTGTCGGCATTCTCCCAATGGATAGTGGCACGCTTGCCGTCCAGCAGCCCGGCCTTGGCCAGCGCATAGCCGGCGGTGCAGAGCCCGCCCATCACCATGCCGCGCCGCGCCTCGCGCCGGAGCCAGGACAGCAGCTTGGGAGTGGTCGCCGCCTGGACGTCGATACCGCCACAGACCAGCACGGTGTCGTCGCGCTGAAGAATCTCGAGACCGGCGTCGAGCTTGAAGGTGGTGCCGGCCGAACATGTCATCTCCTCGCCGCCTTCGCCGATCAGCAGCCAGGTATAAAGTTCCATCCCCGCCATCCGATTGGCGATCCGCAGACATTCCAGAGCCGAGGCGAAGGACAGCAAGGTGAAGCGATCCAGCAGCACGAAGACGAAGCGGCGGCTCGATCCCGACTTCGGGAGGCTGACGACAACTGGACGTTGCTCTGGCATGGTGGTCTTCCTGAATTCTCGGACCCTGGCGCGCCTTCTTGGCGAGGCGCCTCCGGGCCTGTCCCTGCAGCTCACCTTGGGCGGAGCTTGATTGCGGCGTCAAGTGCCGCAAATGGCTTATGGCATCTGCCCCCTGCCTTTTGTATAGACCCCCCCTGAAAAGCTGTGCGAAGATCCCGACCGGAGGAGACCCGAGCGATGACCGACTGGAGCAAATCGACCTGGCGCGCCAAGCCGCGCGTCCAGATGCCTGACTATACCGACCCGCAGGCGCTTCACGCGGTCGAGGCGCAACTGGGGAAATATCCTCCGCTGGTCTTCGCTGGCGAGGCGCGGCGGCTGAAAACCCATCTCGGCGCCGCCTCGCGCGGCGAGGCCTTCCTGCTGCAGGGCGGCGATTGTGCTGAAAGCTTTGAACAATTCAGCGCCGACAGCATCCGCGACACCTTCAAGGTCATGCTGCAGATGGCGATGGTGCTGACCTATGGCGCCAAGGTGCCGGTGATCAAGCTGGGCCGCATGGCCGGCCAGTTCGCCAAGCCGCGCTCGGCTCCGACCGAGGTGATCGACGGTGTCGAACTGCCCAGCTATCGCGGCGACATCATCAACGATCTCGCCTTCACCCCCGAGGCGCGGATCCCGGATCCGACGCGCATGCTGCAAGCCTATACCCAGGCGGCGGCGACGCTGAACCTGCTGCGCGCCTTTTCCACCGGCGGCTATGCCGATGTGAACCAGGTGCATTCCTGGATCCTCGGCTTCACCGAAAGCGAAAAGGCGACGCGCTATCGCGAACTGGCGAGCCGGATCACCGACACGCTCGATTTCATGCGCGCCGCCGGCGTCAACCGCGACACCGCGCATACGCTGCAGTCGGTGGAATTCTACACCAGCCATGAGGCGCTGCTGCTGGAATATGAAGAGGCGCTGACGCGGCAGGATTCCACCTCGGGCAACTGGCTGGCGGGGTCCGGTCATCTGATCTGGATCGGCGATCGCACCCGGCAACCCGATGGCGCCCATGTCGAATATTGCAGCGGCGTGCTGAACCCGATCGGGCTGAAATGCGGCCCCTCGATGACCGCCGAGGATCTGAAGCGGCTGATGGCCAAGCTGAACCCGCAGAACGAGGCCGGCCGGCTGACCCTGATCACCCGCTTCGGTGCCGGCAAGGCCGGCGATCACCTGCCGCGGCTGATAAAGACGGTGCAGGAAGAGGGCGCCAATGTGGTCTGGGTTTCCGACCCGATGCACGGCAATACCATCAAATCCTCGACCGGCTTCAAGACCCGGCCCTTTGACGCGGTGCTGCGCGAGGTGCGCGATTTCTTCGCCATCCATGCCGCCGAGGGCACCGTTCCGGGCGGTGTGCATTTCGAGATGACCGGCCAGGATGTCACCGAATGCACCGGTGGCCTGCATGCGTTGCAGGAAGAGAACCTCTCGGATCGCTATCACACCGCCTGCGATCCGCGGCTGAACGCCAGCCAGTCGCTGGAACTGGCCTTCCTGGTGGCCGAGGAACTGAGCCGCCTGCGCGACGGCCGGGTCGCGGCACGCGCCGCCGGCTGAGCGCCGGGCCGGAGGCGCGGCTGCGCTGCAAAGCCTCCGGCGGGCCTATTTCAGCAAAGACGAAGCAGGGGGCGAGCCGTGACCGCGGCCGCCCCCGTCTTCTTTGCAAAGATGCTCCCAGGGGGGAGCGCCGCCGGAAATGCCGCCTTCGGGGCAAGTCGCCGTGTCGGAGCTATTTCACCAGCCGCAGATGAGCGCCGGTTTCGGCATAGGCGGCTCTCGGCTCGGCGAAGCCCTCAGGCGCGGATTGAGCGGGGGCCGCCGGGCCTGCCGGGCGGAGCGCCGCGCCGGGCGTCGCCCGCAGCAGGCGATCGGAGACTTCGAACCGGCAGGGCAGGCTTCTGCAGGCCGGATCGGCCACGATGACACCGAGCGCGCGGGCGATCTCACCCTCATCCGTGGTCAGCGGCAGCAGCAAAAGCCGGCCTTCGCCCATCGGGTGCCCGCCGCCGCGCGACAGGGAAAGCCGCAATTCCGCCACATTCGGGGTCGAGAAGACCCGTTCGAGCGTGCTGCCCGCCTCGACCCGGGCGCCATCGGCGAAAAGCGCCGTGAAGGGCAGGCCACGCACATCCATGCCGGCCAGATCCTCCAGCACCTGCCCGGCAAGCCGGAACCGGGCGACGCGCGGCGCCACCCGTTCGAGGATGAAGGTGTGATCGAGGATATTCGCCAGACCGCGCGGGTCGATCTGGCTGCGGCGAGGCAGGCTGTCCGGACCACAGAGCGCAAGCCAGTAGGCTTCGGCCTGGCGCAGGGGTGACAGGCTCTGACCGCGACGGAACTGCTGCAGAGGGACGACATTGCTGTCGCCCTGGTGCAAAGAGACCTGAGGAAAATCTCGCATCGGCTGCCACCTCGGTTGCGGCGCGGGCCGGGCCGTTGCGGGCCCGGCGCCAGGGAAAAGGTCGATCGTTACTGCCACCCCGGGGTAAACCGGAATTGGTTACTTCGCCGTTAATTTGACACATTTCAGCTCAAATTTGGAGCGTTTCCTTAAGCCCTGGTTAACAACGATCCGTTGACGCAGGGGAAACAGCTGCGGCGGCTCCCGATATGCCGGCGTCGGGGCGGGAGCTGGGGCAGGGGGGCTTGCCCTGCCAGGCCGGTTGGCATTACCTGCCCACAACATGGACAAAGCGATGACAAGGGGCGCAAGCGCATGATCAGATCGATGACCGGATTTGCTTCGGCCAAGGGAGAGCGTGCGCCTTTCACCTGGGGGTGGGAGCTGCGCAGCGTCAACGGCAAGGGGCTTGATCTGCGTCTCAGGGTGCCGGATTGGCTGGATGGGCTGGAGACCGCCCTGCGCGCCGATCTCTCTAAGGTACTGGCGCGTGGCAATGTCACCCTGTCGCTGCGACTGACCCGCAGCGACTTTGCCGCCAACGCCGTTCTGAACCCGGGGCTCCTGACCGCTGCGCTCGATGCGCTAGCGCGGATCGAGGCCGAGGCCCAGATGCGCGGCGTCGATCTGGCGCCGTCGCGGGCGAGCGATCTGCTCTGCCTGCGCGGAATGATGGAAGCCGGCAGCGAGGCGGAGGATTACAGCGCGCTGGTCAGCCAGCTCAAGGCCGAGCTTCGGCCGCTGATCGCCGCCTTTCTCGAAATGCGCCGCGCCGAGGGCAAGGCGCTGGAGAAGCTGTTGCGCGGCCAGCTCGATCAGGTGGTGATCCTGGTGGGCGAGGCGGCCACGCTGGCCGAGGCGCGCAAATCCGCAATGGCGGACACGCTGCGCGCCAATCTGGCCCGGGTGCTCGACAATATCGACGGCGCCGATCCCGACCGGGTGGCGCAGGAGCTGGCGCTGATCGCGGTCAAGGCCGATGTGACCGAAGAACTCGACCGGCTGCGCGCCCATGTCGAGGCGGCGCGCGAACTGCTCGACAACGGCGGTGCGGTCGGCCGCAAGCTGGATTTCCTGATGCAGGAGTTCAACCGCGAGGCCAATACGCTCTGTTCCAAGTCGCAGAATTCCGATCTGACCCGGGTAGGGCTCGACCTCAAGGCGGTGATCGACCAGATGCGCGAGCAGGTCCAGAATGTCGAATGACGCGGGCCGCATCGTGCCCCAAATGACCCAGAAGGAGATCTGAGATGGCTGACCGTCGCGGATTGCTGATCATCCTGTCCTCGCCCTCGGGCGCGGGGAAATCCACCCTGGCCAAGCGGCTGCGCGCCTGGGACCCTTCGATCGTGTTCTCGGTCAGCGCCACCACCCGGCAGCCCCGCCCGGGCGAGGTCCACGGCACCGATTACCATTTCATGACCGAAGCCCAGTTCAAGGCCCATGTCACCGACGACGGTATGCTGGAGCATGCCCATGTCTTCGGCAATTTCTACGGCTCGCCGCGCGGGCCGATCGAGGCCGCGATCGACCGGGGCGAGGATGTGCTCTTCGACATCGACTGGCAGGGGGCGCAGCAGATCCGCAACTCGGCGCTGGGGCAGCACACGCTGTCGATCTTCCTGCTGCCGCCCTCGATCGCCGAGCTGCGGCGCCGGCTGATCAGCCGCGGCCAGGACGATGCCGATACCATCGGCCGCCGGATGCAGAAAAGCTGGGACGAGATCAGCCATTGGGGCAGCTATGATTATGTGCTGATCAATGACGATCTGGACCGGACCGAGGAGCGGTTGAAGACCATCATCACCGCCACCCGGCTGCGCCGCATCCAGCAACCGGGGCTGACCCTGCATGTGCGTGCCCTGCAATCGGAATTCGAGGAGGAGAACGAATGACCATCTATGCCCTGGGCGATGACGCCCCGCAGATCGACGCCGACACCTGGGTCGCCCCCGATGCCAATCTGATCGGCAAGGTGGTGATGGAGCCCGGATCCTCGGTCTGGTTCGGCTGCACCATCCGCGCCGATCACGAGGAGATCCGGATCGGCGAGGGATCGAACGTGCAGGAAGATTGCGTCATGCACGTGGATGCGGGCTATCCGCTGACCATCGGCAAGGATTGCACCATCGGCCACAAGGTCATGCTGCACGGCTGCACCATCGGCGACGGCTCGCTGATCGGCATGGGGGCGACGGTGCTGAACGGCGCCAAGATCGGCAAGAACTGCCTGATCGGCGCCGGTGCGCTGGTGACCGAGGGCAAGGAGATCCCCGACAACTCTCTGGTCATGGGCGCGCCGGGCAAGGTGGTGCGCGAGATCGGCGAGGATCACGCCAAGCGGATGCGGCTGGGGGCGCTGCATTATCAGGACAATATGCGCAAGTTCCGCGACACCATGAGGGCAGTCGAATGACACGCAATTCCAAAGGGTCGCTGGTGCGGCCCTTTTCCCTGCCAGACAGCGCCAGCCGCCCGGTCGTCACCCCGCTCAGCCCCTCGGTCGTCTATGCCAGCGACACGCCGGACGCGCTGGACGATCAATATGAGGGCCGCGTTCACGGCTATACCTATTCGCGCGAAGGCCACCCGAACGCCGATGTGGTATCGCAACGGCTCGACGCGATGGAAGGCGGGCAGGGCGGTGTCCTGACCGGCTCCGGCATGTCGGCGGTGAGCGCGGTGCTGCTGGGGCTGCTCAAGTCCGGCGATCACGTCATCGGCGGCAATCAGCTTTACGGCCGATCGCTGCGGATGATGAAGGAGGATCTGCCGCGTCTGGGCATTGCCACCTCGCTGGCCGATCCCTGCGATATCGCGGCGGTCGCGGCCGCCATTCGCCCGGAAACCCGCCTTGTGCTGATCGAGGTGGTGTCGAACCCGACCTTGCGGGTGGCCGATCTGGACGGGATCGCCGCGCTTTGCCGTGACAAGGGCATCCTGCTGGCGGTCGACAACACGTTCACCACGCCGAAGGCGATCCGGCCCTTCGATCATGGTGCCGATATCGTCATCCATTCGGTGACCAAGCTGCTGTCGGGCCATTCCGACGTGATGCTGGGCTATGTCGTCGCCCGCGACCCCGAGATCACGGCGCGGCTCAGGGTGTTTTCGGTCACCGCCGGCCTCACCCCCAGCCCGTTCGACTGCTGGCTGGCCGAACGCGGCATGCTGACCTTCGATCTGCGGTTCGACCGGGCCCAGGCGACTGCCGCGGCGCTGGCGGATCATCTGGCCGGGCTCGCCGGGGTCAAGCGGGTGATCTATCCGCTGCGTCCCGATCATCCCGATCACGCGCGCGCACAGGCGCTGCTGAACGAGCGGGGCTGCAACATGGTCAGCTTCGAGCTGGAGGGCGGGCGGGCTGCCGCCAATGCCTTCACCCGCGGGGCGGAAGGGCTGTGTTTCGCGCCGACGCTGGGCGATATCGGCACCACGCTGTCGCATCCCGCCTCCTCCTCGCACCGGGCACTGACCGAGGCGGAGCGCGCCGCGCTCGGCCTGTCGGAAGGGTTCTTCCGCGTCTCCGTCGGGCTGGAAGAACCCGAGGCGCTGAAATCCATCTTCTCTGAGGCCGTCGCCGCGGCGCTTGCCGCATCATAGTTACATTGATGCGGCAGGGTGCCCGGACGACTCCGGGGAGGGAGACTAAATGCTGAACGATCTGATTTCCGATTTCCTCGCGGCAATGCCATTGCCGGCGCTGCTGGTGGACCAGTCCGAGCGCATCATCGCCGCCAATGCCGAGGCGCTGACGCTGCTCGGCCAGCAGATCATCGGCCGGCACTTCGCCACCATCCTGCGCCAGCCGCAGGTGCTGGACGCGATCGAGGCCGGCCTGCGCGACAAACGCCCGCACACGGCGCGGCACCTGTCGAACGACGGCGCGCAGGACACCACCTATGACGTCACCTGCCGCTATGTTCGCGGCATCGGCGCAGTGCAGGGCGGGGCCGTGCTGGTCAGCTTTCAGGACGTTACCCATCTGGAACAGGCCGGGCAGATGCGCCGCGACTTCGTCGCCAACGTCAGCCACGAGCTGCGCACGCCGCTGACCGCGCTGATGGGCTTCATCGAAACCCTGCGCGGCGCCGCCAAGGACGACCCGATTGCCCGCGACCGCTTTCTGGGCATCATGGAGGGCGAGGCGAGCCGGATGAACCGGCTGGTCGGCGACCTGCTGTCGCTGAACCGGGTCGAAAGCGACGAAAGGGTGCGGCCGAAGGAACAGGTCAACCTGACCCAGACTTTGGAAGACACGCTCCATACCCTGCGCCCGCTGGGCGAGGAGGCCGGCGTGGTGCTGCATCTGACCGCGCCTGAAGAGGATGTCGAGGTGACGGGCGATCCCGACCAGTTGAGGCAGGTGTTCACCAATCTGGTGGAGAACGCGATCAAATACGGCGCCTCGGGCGGGCGGGTCGATCTGGTGCTGACCTCTTCCGAGCGCGATCCGGCGGTGCGGGCGGCGGCCGCACGGGTGCAGGTGATCGACAAGGGGCCGGGAATCGATCCCGTCCACCTGCCGCGGCTGACCGAACGATTCTATCGCGCCGACAACCATCGGTCACGACAGCTTGGCGGAACCGGCCTGGGGCTGGCGATCGTCAAACACATCGTCAACCGCCACCGCGGTCGCCTGCGGGTCGAAAGCGAGCTGGGGCAAGGTGCTGTTTTTACGGTTATTTTACCGAAGTAACCGGACTTGTCCCTCAGTTGTCGCAGAAATCTAGACAACCATAAGTCATTTTCCATGCGCGATTTTCTGGTTCGAAGCGGCGGCACACCCCTCGTTTGTCATCTAACTGTTACATGTACGTCACAAAAGGCACATGCTGCCTCTCTAGGAGATGCGGCAAGATCATCATGGGGGTGATCGCTTTTGACCTTACCCAAGGAGACAGACATGTCCTTTGTGAAACTGACGGTTTCCGCGCTGGCTCTCGGCGCCGTTTCGGCCACCGCTGCCGCCGCTCGCGACCAGGTGCAGATTGCCGGTTCCTCGACCGTGCTGCCCTATGCGTCGATCGTCGCCGAAGCCTTCGGCGAAAACTTCGACTTCCCGACCCCGGTCGTGGAATCGGGCGGTTCGTCGGCCGGCCTCAAGCGCTTCTGCGAAGGCGTCGGTGAAAACACCATCGACATCGCCAACGCGTCGCGCAAGATCAAGGACAAGGAAATCAAGGCCTGCGCCGACGCCGGCGTGACCGACATCATGGAAGTCCGCATCGGCTATGACGGCATCGTCTTCGCCAGCGACATCAACGGCAACAAGTTCGAATTCACCCCGGCCGATTGGTACAAGGCGCTGTCGGACAAGATCGTCGTCGACGGCAAGATCATCGACAACCCGAACACCACCTGGAAAGACGTGAACCCGGCCTTCCCGGCGCAACCGATCCAGGCCTTCATCCCCGGCACCAAGCATGGCACCCGCGAAGTCTTCGAAGAGAAGGTGATCCTGGCCGGCTGTGAAGAAACCGGCGATTTCGCCGCCTTCGCCGCCGCCAATGGCGACGACAAGAAAGCTGCCGAGAAAGCCTGTATCGCCCTGCGCACCGACGGCAAGTCGGTCGACATCGACGGCGACTACACCGAAACCCTGGCCCGCATCGACTCCAACAAGGATGGCATCGGCGTCTTCGGCCTGGCCTTCTACGAAAACAACACCGACAAGCTGCAAGTCGCCACCATGTCGGGCATCGTTCCGTCGACCGCGACCATCGCCTCGGGTGACTACCCGGTGTCGCGCCCGCTGTTCTTCTACGTGAAGAAAGCCCACATCGGCGTGATCCCCGGCCTGAAGGAATTCGCTGAGTTCTTCGTCTCCGACGAGATCGCCGGCCCCGATGGCCCGCTGGCTGCCTATGGCCTGGTCTCCGATCCGGAGCTGGCCAAGACCCAAGAGGCCGTGGCCGATGAAGTCGTGATGGGCGGCAATATGTAATTGCCCCCTGGGACCGGGACGGCGCCTGCCGTCCCGGTCCTTCTTGTTGTTCCCGAATTTTCGCCCGCCTCGATTGGAGCCCTTGATGCCGACCCTCTGGCTCGTTGTCTTCGTCCTCGCGCTTGCCGCCCTCGGATTTCTGGCCGGACGCGCCCGCGCCCTGCACAGTGCCGGCGGCAATGTCCGCGACCTTCATTCCCTTCCGAACTATTACGGCGCAAACGTCCTGCTGACGACCTTGGTGCCGGCACTCCTCGTGCTTGCCTTGTGGCTGCTGGCGCAGCCGATCATCGTCGACAATCAGGTGTCGAAGCTGATCCCGGCGCAGGCGATCCCGGAAAGCTCGACCCGCGGCCTGGTGATGAGCGATGTCCGCCGTGTCGCCGAAGGTCTTGATATCGCCGTCGATCAGGGGGCGCTGAGCGAGACCGAGGCGCGCAACATCCGCACCGAGTTCACCGACCTGCGCGGCCGCCTGGGCGAGCTGGGCGTGGCGCTCGGCTCCGACGTGCGGCCCGAGGTCCTGTTGGCGGCGCAGCACTATCGCGCAATCAACGCCACCGGGCATCTCGCCATGGTGATCGTCGTCAGCCTGCTGGCGCTTGGCGGCTTCGGCTTTGCCTGGCTGCGCACCGACAAGGATTTCCGCGCCCGCAACGTGGTCGAAAAGGGCCTGCTGGCGCTGCTGGTACTGGCGGCCTCGCTGGCGATCCTGACCACCATCGGCATCGTGCTGTCGATGTTCTTCGAGACCATCAACTTCTTCAAGCTGCACAGCTGGGTGGATTTCTTCTTCGGCAGCACCTGGGCGCCGAACTTCCGCGGCGACAGCGAGCTTTCGATCCTGCCGTTGCTCTGGGGCACGCTCTATATCTCCTTCATCGCGCTTCTGGTGGCGGTGCCGGTCGGGCTCTTCGCCGCCGTCTACCTGTCGGAATACGCCAACGGCCATGTCCGTGCCTTCGCCAAGCCGCTGCTGGAGATCCTGGCCGGCATTCCCACCATCGTCTACGGTCTCTTCGCGCTGCTGACGGTGGGGCCGGCGCTGGTCAGCATCTTCGGCAACGGGCCCGAAGGGCTGCTGGGCGTCGACTGGATGTCCGGGGCGACCTCGGTGCTGACGGCGGGCCTGGTGATGGGCATCATGCTGATCCCCTTCGTCTCCTCGCTGTCGGACGACATCATCAACGCGGTGCCGCAGGCCATGCGCGACGGCTCGCTGGGTCTTGGCGCCACCAAATCCGAAACCGTGCGCCAAGTGGTGCTGCCGGCGGCGCTGCCGGGGATCGTCGGCGCCATCCTTCTGGCCGCCTCGCGCGCCATCGGTGAAACCATGATCGTGGTGATGGGCGCCGGCGCGATCGCCAAATTCTCGCTCAACCCGCTGGAATCGATGACCACGATCACCACCCGGATTGTCAGCCAGTTGACCGGCGACACCGATTTCGCCAGCGCCGAGACGCTGGTCGCCTTCGCCCTCGGCATCACGCTGTTTGTCCTGACGCTGGGGCTGAACGTTCTCGCGCTCTATATCGTGCGCAAATACCGGGAGCAGTACGAATGACCGATATCAGCCACCAAGGCTCCACGCCGCGCAAACACGGCGAGACGCTGCTGAAGCTGACCGCCCGGACCAAACGACGCAACGCCGCCGAACGCCGGTTCCAGGCCTATGGCATCGCCGCCATCGGGGTCGGGCTGGTGATGCTGGTGATCCTGGTCTTCAACATCGTCGGCAACGGCTACAGCGCCTTCACCCAGACCTTCATCACGCTCGATGTCACCCTCGACGCCACCAAGCTCGACAAGAAGGGCAGCCGCGATATCGAGGAGATCAAGAAGGTGTCGACCTTCGGCTATGCGCCGCTGATCCAGAAAGCCTTCGAGGCCAAGGTGAACGCGCTGGGGCTGAAGAGCGGGCTGAAATCCAAGGATATGGCAGAATTGCTGTCCAAGGGTGCCCCGGCGCAACTGCGCGACTATGTGATCGAACATCCCGACCAGATCGGCCAGACGGTCAGCTTCCGCTTTTTCGCCAACAGCCGGGTCGATGGCTACATGAAAGGCCGGGTGTCGCGCCAGAGCATCGAGAACGACAAGAACATCTCGGCCGCGCAGCTCGACTTCGCCGACCAGCTGATCAAGGCCGGGGTGATCAAGAAGTCCTTCAACCCGTCTTTCATCTTCGGCTCCGACGCCTCTGACCAACGCCCCGAGGCCGCCGGGATCGGGACGTCGATGCTGGGATCGCTGTTCATGATGCTGGTGGTGCTGGCGCTGTCGCTGCCGATCGGTGTGGCCGCCTCGATCTTTCTTGAGGAATTCGCCCCCAAGGCCTGGTGGACCGATGTGATCGAGGTGAATATCTCGAACCTCGCGGCGGTGCCCTCGATCGTCTTCGGGATCCTCGGGCTGGCGGTCTTCATCAACTACATGCACCTGCCGATGTCGGCGCCGCTGGTCGGTGGCCTGGTGCTGACGCTGATGACGCTGCCGACCATCATCATCTCGACCCGCGCCGCGCTGAAGGCGGTGCCGCCCTCGATCCGCGACGCGGCGCTGGGGGTAGGGGCCTCGAAGATGCAGGCGGTGTTTCACCACGTGCTGCCGCTGGCCGCACCGGGCATCCTGACCGGCACCATCATCGGCCTGGCGCAGGCGCTGGGGGAAACCGCGCCGCTGCTGCTGATCGGCATGGTGGGCTTCATCGCCTCCAACCCGCCGGACAGCATCGCCGCCGGCCTGCTGGCGCCGAACTCGGCAATGCCGGCACAAATCTATGAATGGGCGAAACGGGCAGACCCGGCCTTTTATGAGCGGGCCTGGGGCGGGATCATCATCCTGCTGGTCTTCCTGGTCACCATGAACACCCTGGCTGTCATCCTGCGCCGCCGTTTCGAGCGCCGCTGGTAAGAGGTATAGGAAAGAGCCATGTACGATATCGCAACAACGGAGAAGACCGTGGAGCAGCAGGTTACGAAGATCTCGGCGCGCAATGTTCAGGTCTATTATGGCGACAGCCATGCGATCAAGGACGTCAACGTCGATATCGAGGACAAGACGGTGACCGCCTTCATCGGCCCGTCGGGCTGCGGCAAGTCGACCTTTCTGCGCTGCCTGAACCGGATGAACGACACCATCGACATCTGCAAAGTCAAGGGAGAGATCCTGCTCGACGGCGAAAACATCTACGACCCGAAGGTCGATCCGGTGCAGCTGCGCGCCAAGGTCGGCATGGTGTTCCAGAAGCCGAACCCCTTCCCGAAGTCGATCTATGACAATATCGCCTATGGGCCGCGCATTCACGGGCTGGCCCGCAACAAGGCCGAATTGGACGAGATCGTCGAGAAGAGCCTGCGGCGCGGCGCCATCTGGGAAGAGGTCAAGGACCGGCTGGACGCGCCCGGCACCGGGCTGTCGGGCGGTCAGCAGCAGCGGCTGTGCATCGCCCGCGCCATCGCGACCGAACCCGAGGTTCTGCTGATGGACGAGCCCTGTTCGGCGCTCGACCCGATCGCCACCGCCCAGGTGGAGGAATTGATCGACGAGCTGCGGCAGAGCTATTCCGTGGTGATCGTCACCCACTCGATGCAGCAGGCCGCGCGCGTCAGCCAGAAAACCGCCTTCTTCCACCTCGGCAATCTGGTCGAGTTCGGCGAGACGGGCCAGATTTTCACCAACCCCATCGACCCCCGGACCGAGAGCTATATCACCGGGCGGATCGGGTAAGCGAGACAGGACAAGACATGCCGGAGCAACATATCACCAAGGTCTTTGACCGGGATCTTGAGGGCATTCAGGCCCGCATCATGAAAATGGGTGGTCTCGTCGAGGAGGCCATCCTCGAATCCGCAAGTTCGCTTGAGGCGCGCGACGTCGAGCAGGCCGAAAAGGTCCGCGCGGGCGATGCCGCCATCGACGATCTGGAGGTGATGATCAACGAGGAAACCGCACGCCTCCTGGCGCTGCGGGCCCCCACCGCAGGCGACCTGCGGCTGGTGCTGACGGTGATGAAGATCAGCGGCAATCTCGAACGCATCGGCGATTACGCCAAGAACATCGCCAAGCGCACCGGCGTGCTGACGCAACTGCCGCCCGTCAACGGTTCGACCGCCTCGCTCAGGCGGATGGCGCGCGAGGTCGAGCTGATGCTCAAGGACGCGCTCGACGCCTATATCCAGCGCGACGTCGAGCTGGCCAAGGACGTGATCGAACGCGACCGCGAGGTCGACCAGATGTACAACGCGCTGTTCCGCGAATTCCTCACCTTCATGATGGAAGACCCGCGCAGCATCACCGCCTGCATGCATCTGCATTTCATCGCCAAGAATATCGAGCGCATGGGCGACCATGTCACCGGCATCGCCGAACAGGTGATCTATCTGGTGACCGGCCAACGCCCGGAAGAGACCCGTGTGAAAGCTGACGACACCTCTGTCAGCGTACTGGAGGGATAAGATGGCGGCGGATCAGCCGACAGTTCTAGTGGTCGAGGACGAACTGGCCCAGCGGGAGGTACTGGCCTATAACCTCGAAGCCGAAGGTTTCCGTGTTCTGAAGGCGGAAAACGGGGAAGAGGCGCTGCTTCTGGTCGAGGAGGATGCTCCGGATATCATCGTGCTCGACTGGATGATGCCGAACCTCTCGGGGATCGAGGTCTGCCGGCGGTTGAAAACCCGGCCGGAGACGCGGGGCATCCC
The DNA here is from genome assembly GCF_048268305.1 of Pseudodonghicola sp. Taxonomy (NCBI): domain Bacteria; kingdom Pseudomonadati; phylum Pseudomonadota; class Alphaproteobacteria; order Rhodobacterales; family Paracoccaceae; genus Pseudodonghicola; species Pseudodonghicola sp. The sequence continues at coordinate 128,973 of NZ_JBLWVT010000005.1, forward strand.
GATCATCATGCTTTCGGCGCGGTCGGAAGAGGTCGACAAGGTGCGCGGACTGGAGACCGGGGCGGACGATTACGTCGTCAAACCCTATTCAGTGATCGAGCTGATGGCGCGGGTGCGCAGCCAGCTGCGCCGGGTGCGCCCCTCGACCGTGGGGTTGAGGCTGGAGTTCGAGGATATCGTGCTCGACGCCGAGACCCATAAGGTCAGCCGCTCGGAAAAGCCGCTGAAACTGGGGCCGACCGAGTTCCGGCTGCTGTCGACCTTCATGGAGAAACCGGGTCGGGTCTGGTCGCGCGAACAGCTGCTGGACCGGGTTTGGGGCCGCGATATCTATGTCGATACGCGAACGGTCGACGTGCATATCGGCCGGTTGCGCAAGGCGCTGACCCAGCACGGTGGCGAGGACCCCGTCCGCACCGTCCGCGGCGCAGGGTACGCATTGGGGTGAGGCGCGCCCGGAAAACGGTCCAGTGGACCGTTTTCAGCGCCGAACGGGCGTAGCCCCGGGGTAAGCCCCGGGGGTACGCCCCGTCTTGGAAACACTCCGGGGGAGTGTTTCAGGAGCGAACGGGCGTCGCCCCGGGGATGGCCGCGCTGTCCCGCCCAGCCTTTCCAACCTCATGAACAGGTCCCCGTCGGAGCCTCCGGCGGGGATATTTTCAGCTAGAAAAAGGGCGCTGCGCGGTACCCTTTGCCGGAGGCTTGCGACGGCTCAGCGCGGCAGCAGATCCTCGGGCTGGGCCTGGGTCGCCAGCCAGTCGCGGAAGAGGCTGAGCGGCCGGTGGCGGGCCTTTTCCTGTGGCCAGACCAGATAATAGGCGCCCTGCATCTCGACCGGAGGGCCGCAAGGCGCGATCAGCCGGCCCGAGGCCAGATCCTGTTCGGCCAGATAGTCGGGCAGCAGCGCCACGCCCAGCCCGTGCAGCGCCGCCTGGATGATGGCGGAGAACTGGTCATAAACGGTGCCCGGCACCGCGCCGGAGCTGGCGACGCCCTTCAGCGCGAACCATTCCTGCCAGGCGCGCGGGCGGGTCTGGATGTGCAGGAGCGGCATGCTGAGAAGCGCGCGGGGATCGCCGCTGGCGCGCCCCTGCCAGAGACCCGGCGCGCAGACCGGCAACATCTGTTCGAACTTCAGCAGCATCCGTTCGGTGCCCGGCCAGTCGCCGCTCCCGAAATGGATCGCGGCATCGAAGGGTTCGCTGGCGAAGGCGAAGGGATGCAGCCGCGTCGACATGTTGATGGTGACCTCCGGGTGGGCGCGGGCGAAATCCGGCAGCCGCGGCATCAGCCAGCGCATGCCGAAAGACGGCAGGATGGCGAGGTTCAGCGCGCCACCGGCCTGCGGCACCTGCAGCCGCATCGAGGCCTGGGCGATCTGATGCAGGGCAGGGCGGATCTCGGCCACATAGTCCCGCGCGGCGGGCGTCAGCGTCAGCCGCTTGCGGCTGCGCTGGATCAGCTCCACCCCCATCTGGGTTTCCAGCGTCTGCAGCTGCCGGCTGACCGCACTTTGGGTCAGGCTCAGCTCCTCCGCCACGGCGGAGGCAGAGCCGAGCCGGTCCAGCGCCTCGAGGGCGCGGAGCGAGGCGATCGAGGGGAGGAATCGGCGTGGCGCAATCATGTATGCGGTTTACTCATGAAACCATGCGAATGTCTTGCTGTTTCTTGCGCAAACCCTGTGGTATTGCCCCTGCAAACGCATATGACCCTAGGAGGTTCCCCGCATGACCCGCCCCACGCTCAAGGCCAAGGACGCCCCGGACCTGTCGTCGTTCGACTGGGCCGACCCGTTCCGCCTGATCGATCAGCTGACTGAAGAAGAACGCATGATCTCGGAAAGCGCGCGCACCTATGCGCAGGAGAACCTGCAGCCGCGCGTGCTCGCCGCCTTCGAGAAGGAAGAGACCGATCCGGAAATCTTCCGCGAGATGGGCGAGATGGGCCTGCTGGGCGTCACCCTGCCGGAACAATATGGCGGCATCGGCGCCGGCTATGTCTCCTATGGGCTGGTCGCGCGTGAGGTCGAGCGGGTCGATTCCGGCTATCGCTCGATGATGTCGGTGCAAAGCTCGCTGGTGATGTACCCGATCTATGCCTATGGCTCGGAAGAGCAGCGGATGAAATATCTGCCCAAGCTCGCCTCGGGTGAATTTATCGGCTGTTTCGGCCTGACCGAACCCGATGCGGGCTCGGACCCTGCAGGGATGAAGACCCGGGCCGAGAAGATCGACGGCGGCTATCGTCTGACCGGCACCAAGATGTGGATCTCCAACGCGCCGATCGCCGATGTCTTCGTGGTCTGGGCGAAATCCGACGCCCATGACGGCAAGATCCGCGGCTTCGTGCTGGAGAAGGGCATGAAGGGCCTCAGCGCGCCGAAGATCCAGAACAAGGCCAGCCTGCGCGCCTCGATCACCGGTGAGATCGTGATGGAAGGCGTCGAGGTCGGCGAGGATGCGCTGCTGCCGCATGTGCAGGGGCTGAAGGGGCCGTTCGGCTGTCTCAACCGCGCCCGCTATGGCATCGCCTGGGGTGTCATGGGCTCGGCCGAGACCTGCTGGCACGCGGCGCGCCAATATGGTCTGGACCGCAAGCAGTTCAACCGCCCGCTGGCACAAACCCAGCTTTACCAGAAGAAACTGGCCGAGATGCAGACCGAAATCTCGCTCGGGATGCAGGCGGCGCTGCGCGTCGGCCGGCTGATGGACGAGGCCAAGGCGGCGCCCGAGATGATCTCGATCATCAAGCGCAACAACTGCGGCAAGGCGCTGGATATCGCCCGGATGGCGCGCGACATGCACGGCGGCAACGGCATCAGCCTGGAATTCCAGGTGATCCGCCACATGATCAACCTCGAGACGGTGAACACCTATGAGGGCACCCATGACGTGCACGCGCTGATCCTGGGCCGGGCGCAGACCGGGCTGCAAGCGTTCTTCTGATCGCTTGCGATCACAAGCTTTTGAAAAGGCCGGGGTTTCCCCGGCCTTTTCTCATTTTCACCACTGCGGCAATTCTGCCTGCAACGCCCCTTCACAATCGGGGTGCTGTAAATATATAGAAAACCTAATATGTATTCGATATCCCGCTTTCTGCCCACCATGGCTTGCCAAGCCTGAGGGGCAGGGGATACGCCCCCGCGTTGGCGCGCGGACAGAAGGAAAGGACATTCTTTGACCACCTCTTCCTCCAGCCTGGCGCGGCTGAAATCCTATCTTCCGATCCTGGACTGGGGCCGCAGCTACGGCCGGACCGAGCTGACCGGCGATCTGATCGCGGCGGTGATCGTCACCATCATGCTGATCCCGCAATCGCTGGCCTATGCGCTGCTGGCCGGGCTGCCGGCGCAGGTCGGGCTCTATGCCTCGATCCTGCCACTGGTCTTCTATGCGATCTTCGGCACCAGCCGGGCGCTCGCGGTCGGGCCAGTGGCGGTGGTTTCGCTGATGACCGCCTCGGCCCTGGCGCCGCTGGGCTTGCAGAGCGTCGCCGATTACACCGCCGCCGCCGCCGTTCTGGCACTGGTCTCGGGTCTGATCCTGCTGGCCATGGGGCTGCTGCGGCTGGGGGTGGTGGCGAATTTCCTGTCGCATCCGGTGATCGCGGGCTTCATCACCGCCTCGGGCATCCTGATCGCGGCGAGCCAGGCGAAACATATCCTCGGCATCAAGGCCGGCGGTCATACGCTGCCGGAAATCCTGACCGAGATCATCCGGCAACTGCCGAATGTGAACTGGCCGACGCTGGTGATCGGGTTGATCGCGCTGGGGTTCCTGTTCTGGGTGCGCAAGGGGCTGGCAGGGCTTTTGAAAGCCACCTTCGGGATCAGCGCCAAGACGGCTTCGACCATCGCGCGGGTGGGGCCGGTCTTTGCCGTGATCGGCACCACCGTCGCCGCCTGGGCGCTGGATCTGCCTGGCGCCGGTGTCGCCGTGGTGGGCCAGGTTCCGACCGGGCTGCCGCCGCTGGGCCTGCCGACCATCGACTTCGGCACGCTGGGGGCGCTGCTGGTGCCGGCGATCCTGATCTCGATCATCGGCTATGTCGAAAGCGTCTCGGTCGCGCAGACGCTGGCGGCCAAGCGCAAGCAGCGCATCGAGCCCAATCAGGAGCTGATCGCGCTGGGGGCTGCCAATATCTCCTCGGGCCTGTCGGGCGGCTATCCGGTGACCGGCGGCTTCGCCCGATCGGTGGTGAACTTCGACGCGGGGGCCGAAACGCCGGCGGCTGGCGCCTTTACCGCCGTGGGGCTGCTGCTGGCCGCGCTGTTGCTGACGCCGCTGCTGTTCTTCCTGCCCAAGGCGACGCTGGCCGCCACCATCATCGTCGCGGTGCTGTCGCTGGTCGATTTGCAGATCCTGAGCCGCGCCTGGGGCTATTCCAAGGCGGATTTCACCGCCGTGCTGGTCACCATTCTGCTGACCCTTGGCGTCGGGGTGGAAATCGGCGTGGCGGCCGGGGTTCTGGTGTCGCTGGCGCTTTTCGTCTGGAAGACCTCGCGGCCACATGTGGCCGAGGTCGGGCAGGTGCCGGGCAGCCAGCATTTCCGCAACGTGCTGCGTCACAAGGTGATCACCGATCCCGCCGTGCTGACGCTCAGGATCGACGAAAGCCTCTATTTCGCCAATGCGCGACGGATGGAGGATCTGATCCTCGCACGGGTCTACCGCAACAAGGATGAGATCAAGCACGTCGTCCTGATGTGTTCGGCGGTGAACGAGGTGGACCTGAGCGCGCTGGAGTCGCTGGAGGCGATCAATCACCGGCTGGCGGACCAGGGTATCAAGCTGCATCTGTCCGAGGTGAAGGGCCCGGTGATGGACCGGCTGAAGTGCAGCCATTTCCTCGACGAGCTCAGCGGCCAGGTGTTCCTGTCGCAATATGATGCCTTCGTCGCGCTGATCGAACGCGAACATGCGCCCGGCGGCAGCAAGAGCGCGGCCTAGAAAACAGGGGGTAACGGAACGTCCGTTACCCCCATCTTTGACCCATACGATTATCTCATAATCAGTATTATGTAATTATTTACCACAGACAGACGCCCAGGAACCTTCCTTATCCATCTGAAATTCAACAATTTCTCAAGGTTTTGAGGCGCGCCCCGCAACCACCCGAGCACAAGCTTTCCCTGTGGTCATGCGGAATACCATTCCGATGTGCGGTATTGGCACGTCTGACAATCCCGTCTAACCTTCTGCCCGGAGGAGCAAGAGTCGCGCCGTTCTTTGGCGTCGACCTGGTTTGTTTGGGAGGACAACCATGCACAACAAAACCGCCCTGCGGATGCGGGAGCTGCGCAGATGACGGCATTGTCGTTTCAGGACGCGGTGGCTGCGGTCACTGCTGAAAATCCGATCTTCGAAACCACCGAAGTCGACATCCGCGGTGTGACCTACAAGGCCTTCGCCAATACGCCGCAAACGATCCGCGAGCTGCTGCAGCACAGCCGCGCCGCTCAGGGCGATGGTGCCGCAGACTATCTGGTCTTCGGCGACGAGCGCTGGACCTATGATGAATTCTGCAACGATATCAAACGCCTCTCTGCCGTTCTTTCGGAACGTTTCGGCGTCGGAAAAGGTGATCGCGTCGGCATCGCCATGCGCAATTGTCCCGAGCTTTTGCTGGTCTTCATGGCCACGGTTTCGCTCGGTGGCATTGCCGTCTTCCTGAACGCCTGGTGGACCACGGAAGAACTGGAGTATGCGGTTCAGGACGCCGACGTTCACCTGATTTTCGCCGATGCCAAGCGGTTGGAGCGTCTGCGGCCGCTGGCCCGGGATCGAAAGCTGCAGCTGATTGGCGTTCGCGACGCCGAAGCCATTGGCGATCAAGGCTTTTCCGATCTGATGGCGGATCAGCAACCGGCCGATTGGCCGACCGTCGACATCCATCCTGATGACGATTTCACCATCATGTATTCCTCCGGGACGACGAGCGCGCCCAAGGGCGTGGTGCAGACCCATCGCGGCGCGGTGAACGCCGTCTATAGCTGGTTGATGGCAACGCTCGTGGCCCCGAAACTCAATCCCGGCAAGGTAACGCCGACGCCCGCGCCACGTTCTGTTGGCTTGGTTGCGACGCCGCTGTTCCATGTCACGGCAACACACCCGATCTTTCTGCTGAGCCTGCCGGCGGGCGCCAAGCTGGTGGTGATGGATCGTTGGGATGCCGAGGCTGCCGTTCGTCTGATCAGGGATGAGAAAATCACACGTTTTCTGGGTGTTCCAACCCAAAGCGCAGATCTGATCGAGGCCGCTCGCCGGATGGGAGAGACGCTGGAAACGCTCGACTACATTGGCGCCGGTGGAGCCAAACGCCCCGCCTCCCAAGTCGGCGAGTTGCATGAGAGCTTTCCCACGGCGGATGTCGCCACCGGCTGGGGCATGACCGAGACAAACGCGCTCGGAACCGGGATGCAGGGACAGGATTATCTTTCTCGCCCCGGCGCGGCCGGACGGCTGTATCCACCTGTTCAGGAATTGCGGTTTCTTGACGACGACGGTCAGGATGTCCCGCAGGGAGAGGTCGGCGAGATTGCGGTAAAAAGCCCCTGCAACATGCGTTGCTACTTGAATAAACCGGCTGAAACCGCCGCCACTTTGCAACAGGGATGGCTGCGCACCGGCGATCTTGGCCAGATCGACGAGGACGGCTTTGTCACCATCGTCGATCGCAAGAAGAACATCATCATCCGCGGCGGCGAGAATATCGCCTGTCTCGACGTCGAAGGCGCGCTGCACCGTCATCCGGCGGTGGCCGAGGCCTGCGCCTTCGCCCTGCCGCACGAGCGGTTGGGTGAAGTCGTCGGCGCCTGCGTGCAACTGCGCCCGGGCCATAGCGCCGAGGAGGCCGATATCCAAGCCTTCCTGCGCGACCATATCGCCCATTTCAAGGTGCCAGAACGCATCTGGATGCAAGCGGAACCCCTGCCCCGTGGCGCCACCGACAAGATCGACCGGCGTGGCCTCCAGGCCGCCTGTCTGACCGCGCAGACGGTCTGAGAAGAGCATAAGGAACAAGGAACATCCAAATGAGTTTATTCGATCTTTCTGGAAAGGTCGCGCTGCTGACCGGGGCCTCCAAGGGCATGGGTCAACAGATGGCCACTGCACTGGCCGAACAGGGCGCGACAGTGGTGATCTCGGCGCGCAAGCAGGACCGGCTGGACGAGGCCGCAGCCGAGATCAACGCCGCCGTCGGCGCCGAGCGCGCGATTCCGGTGGCTTGCAACGTCGGCTACAAGGATCAGCTCGCCGCGCTGGTCGAAACCGCCCGCGCCAAGGCCGGGCCAATCGACATCGTGGTGGGGAATGCGGGGGTGAACCCCTACTATGGCCCGACCTCGGAAATCCCGGACGAGGCTTATGAAAAGACCATGAAGGCCAACGTCCAGTCGAACCTGTGGCTGGCGCAGCTGGTGGCGCCGGACATGGCGGCCAAGGGCAAGGGCTCGATGATGTTCACCTCCTCTGTCGGGGCCTTCAAGCCTTCGCTGACGCTGGGCACCTACGGCATGTCGAAACTGGCACTGATCGGTCTGGTGCGCAATCTGGCCGCCGAATTCGGCCCCAAGGGCATCCGGGTGAACGCCATCTGTCCCGGGCTGATCCGCACCGATTTCGCCCGCGAGCTGTGGGACAAGCCCGAGGTGGCGGCGAAGATCACCGCCGAGATTCCGCTGCGGCGCCTGGGGGAACCCGAAGATTTCAAAGGCTTGGCGGTCTTTCTTGCCTCGGACGCCAGCCGTTACATGACCGGCCAGGCGCTGACCGTCTGCGGCGGCTCGAACATGTGGGCATAAGGAGCAGAGCATGGATATCAAGGACAAGATCGTCGTCGTCACCGGAGCGGCCAGCGGCATCGGCACCGCATTGGCGCGCCGCTTCGCCGGGGCCGGCGCGAAATGCGTGATCTGCGCCGACCTGAACCTCGCCGGGGCCGAGAAGGTCGCGGCAGAGATCGGCGGCGTCGCCATGGGCTGCAACGTCGGTATCGAGGCCGAGATCGCCAGCCTGATCGACAAGGTGGAAAGTGAAATCGGGCCGATCGACCTGTTCTGCTCGAACGCCGGCATCCTGATGATCGGCGGCGTCGAGGTTCCGGACAGCGAATGGCAACGGATCTGGGACATCAACGTCATGGCCCATGTCTGGGCGGCGCGCCATCTGGTGCCGCGGATGACGGCGCGCGGCGGCGGCTATCTGCTGAACACCGCCTCGGCCGCCGGGCTGCTGAACCAGGTGGGATCGGCTCCCTATGGCGTCACCAAGCACGCCGCCGTGGGCCTCGCCGAATGGCTGGCGCTGACCTATGGCGATCAGGGCATCAAGGTCTCGGTGCTCTGCCCGCAGGCGGTGCGGTCGGAAATGACCCGCGGCCACGAGGAAGGCGTCGCCGCCATGGACGGTATGCTTGAGCCCGAAGTGGTGGCGGAGGCCTGCCTCAAGACGATCGAGGCAGAGACCTTCCTGGTGTTGCCGCACCCGGAGGTGCTGGATTACATGCGGCTGAAGACGACCGATTACGACCGCTGGATCGGCGGCATGCGCAAGTTGAACCGGCGCTTCGGCGGCAGGGTCGAAGGCAAGGTGTAAGCCCGTCGCGCGGTGCCCGCGAACAGGGCATCGCGCGCCTCCTCGTCGTAGGCGGCGGCGATCTTCTTGAAACCGTTCCACAGCACCGGATAGGAAATCGCGGTGCGGTCGACCGGAAAGTTGCTTTCGAACATGCAGCGATCGGCGCCGAAACAGCCGATCATGTGGTGATACCACCCCCCCTGCGCCGCGACGAAGTCGTCCGAACCGGGCGGCTGCTCGGCCGCAAGCCACCCCCAGCCGTTGTCCGGCATCGCCAGACCGCCCAGCTTGGCCACAACATTCGGACAGGCGGCGAGCGCCTCCATATCCTTCCGCCACCTTGCAAAGATCGCCTCGCGCTGGCCGGTGAAGCGGCCGACGCCAAGCGGCGTGCTGAAATGGTCGAGGATGATGGTCGTTCCCGGCACCGCCTTGACCAGGTCGAGGAAATCCTCGGCCTGATGGTGGTAATGCCAGGTGTCATAGGTCAGCCCCCGTTCGCCCAACCGCGCCAGACCGCGGCGGAAATCGGGATCGGCATAAAGCCCCGGCGCACCGCGGCCGGGGATCGCCAGAGCGCCCGGTTCCGGATCGCAGGCGCCGGATTGCCGGATCCCCTTCACCAGCCCCTGCCCGGCCTCCAGATGCGCGTCGATGACTGCATCCAGATCGGGATCACGCAGATCGGCAAAGGCGATGATGCCGCTGATCTGCGCGGGGTCGCCTTCCGTCTCGCGCGCCATGTCGGCCACCCGCGCGGTTTCGCCCACCGGGGCAAAGCGCGCATCTGCCGCCGGGTCGTAATAGGACCGGCATTCGATATAGACCGTCTGCACCACCTTGTGGCCCGCCTGGGTATCGGCGCGCAGTTGCTCCAGCTCGTAACCGGTGCCGCCGCGCTGCCACAGGTGGTGGTGCGGATCGACGATCTCGCGCTCGGGGTCGAGCACCTCTTCCCGCACCTGCGCAAGCCACTCCTCACGCAGCTCCATGCCCGGAACCCAGGTCATTTGCGCTTATGGGCCCGCATCAGCCCCTCCTGCGCGACGCTGGCCACCAGCTTGCCGTCCTGGGTGAAGATCATGCCACGGTTGAACCCGCGTCCGCCGCCGGTAAAGGGCGCGTCCATCGTGTAGAGATGCCAGTTCTCCAGATGGATCGGGGCATGGAACCACATGGAATGATCAATGCTTGCGGTCATCATCTCGCCGGTGAACCAGGTCAGCCCATGCGGACGCAGCGAGGTTCCCAGCAGATACATGTCCGAGGCATAGGCCAGCAGGCATTGCTGGATCGCCTCGCTTGTTCCGGCGGCGGCGCGCATCCGGACCCAGATGTGGTTACGGTCATCCGCCGGCTTCGGCGTGATCATGTCGCGCGGCTCGATCTCGCGGATCTCGATCGGTCGCTGGCGCAGGAAATCGCCGCGCAGCTTTTCCGGGATCTGGTCGACCCATTGGCGGCGCAACTCGTCCCGGTTCAGCAAGCCTTCGGGGCCGGGAACCTGGGGCATCTGGTGCTGATAGTCCCACCCCTCTTCCGCCACCTGGAAAGAGGCGGACATGTGAAAGATCTGCTTGCCGTGCTGGATCGCCACCACCCGCCGGGTGGTGAAGCTGCCGCCATCGCGGGCGCGGTCGACCTCGTAAATCACCGGGATCGACGGGTCGCCTGGCCGCAGGAAATAGGCGTGCAGCGAATGGCAAAGCCGATCCGGCACGGTGCGATAGGCAGCGGCCAGGGCCTGGGCGATCACATGGCCGCCGAAAATCCGCCTCGAGGTCTCGCCCCCGGTGCCGATGCCCCGGAAAAGGTCGACCTCGAGCTGTTCGATATCAAGGAGGTTCAGCAGCTCCGTTGCAACATCGGTCATGAGGCCTCCCGCTGCGCCTCGGCCCGCTCGCGGGCCTCCGCATAGGCGATGAAGGCGTTGAAACTGTCGGGGTTGCCCATGGAGTCCCGGTTCACGACAGACTCGGGCTTCGCCCCCAGCAGCAGTTTCTTGACCGGCACTTCCAGCTTCTTGCCCGAGAGCGTGCGCGGGATCTCGGCCACCTGGATGATTTCATTGGGGATGAAGCGCGCCGAAATCGCGTGGCGGATCGCGCCGTTGATCTTGTCCTTCATGGTGTCATCCAGCACCAGACCCGGCGCCAACACCACGAAAAGCGGCATGAAACTGTCGCGGCCCAGGAACTCAAGATCGACGACCATCGAGTCCAGAACCTCTTCCAGCCCCTCGACCGCGCGATAGATCTCGGACGATCCCAGCCGCAGCCCCTTGCGGTTGATGGTGGCATCCGACCGGCCATAGATCACCGCGCCGCCTTCCGGGGTGATTTCGATCCAGTCACCATGGCGCCAGATGCCCGGATAGGTGTCGAAATAGCTGTCATGCAACCGCGATCCATCCTCGTCGCCCCAGAAATAGAGCGGCATCGACGGCAAGGGTTCGGTGCAGACCAGTTCGCCCACCTCGCCGATCAGCTCATGGCCCTGATCATCGAAGGCGCGCACCGCATTGCCGAGCGACCGGCACTGCATCTCTCCGGCGCGGACCGGCAGCATCGGGTTGCCACAGACGAAGGCGCCGGCGAGATCGGTCCCCCCCGAGATCGGCGCCAGCCAGATGTCGGGATCGACCGCATCGTAGATCCAGTCATAGCCGTCCGAGGTCAAAGGCGATCCGGTGGTGCCGAGCGAGCGAAGCGCGCTCAGGTCCAGCACCTCGCGCGGGCGGATGCCGGCCTTGATGCAGACGGTGATATAGGCGGCACCGACCCCCAGATAGGTCAGCTTTTCATCCGCCGCATATTGCCAGAGCGCCAGCATGTCGGGCTGGTTCGGCGCCCCATCGAACAGGGCCAGCGTTGCGCCCTGCCCCAGCGCGTTCAATTGCGCGTTCCACATGATCCAGCCCGAAGAGGTCAGCCAGCAGAACCGGTCCTGATCGGTCAGATCCTGATGCAGCGACTGCTTGCAGCCCTCGAGGATGATGCCGCCATGGCCGTGCTCGATCGGCTTCGGGTTGCCGGTGGTGCCCGAGGAATAGACGATCCACAGCGGATGGTCGAATTCCACCTGTTCGAAATAGGGCGCGGCATCGTCGCCGGTCAGATCGTCCCAGCCGATCATGCCCTCGGGCAGATCGCCCACCACCGGCAGCATCACCCGATGCTCCAGCGTCGGCAGGCCCGCGAAGATCTCGGCCAGCACCTCGCGCCGGTCGATCATCTTGCCGGCGTGGACATAGCCGTCCTGCGCCACGATCAGCTTGGGTTCGATCTGGCGGAAGCGGTCGAGGATGGCGACATGACCCATGTCGGGGGCGCAGAGCGACCAGATGGCGCCGATGCTGCTGGCCGCAAGGCAGGCGATCAGCGCATGTTCGGTATTGGGCAGGATGGCAACCACGCGATCGCCCTTGCCCAGCCCCAGCGCACGGAAGCGCGCGGCGACGCTGGCCACCTGACCGGAGAGTTCGCCCCAGGTCATTTCCTTCCTCGGGAAGGTCTCGGACTTGACGATCAGCGCCTGGGCGTCGGGCTTCTCGTTGGCGGCGCGCAGCATCACCTCGGCGAAGTTCAGCCGCGCCCCGGGGCCCCAGACGGCGCCGGGCATCTTGCGTTCGGCCAGCATCTTTTCAGGCTTCACGCTGGCGGGGATGTCGAAGAAATCCCAGATCGCCCACCAGAAGCTTTCCAGATCGGTCACGCTCCAATCCCAGAGCGTGTCGTAATCGGCAAAGGTCAGGCCATGCTTATCTTCGAGAAAGCGGATGAAGGCGGCCATGCGGGTGGCATCGGCGCGGGCTTGGGTCGGGGTCCAGAGGACAGGATGTTCGGCGCTCATTCAACGATGGCTCCATGCAGCAGGGCTTTGAGTTCGGCGCGGCTCGGGTAAGAGCTGGACGGGGCGAGCTGGGTGAAGAACACCACAGAGACGTCCAGAACCCGGTCGATCCAGAAGAAGGTCGAGGCCATTCCGCCCCAGGAGAAATCGCCCACATTGCTGGGCACTCCGGTCCGTCCCGATTCCAGAACCACAGAGCCGCCGATGCCGAAGCCCATGCCCTCCATCGGTTGTTCCGCAAAGCTGCGCTGCCCCATCGAGGCGATATCGCCGGGCAGATGATTGCGCATCATGAACTCAAGCGTCGAGGGACTGAGGATGCGCCCGCCCGCCGCCGCCCCGCCGGAGCGGAGCATTTCGACGAATTTCATGTAATCGTCGATGGTGCCGACAAGACCGCCGCCGCCCGAATGCAGCGTGGCGATCTCGAACGGCGATTTGCCGGCGCGGTCGGTCAGCCGCAGGCTGTCGCCGCCGGTCGCCGCCGAATTCAGCGCCATCGCGTCCCCCGTGAGCGGGGTATAGAGCGAGGCAAAGCGATCGCCCACGCCTTCCGGCACGCGAAAGCCGGTTTCGGTCATGCCGAGGGGAGCGAAGATCTCTTCCTCGAAGAACTGCGCCAGCGACTTGCCCGAGGCGACCTCGACCACCCGGCCGAGGATGTCGATGCCGACGGAATATTCCCAGCTCGTCCCAGGCTGGAACGACAAGGGCAGCGCCGCTACCCTGTCGGCCTCGTCGGCGAGGGTGCCGCGATGCGGTTTGAACAGGATGTCCTGTTCGTCCATCGCCTTGGCCAGAACGCCGGGGTTGAACGGATAGCTCAACCCGCTGGTATGGGTGGCAAGCTGTTGCAGCGTCGGCGCGGCGCTGGGTTCGGTCTGGTCGATCCGGGTGGCGCCGGGGATCAGCGCCTGCATGTCCTTGAAGGCCGGAATGAAATCCGAGACCGGCGCGCTCAGCGGGAAAAGCCCGCGCTCGACCAGCATCATCAGCGCCACCGAGGTGACCGGCTTGGTCATCGAATAGATCCGCGCCAGCGTGTCGCGGGTGAACGGCAGCGCGTCCTCGCGATTGCGTTCGCCGGTCGCGTTGAAATAGACCTCGTCACCGCCGCGCGCGATCAGGACCGAGCTGCCGGGATATTTCCGATCCTCGACATAGCCGTCCATCCAGTCGGCAATGCGTGCCAGACGGGCCGGGTCGAAACCGCGATCCTGCGGTTTTGCCACTTGCATGAATTGTCTCCCCCCTTGATGCCGGCGGCGGCCCCGCCGGCCAGGCTATCTTTCATCGCGCGGATCCTCCGCCGCGCGCCGAGGGTATCAGACCGCGATTCCAAGGGGATGTCGAGCCGCCCGCGCGACCAATTCGCGCAAGCGACGTGACGGCACGTCACTTTAGCCGATCATGCGCCGCATGGCGTCGCGGGTCTGGGAATTGAACCAGCCCTCTGCCGGGGCATTGGCGCCCTGCGAGATCGCCGTTTCGATTGCGGAAACAGCGGGTTCGCGGATCTGACGCTTGACCGCGGCATAGGCGATCGAGGGCAATTGGGCGAGCTTGCGCGCCTCTTCGACCGCACGTTCCACCACGGTGTCGCCGCCATCGACCAGCATATCGACCAGACCGATGTCGCGGGCGTGATCCACCGCGATCGGCTGGCCGGTCAGCATCAACCGACGCAGCGCGTTGGGATCGAGCGTGGCGCGGGCGATCTCCATCGGCCCCACCGGGAAATCGACGCCGACGCGGATCTCGGCCAGGCCGAAACTGGCGCGGGGCCCCGCGACGCGGAGATCCGCGGCCAGCACGAAGAACAGCCCGCCAGCAAGCGCCGCACCGTTGACCGCCACCACCACCGGCTTGGCAAAGGTGAAAAGCCGCAGAAAACCGAGATTCAGCGCCGCGACGATGGCCTGTTCCTGCGCCAGATCGAAGGTCTGCGCCTCTTTCAGATCAAGCCCGGCCGAGAACACCTTGAGTGGGCTGGAAATCACCACGGCGCGCACCGTCTCGTCCGCCTCCAGCCGGTCGAGCAGCGCGGCGAAGCCCATCAGGAACTCCGGGCTCAGCGCATTGACCGGCCCCCGGTTCAGGCCGATTTCGGTGATGCCCTCGCCATGGTCGGTCAGGATCAGATCGGGGTTGGTGTCGGTCATCGGTGGTCCTCTTCGCGCTGTTCACGCTCTGTTTGGAAATCCGGGCTGATTTCGGCCCGCACATCGCGCGCCGTCAAGGGGGCACCGCAACCGGGACAGCTCAGTTGCGGCGCGAAGCGGGCGCCACAGGCCTTGTGAGTCAACATCACACCCTGCCCGCCCAGCCACTTCTGGCCCCAGCCATGCAGCACCATGATCAGCGGCCAAAGCTCGAGCCCCTTGTCGGTCAGCCGGTATTCATACCGCAGCGGGCTGTCGCAATAGGCGCGCTTGGCAAGGATGCCATCGCCGCACATCTGTTTCAGCCGCAGACTGAGCACATGCGGAGAAGCGCCTGTATTTCTTTGGAAATCGTCGAACTTTCGGGTGCCAAGGAAGGCCTCTCGCAGGATGATCAACACCCAAGGATCGCCGACCCGCTCAATCGCGCGGGACACTGGACAGCTGGTATCGGCCAGATCGGAACGCGCCACATTGACTCCCTTCAAAAATTGAAGCTACGATATCCACAGGGGCGTGCCTTGTCAATTTTCACGGCACGCGGGAGACTTGAGGGGGAAAGAAGATGAAACTTTACTACGCGCAGAACACCCGCGCGGTGCGCATCGCCTGGCTGCTGGAAGAGCTGGGCCTGCCCTATGAGATCGAGAAATTCCAACTGGGCAGCCCTGAGATGCGTAGCCCGGACTATCGGAAAATTCACCCCATGGGCCGGGTGCCGGCCCTGGAGGATGGCGATATCACCCTGTTCGAAAGCGGCGCCATCGTCGAATGGGTGCTGGCGGTGCATGGCAACGGCCGCCTGCAACCGCCTGTGGGAACGAAGGAATTCGCCCAGTACCTGCAATGGTTCCACTATTGCGAAGGCATGATCATGCCGCCGATCAACACCATCGTGGTGGAAACCATCCTGCTGCCGCCCGAGCGCCGCAGCGAGGCCAACGCCAAGCGCGCGATCAAGCTGTTGTCGCAGATGCTGACGGCGGTCGAGACGCATATGGAGGGGCGCGATTACCTGGCCGGCGAGTTCACCGCCGCCGATATCATGACCGGCCATTCCGTCACCGTCTCGCGCGAGATGCTGAAGCTCGACTTCTCGGCCCTGCCCAATCTCGACGCCTATGCCGATCGCCTTCTCGCCCGTCCGGCGCTGCAGAAGGCCTGGCGGCTGTGAGCACCCCGGTTGCCCTGATCGTCGGCGCGGGTGACCATATCGGCGCGGCCATCGCCAAGCGCTTCGCCGCGGGTGGCTTCACCGTCTGCCTCGGCCGCCGCAATGGCGACAAGCTGGCGCCGCTGGTGGCCGAGATCGAGGCCTCGGGAGGTCATGCCTACGGGTTCTCGATGGATGCGCGCGACGAGGACAATGTAGCCGAGGTGTTCAAGACCATCGAGGAAACCCTTGGCCCGATTGAACTTGTCATCTTCAACGTCGGTGCCAACGTCTATTTCCCGATCCTCGACACCACGGCGCGGGTCTTTCGCAAGGTCTGGGAAATGGCCTGCTTTGGCGGCTTTCTGACCGGACGGGAGGCGGCGCGCCATATGTTGCCGCGCGGCCGGGGCAGCCTGTTCTTCACCGGCGCCACCGCCTCGATGCGCGGCGGCAGCGGCTATGCCGCCTTCGCCTCGGCCAAGGCCGGGCTGCGCAATCTGGCGCAAAGCCTGGCGCGCGAACTCGGGCCGCAGAACATCCATGTGGCGCATCTGGTGATCGACGCCGGCGTCGACACCGATTTCGTGCGCGACCGCATCGCCGCCTCGGGCCGCGATCCTGACAGCCTGCCGCCCGACACGCTGATGCACCCCACCTCGATCGCCGAGGCCTATTGGACCCTTCACCACCAGAGCCGCGACGCCTGGACCTTTGAAATGGACCTGCGCCCATATGGAGAAACATGGTGATGCAAGACATTGAATTCATGTATGACTTTGGTAGTCCCAATGCTTATCTCGCGCATCGTGTGCTGCCGGCGCTGGCCGAAAGACACGACGCGCGGCTGCGCTATGTTCCGGTGTTGCTGGGCGGGATTTTCAAGGCGACAGGCAATCAGTCACCGATGGTCAGCTATCGCGACATCCGTGGCAAACTGGCCTATCAGGCGCGCGAGATGGAACGCTTCATCGCACGTCACGGGATCCGCTATCACGCCAACCCCTATTTCCCCATCAATACCCTGAAGCTGATGCGCGGCGCGGTCTTCGCACAGGGAAAGCCATGGGAAGGCGATTATATCGAGGCGATTTTCAACGCGATGTGGCTGCATGGCCAGCAGATGGGCGACGCCGAGGTGTTCCGCGACGTGCTGATCGAAGCCGGGCTGCCGGTGGCCGAGATTCTGGCGGGGCTGGACGATCCGGAGGTCAAAGCCGCGCTGATCGCGAATACCGAGACCGCGGTGGCCCGCGGCGTCTTCGGATCGCCGACCATGTTCGTGGATCAGGAGATGTTCTTCGGCAAGGACAGCCTGCCCGATCTGGAATACCTCCTGACCGGACAGGCCTGATATCTCGGGGGTGGCTCAGACCTCGAGCCACTCCTTGCGCACGTCATCGCGGGCGCGCAGTTCGTCAGGCGTTCCCTCGAAGACCACGTGACCATGGCCCATCACATAGACGCGGTGGGCGATGTCCATCGCGATGGCGAGCTTCTGTTCGACCAGCAGCGTGGCGATGCCGCGCCGCGCGATCTCCTGCAACAGCTCGGCCACCTTCTGGGTCATCTGCGGCGACAGGCCTTCGGTGGGCTCGTCGATCATGACGAAATCGGGGTCGCCCATCAGGGTGCGGCACATGGTCAGCATCTGCTGTTCGCCCCCCGACATCACCGTCGCCTCGACATCGGCGCGACGGGCGAGGTTTTCGAACATGTCGAACATGTCCTGCATCTTCCAGCGGCCCTGACCGTCCTTCTGGCCGGGCTTCAGACCCAGGATCAGGTTCTGCCGGGTGGTCAGACCTTTGAAGATGTCGCGGTTCTCGGGCACGTAGCCGATGCCGAGCTTGGCGATCTCATAGGCCTTCTTGCCGGCGATCTCCTGCCCCTTGAACTTGACCGACCCCTGCGGCTCGACCTCGCCCATGATGGCCTTGCAGGTGGTGGAACGGCCGACGCCGTTGCGGCCCAGCAGGGCGACGATCTCGCCCTCCCGGATCTGCATGTTCACCCCCTGCAGGATATGCGACTTGCCGTAAAAGGCATGAAGATCGGTAACTTCCAGCATGCTCATCAGTGACCAGCCTCCAGCACTGCGCCCAGATAGGCTTCCTGCACCTTGGGATTGGCGCGCACCTCTTCGGGGCGGCCGGTTGCGATGATCTCGCCATAGACCAGGACCGAGATCCTGTCGGCCAGACCAAAGACCACCCCCATGTCGTGTTCCACCATCACCAGCGTCTTGTTCTCCGTCACCTTGCGGATCAGATCCATGATGTAGTCGGTTTCCGAATGGCTCATGCCGGCGGTGGGTTCGTCGAGCATGATCACATTGGCGCCGCCCGCCATGGTGATCCCGATCTCGAGCGCGCGCTGTTCGGCATAGGACAGAACCCCTGCCGGCAGATCGCGGCGGCTGGTCAGGTTGATCTGCTCAAGGATCGCCTCGGCCCCCTCGGTCAGATCGCGCGAGCGGTTGACCATGTTCCAGAAGGAATAGCGATAGCCATGCGACCACAGCAGCGAACAGCGGACGTTTTCGAACACGCTCATCTTGGGGAAGATATTGGTGATCTGGAACGACCGCGACAGCCCCATGCGGTTGATCTGGAAGGGCGCCAGCCCGGTCAGGTCATGACCATGCAGCCGCACCTTGCCCGAGGTCGGCGGGAACCGCCCGGTGATCAGGTTGAACAGCGTGGATTTCCCTGCCCCGTTCGGCCCGATGATCGCATGGCGTTCGCCGGCACCGATCGACAGGTTTACGCCCCGCATGATCTCGGCCTTGCCGAAGCTCTTGCGCAGATCCTCGATCTGCAAGGCCGGGGTCGCGGTGGTGAAACCAGGTTGGTTCATCGCGTTCATTGCAAACCTCCATTCGGGGTATTTGCCGCATGCCAGGCCTCCGCCAATTCGGGCGAGGACCGTTTGGCCAGCCAGAAGCCACCGAAGGAGGCCACCACACAGATCAGCAACGGCAATATTGCGTGGCTGTCGAAGGTGACCCAGAACAGCGTCATCTCGTCCTCACCCAGGGCGGCATGCCGCAGATGATAGAGGATTTCGAGCGCCCCTGCGGTTCCGATGATGCAGAAGAAGGCCGGCACCAATGTCTTGATATAGGGCAGGATCAGCAGCCGCGCCTTGCCCAGGCGGAACGGCAGCACATGCATCATGATCACCCCTGCCAGCCCGCCCGGGAAGAACATCACCGTGGCGACGAACAGCATGCCGAGATAGAGTTGCCAGATCTCGGTCTGCAGGCTCAGCACAGATTGCAGCAGGGTGAAGGCGATGGCCCCCAGGATCGGCCCGAAGAAGAAGCCGACGCCGCCGAGGAAGGTGATCAGCAGGATCGATCCCGATTGCACCAGGTTCAGGTTCTCTTCCGTCACGATCTCATAGTTGATGGCAAAGAGCCCGCCGGCGATCCCGGCGAAGAACCCGGCCGCCACGAAGGAGAAGAACCGCACCCAACGTGCTGAATAACCCAGGAATTCTGCACGCTCCGGGTTGTCACGCACGGCATTGGCCATGCGCCCGATCGGGGTGCGGGAAAAGAGGTACATCAGCAGCGCCGAGAGCACGAGCCAGAAGGCGGTCAGATAATAGACCTCGATCTGATGCAGGAACTCGATACCGAAGAACGGCAGCCCCATGGTGCGATCGCCGCTCACCCCTTCTTCACCGCCGAAGAAGGCGACAATGATGACGGAACAGGCGGCGATCAGCTCGCCCACGCCGAGCGAGATCATCGCGAAGATGGTGCCGGCCCGACGGGTCGAGAAGGAACCGATGATCAGCGCCAGCCCCATGCCGAAGAGCCCGCCGAAGATCGGCAGCAACGGCAGCGGAATGGGCAGGGAATAATCCTCGACATAATTCATGATATGGACGCAGCAGAAGCCGCCGACGCCCATATAGACCGCATGGCCGAAGGACAGCATGCCACCTTGTCCCAGCAGCATGTTGTAGGACAGCGCGAAGACGATGGTGATCGCCATCTGGTTCATGATGGTGATGGCGCCGTTCGAGGTGAACACCAGCGGCATCACCAGCAGAAACAGTGCGGCGGCCAGCCAAGGAAGCGCTCCGCCGAGGGTGATCAACCGCGGCTGAGTGGTATGGAGGGTTGTATCGGTCATGCGTCACGCTTTCCAAACAGGCCGTAGGGGCGGAAGACCAGGATCAGCACCATCAGAAGATAGGGCAGAATGTCGGCCACCTGCGGCGAGGTCAGGGTCCAGACGTCGCGGAGCAGGCTCTCGCTCATGTCGACCGGCTTGTCGAAGCCGATCCAGGTGAGCAGATCCTCCATCCTGAGATCATAGGCCTTGGCGAAGGTGATCAGCCAGCCGATCAGCAACGAGGCGACCAGCGCCCCCCAGAGCGATCCCAGCCCACCGATCACGATGGTGACGAAGACGATCGACCCCAGCATCACCGCCATGCCCGGGAAGGTGGCCAGCACCGGCCCGGCGATCACGCCCGCCACACCGGCCAGCGCGGTGCCGACACCGAAGACGCCCATGAAGACCAGCGGCACGTTATGCCCCAGCGCCTCGACCGTGCGCGGATAGCTGAGCGCGGCCTGGATCACCATGCCAACCCTGGTGCGCGTCAGCACGAAGAGCAGCGCGATGAAGATCGCCACCGAGATGAAGATCATGAAGACCTTATAGGCCGGGATCGCATTGCCGGCGATCGAGAAGGCCGAGAATTGAAGGATCTCGGGGATCGCATAGGGCATCTGATCCTTGCCCCAGATGAACTGTACGACCTCTTCGATCAACAGCGCCAAGCCGAAGGTGAAGATCAGCTCAGGCACGTGGCCATATTGGTGGACCCGCCTGAGACCATAGCGTTCGATCATTGCGCCAAGGGCGCCAACGATCAGCGGCGCAATCAGCAAGCCCATCCAGAAGCCCATGAACAGGCTGATCTGAAAGGCAAAATACGCGCCCAACATATAGAAACTGGCGTGTGCGAAGTTCAGCACGCCCATCATCGAAAAAATAAGGGTCAGCCCGGCTGACAGCATGAATAGCAAAAGCCCGGTGACCAGCCCGTCGATCAGATTGACGAGTATAAGCTCCATACCCTTTCCCCCTGCTGAAAAAGGTTGTGTCCGTTAGTCGTGGAAAACCTGAGCGGCGCCCCCCTCAAGAACGGGAGCGGGGCGCCAAAGCAGCCGTTAGGGCCGCTCCATCTTGCAGGTCGTCGGGCTGTCGGCCGAGGCCATCTTCACCGTGTCTTCGACCACCATGCCATAGCCGGAGTTGTCGAAGTCGAAGGTCACGCCGTCCTTGCTCTGCACCAGGATGTGGACATCCTGGATCAACTGGTGGTCCTGCGGCCGCATATAGGTTTCACCGCCCCAGAGGTTCTTGTGAGTCATGCTCTCAAGCTGCTTGGCAACGGGGACCACGTCATCGGCGGTGCCGGCCTTGTTGATGGCATCCGCCAGCATCTCGACCACATTGGTGATGCGGGTCTGGCTCAGGTCGGCTTCAGGGTATTTCGCCTTGAACGCCTTGGAGTATTCCAGCGACTGTTCCGACACCGGCGGGTTGAGCTGGCCTTCGGAGACCAGACGCAGCTTGCCGACACCGCTTTCGCCGAAGGCAGCGGTGATGCCGTCAGAGGCGGCGTAGTAGGTATAGATCGGGCCGGTGAAGCCGTTCTCGATCACCGCCTTGCCGATCCCCAGCATGTCCGACCCCCAGTTGCCGGTGATCACCGCATCGGCGCCCGAGGAGACGATCTTGCGGGCATAGGGGGTGAAGTCCTTGACCTTGCCGATCGGGTGCAGCTCGTTGCCGACGATTTCGATATCGGGACGTTTCGCGCCCAGCATCGAGACGGCCGCGGCGGCCACGGCCTTGCCGAAGCCATAGTCCTGACCGATGATATAGACCTTCTTGATGTTCGGGTTCTTGGCGATGACGTCGGTCAGCGCATCCATCTTGATGTCGCTGTTGGCGTCAAAGCGGAAGTGCCAGAAGTTGCACTTGTCGTTGGTCAGCACCGGATCGACGGCGGCATAGTTCAGCAGGAGCACGCGACTGTCCGGGTTGCGCTTGTTGTGCTTCTCGATCGCCTCGGTCAGCGCACTGGCCACGCCGGACGAGTTGCCCTGCACGACATAGTGAATGCCCTGGTCGATGGCGACCTGCAGCTGGATCAGCGACTCCTTCGGGCTGGTCTTGTTGTCGAAGGGCACGATTTCGAACATCCTGCCATCCAGAACCCCGCCCTTCTTGTTCACCAGCTCCTCAACGGCGAACTGATATTGTTTGAGGCCATTACTGCCGGTGCTGGCAAACGCGCCCGAAAGCGGGTCGATAAAGGCGATTTTGACGTTCTCTGCCGCGGCAGCACCGGCGACAAAAGACAAAGCCAGCGCGGCGCCAAGGCCGAACTTGGTAGATTTGCGCATAATTCTCCTCCCTAACAGACGCCGGTTATCTTGCGCGATATAGCACCGGGGTCTGCTTCAGAGACTCGCATATAACGATATAAAGTCAAGCTTTGCGGGCTTTGGTGCGGGGTGAAATTGCGCCCCTGAAACTGCTGAAAAAACAGTCGATTTCGACGATCACCATGCCACAAGAATGGGCTGCGGCGCCCTCGGCTCCACAGTTGGGATGCTTACATATCATGTTGTTTTATAGCGGTTCTGAAGGGCGCTGTACCGCTGCGCCAGAGGCGGCGGGAACCCTGGGCGAAGCTTGCCGCTGCCGCCGGCGGACCGATGAAAATGACGTAAGGTTTTTCAGGAGCGGCCCCCGGCACGGCTTTCGCTGTGCAGAATTGCGTTCCGCTCCCGAAGGATTGATTCCCGTGTCTCAGCCCCGCAGGCTGAGCTGTCGGCCCGCGTCGATCAGCAGCGGGGCGTAATGGCTTTCGAGCTGCTTCTTCTTCACATGGAACGACGGGCCACCGACATTGAGCCCATAGATGCGCGAGCCATTCAGTGAAGACACCGGCACCGCGATGCCGTTCACATCGCCGCGCCAGTCGCCATAGCCGGTGCAATAGCCCTGGGCCTCGTATTCGGCGCGGGCCTGGTTGAAGCTCTCCCGGCGCCGGGCGTCGCCCTCCGGGTCGCAGGCCCGGGCCTCCTCGAACCAGCTTTCGCGCTGATCCTCGGGGCTGGCCACCAGGATGGCGCGCCCCACCGCCGAGCGGAACAGCGGCAGCCGCGACCCCACATGCATGGTCAGCGCCACATCCTCGCGCGAGCGATGCACCGCGACATAGAGCACCTCGTCGCGGAACCGCTCGCCAAGTGCGGCGGTGATATAGGAATTCGGCCCGTCACGCAGTTCGCGCAGCAGCTCGCGCGCACGCTCGCCCACATCCATGCCGGCCAGAACCCCGAAGCCCAGGTTCAGCACCCCTGCCCCCAGCCGATAGCTGCCGGCGCGCGGGTCGGCGACCAGGTACTCCAGCACGCAAAGCGTATGGGTCAGCCGCGACACCGTCGGTTTCGGCAGCCCGGTGCGTTCCGAGATATCTGTATTGGTCAGCGAAATCTCGTTACGCCGGAAACAGCGCAACACATCCAGCCCGCGCGCCAAGGCGGTGACGAAATTGCGGTCCTTGTCCTCTTCGATCTCGGGGGCGGCCTCCATCACCCTACCCCCGATCCAGCGCCGCGAGCCCATGCTCGGCGAACATCGGCACGTAGCGGCCCAGCTTGATGGCGCGTTCGGGGTTCGAGGCGTTGCCGTCGATGGCGCGCTTCAGCACCCCCTGGATGATGCCGGCCATACGGAAGAAGCAGAAGGCGAGATAGAAGCCAAAGTTGTCGATCTTCTCCAGCCCGCGACGTTCGCAGTACTTGGCGATGAATTCCTCGTCCGACGGCAGGCCGAGCGCGGCGCGATCGACACCGGCCAGACCACGGCCCTCGGTCCCCGGAGGCATCTGCCATTGCATGATGACGGCAGCCAGATCGGCGTAAGGATGCCCAATGGTCGACAGCTCCCAATCGAGGATGCCGATGCATTGCGCACTGTCCTTGGCAAAGATCATGTTGTCGATCCGGTAATCGCCATGCACCAGGGTGCGCTGCCCGTCCTCGGCCGGGATCGCCGCGGCAAGCCGCTCGATCAGCTGGTCCATCGCCGGCACCACCTCGGTCTCCGAGGCGCGATATTGCTTCGACCAGCGGCCCACCTGACGTTCGAAATAATTGCCCTCGGGGCCATAGTCGGCCAACCCCACGGCGTTGATGTCGACCATGTGCATCTCGGCCAGCACGCGGTTCATCTCGTCGATCACCGCTGTGCGGGTGGCGTTGTCCTCGCCCGCCATCAGCGGATCGGCGAAATTGCGGCCGTCGAGGAAGTCCATCACATAGAAGGCAGACCCGATGACGCTGTCGTCCTCGCACAGCAGGTGCATCTTGGCGACTGGCACCTTCGACCCCTGCAGCGCCTTCTGAACACGGTACTCCCGATCCACCGCATGGGCGGATTTCAGCAACACCCCCATGGGCTTGCGGCGCAGAACGTATTTGCGCGCAGGCGTGGTCAGCAGGAAGGTCGGGTTCGACTGGCCGACGTTGAACTTCTTGGCCTCCAGCGGCCCTTCATAGCCGGGCAGATTGGCGCGCAGATAGGCATCCACCGCGTCGAGATCGAGTGTCAGGGACGAATTGGTCATCGGTCCTCCTCAGCTTGGTCAGCTATAGGTCAGCAGCTTTGCGGCCTCGGGGCCGGTGAACTGCGGAGTCGTATTGAATTCATGCAGGAAAAAGCGGTGTCCGGAAAAGATGAACCGAGACATCGAGGTATTCTTGATCTGCAGGTTCAGCGCGATCATCTGATCGGCCGGCGCCTTCAGGCTGGCGGCGACCAATTGGCCGATCGCCCCGCCCGAGCTGACGACCAGCACCCGTTCGGCCGTGGTATCGGTGGAAAACGCCCGCGCCGCCTCGACCCGCCGGGTGAAATCGGCATAGCTTTCAGCCGCCCCTTCCAGCCCGCCGGCCTGCCAGTCGAGAATGGTCTCGCGCAGGGTGCGGAAATGGGTCTTGCGGTCATCCCGCACCGGATCGGGCATCGCGCCGTCGAAGCGCACCGCCAGCAGATCGTGGAAATCGTATTCGTTCCAGCCCGGATGCTCCTCTGCCACGCCGTCGAAGCCCATCGCCGCCAGCGTCTCGCGCTGGCGGTCGAGGGTGCCACAGATCAGACGGTCAGGCAGCCAGCCGGCGGTGCGCAGGGCATCGCCTGCCAATACCGCCTGCTGCCGTCCGAGATCGCTCAGCCGGTCATAGCTGCCGGCATCGCCGGCGCCGAAAGACGCCTGGCCATGCCGGACCACAATGAGCTCTGCCATGCCTCAGTCGCCCCAGGGCAGCGTCAGGCCCTTGGTGTCGGCGGCTTTCTTGGCGTACTTGCGGGTCTGCTGGAAGGCGTCTGTCAGCTCCTTCTGCCCCTCGGGGTTCAGGATCTCGTCAAAGACGGCGGCGACCCCTTCCGGCGTGTTGCTGCCACCTTCGAGCATGACGCCCTCGGTCTCATAGACACGAGTGGCCGCGAAACAGCCGGCCCCGGCGCCCAGGATGACGCGCGAAGGCGCGTTTTCGCTGACCAGATACAGCAGGCCCGGGGTGATGGTTTCCGGCTGCAGCAGCTCCAGCGCCTCGGGCGGCATCAGGCTTTCGGTCATCCGGGTGGCGGCGGTCGGCGCCAGGGTGTTGACGCGGATATTGTCGCGCCCGCCTTCCAGATGCAGCACGTTCATCAGCCCCATCATGGCGGCCTTGGCGGCGCCATAGTTCGACTGGCCGAAGTTGCCATAGAGCCCCGAGGCCGAAGAGGTCAGCACGATGCGGCCATATTTCTGATCACGCATGATCTGCCAGACCGCATGGGTGCAGGTGGCCGTGCCCATCAGGTGCACGTCGACCACCTTGCGGAAATCGGCCATCGTCATCTTTGCGAAGGTCTTGTCGCGCAGAATGCCGGCGTTGTTGACCAGGATGTCGACGCGGCCCCATTCCTTCATGGTCTGTTCGACCATATCGGCGACTTCCGCCTCGTTCGAGACATCGGCGCCATGGGCGATCGCCTCACCACCGGCGGCGCGGATTTCATCGACCACCGCGGCGGCAGCGTCCGAGCTGCGCCCCTCGCCATCGGTCGATACGCCCAGATCGTTGATCACCACCTTGGCGCCGCGCGCGGCCAGTCCCAGCGCATGGCTGCGACCCAGACCCACGCCCGATCCCGTCACGATCGCGACGCGTCCATCAAACCGGATATCCATCCGTTCTCCTCCCTTGGAAATTTACTCGTGGCCTTCTTCGAACAGATTGCCGGCCGTCACCACATTGACACCGCCCGACACCGGCAGGATCGCCCCGGTGATATAGGCACCGCCCCGCCCGCAGAGAAACTGCATGCAGCCGGCGATATCCTCGGGTCGGCCCAGACGGCCCAGCGGCACGTTGCGCGCGATGCCCGCCTCTTTCTCGCCGGTCAGCGCGAAGGCGGTCATCTTCGACAGGAAGGGTCCCGGCGCCAGCGCGTTGATGGTGATCGCCTCGCCCGCCAGTTCCTTGGCGAGGATCTTGGTCAGATGCATCACCGCCGCCTTCGAGGCCGCATAGCTATAGGCGCCATCGCCCATCGGCACCTCGCCCATGACCGAGCCCACGTTGACCACCCGCGCCGGGTCGTCGATGGTGCCGGATGCCTTGAGCATCGGCAGCAGCGCCTGGGTCAGATGGAATGGGCCGGTGACGTTCAGATCCATCACCTTGCCCCAGGCGTCATAGGGGAACTGGCCCAGCGGCGAACCCCAGGTGCGACCGGCGTTATTCATCAGGATATCAAGCTTGTCGGTGCGGCTCTTCACCTCAAGCACGAGGGCATCAATGCCCTCTTCGCTGGCGACATCGCCGCCGAAGCCCTCGGCGCTGCCATCGGCGCCCATGGCGTTCAGCTCATTGGCGACGGCGATGCAGGCCTCGGCCTTGCGGCTGGCGATCAGCACCCGGGCGCCGGCCTTGACCAGCCCCTCGGCGGCCATGAAGCCGATGCCGGTGGCGCCGCCGGTGACCAGGGCGGTCTTGCCGGCAAGCGAGAACAGGTTTTCAGGAGTCATCAGTCAATCCTTTCAGAAGCCGCGCAGCCGTGCCACCACGCCCGCGTGATAGCCGTAATCGCCCAGCCATTCGGACCCCACGCGGGCACGCCGCATGTAAAAGCCCATGTCGAATTCATCTGTCATGCCGATACCGCCATGCATCTGCACGCCTTCGCGCACCGCGAGCTGCGCGGTATCCATGGCGCGCGCCTTGGCGACCGAAACAGCAAGCGCCGCATTCTCGGGATCGCTGTCGAGCACCCGCCCGGCATGCAGGATCGCCGATGAGGTCACCTCGCATTCGCACCACAGATGCGCGGCACGGTGCTGCAACGCCTGGAAGGTGCCGATCAGGGTGCCGAACTGCTTGCGTTCCTTCAGATAACCGACGGTGCGGCCGAAGGCGCCGGCGGCAAGCCCGGTCAGCTCAGCGGCCAGCGCCGCCTGCCCGGCCTCCAGCGCCGGTTTCAGCACGCTCATTGCGTCATCGACGGCGCCGAGCACATCCTCGCCAGTCGCCTCCACCTTGTCGAAGCTGATCTCGGCCGCGTCGCGGCTGTCGATCATCGGCTTGGAACTGCGGGTCACCCCGGCCGCATCGGCGGGAATGTCGAACAGCGTCACGCCACCCTCGGTCTTGGCCAGAACCAGCAGACGATCGGCAAAGCCACCATCCACCACGAACCGCTTCTGCCCCGAGAGACGGAAACCGTTTCCGTCCTTTTCCGCAACCAGTTCAATCGCTTCCGGATCGAACTTCGACCCTTCGTCAATCGCCAGCGCATAGGTGACGGTGCCTTCGGCGATCTTGGCCAGGGCGGCTTTCGCGCGCTCGGTGGCGACCTGCCGCAGCGCGGTCGCGGCGATCACCGCGGTCGACAGGAAGGGCGTCGGCGCCAGGGTCTTGCCCATCTCCTCGGCCAGAACGCAGGCCGCGGCATGGCCCATGTCGGAACCGCCAGCCGCTTCCGGCACCAGAACGCCGGCCCAGCCCATCTGCGCCATCTCGGCCCAGAGCGCGGGATCATGCGCCTCGCCCGCGTCGCGCAGGGCGCGCAGCTTGCCCACCGGGGCGGCATCGTCGAGATAGCCGCGCGCGGCGTCGGCCAGCATGATTTCTTCTTCGGTACGAATGAGTTTCGTCATCATATTCACCCCGGCAGCCCCAGAATTCGGCGCGAAATGATGCTCAGCATCACCTCGCTGGTGCCGCCCTCGATCGAATTCGCCTTGCTGCGCAGCCAGAGCGGCGCGCGCCCGTCTTCCCAAGTCAGCGCATCGCTGCCACCGCCGGCCATGATCAGTTCCTGCCGGCGCTTGTTCAGCTCGGTGCCATAGTATTTCAGCATGGCCGAGGCATCGCCGGTTCCGGTTCCGGCCTCGGCCTGATCCTTGTAGCGTTCCAGCGTCAGACCGAAAGCAAGCCCGTCGATCTCGTGCCGCATCACATCGGCGCGCAGCACGGGCTCGTCCAGATTGCCGCCATCCGACAGAATGGCGCCAAGCGAGCGGTTGCCACCGGCCAGCAGACCCGAGCCGCTGATCATCTCGCGCTCGTGGGTCAGCAGGTATTTCGCCACGTCCCAACCGCGGTTCTCGGTGCCGACGATTTGATGCTTCGGCACTTCAACATTGTCGAAGAAGGTCTCGCAGAACGGGGATTTTCCCGAAATCAGCCGAATCGGTTTGGTCGAGACTCCGGGGCTGGTCATGTCGATCAGCAAGAAGGAGATCCCCAGATGTTTCTTCGCCTCACGGTCGGTGCGGATCAGCGCGAAAATCCAGTCGGCCTTGTCGGCGTAGGAGGTCCAGATCTTCTGGCCGTTGACCAGCCAGTGATCGCCCTTGTCCTCGCCCTTGGTCTGCACGCTGGCCAGATCCGACCCGGCGCCCGGCTCGGAATAGCCCTGGCACCAGCGGATTTCCCCGCGCGCGATCGGCGGCAGGTAATGCAGTTTCTGCTCATGCGTGCCGAAATGCAGCAGCGCCGGACCCAACATCCAGATGCCGAAGCTTTGCAGCGGCAGCCGGCCGTTGATGGCGCGAAGTTCCTCGTGCCAGATCTTTTCCTGGTCGCGGTTCATGCCGGCGCCGCCGTACTCCACCGGCCAGGTCGGCACCGTGTAGCCCTTGGCGGCACAGCGGTCCAACCAGGTTTTCTGCGCGTCTGACGTAAAGTTCCAGTTCTTGCCGCCCCAACAGGTGCTATCCTCGCCGACAGCACCGTCGCGCATCTCCTGCGGGCAGTTCTGTTCCAGCCACGCCCTGATTTCGGCACGAAATTGCGCTAGATCATCGCTCATTGCGCCATGCCCTCCCCCTCATGTTACGCATTTCAATTCCGCTGTGCAGAATTGCATTTCGAATTTCCGTTGACAATGGGGTTTCGCGACGGGATGACTGAAAACAACCCGCGCTGCCGTTCGGTCATTTGCGCGGCACAAGGGAGAGAGATATCATGAAAGCCATGTTGAGCACCGCCCCGGGCGGACCTGAAACCCTGCAGCTCACCGATCTGCCGGATCCGGAACCCGGCAAGGGCCAGGTTCTGATTCGCGTCCATGCCGCCGGGCTGAACTTCCCCGACACGCTGATCATCCGCGACCTCTATCAGTTCAAGCCGCAGCGCCCCTTCGCCCCGGGCGGGGAGATCGCGGGCGAAGTTCTGTCGGTTGGCGAAGGCGTCACCGGCTTTGCCCCCGGCGACCGGGTGCTGGCGATGATCGGCCACGGCGGCTTTGCCACCCATGTCTGCGCCGATGCCGCCAGCGTGGTGAAGATCCCCGACGTCATGCCCTATGAGGATGCCGCCTGTTTCGTCTTCACCTATGGCACCTCGCTGCACGCGCTGAAGGATCGCGCCAACTTGCGGCCGGGCGAAACCCTGTTGATCCTGGGCGGCGCCAGCGGCGTGGGCGTGGCGGCGATCGAACTGGCCAAGGCGATGGGCGCCAAGGTGATCGCGGCTGTGTCGTCCGAGGAAAAGGCCGCCTTCTGCCGCGAGGTCGGCGCCGATGAGACCCTGGTCTATCCGCGCGAGATGGACCGCGACGCGCAAAAGGCGCTGGCGGGTCAGATCAAGGATCTGGCCGGGCCGCATGGGGTGGACGTGGTCTATGACGCTGTGGGCGGCGATTACGCCGAACCGGCGCTGCGCGCGCTGGCCTGGAAGGGGCGCTTCCTGGTGGTGGGCTTCCCCGCCGGCATCCCGAAGATCCCGCTGAACCTGACGCTGCTGAAGGGCAGCCAGATCGTCGGCGTGTTCTGGGGCGCCTCGGTGCGTCAGGAACCCGAAAGCCATGCCGCCAATATGGCCGAACTGTCCAAGCTCTATGCCGAAGGCAAGGTCAAGCCGCGCATCAGCGCCCGCTTCCCGCTGGAACAGGCGGCAGAGGCGCTGAAGTCGATGGATAACCGCAAGGCCATGGGCAAGGTGGTTCTGACCATCGACTGAGGTCGATGGTCAGGGACCGGACGTCAGCCCAGATGCGCGCAGTCGTTATAGCCGCGAATGGTCATCTCCTCGCCCCGGATCACGAGGCGGGAGATCGACCCGTTGGCGGCACCGTTGAAGGCGAAAGCGTCGGACTGGGCTGCGATTGCCATGGCAGCGCCGATCACGCCGCCATGGACGACGACGGCGACCAGCTGGTCGGCATGGGCGGCGGCGATGCGCAGCAGCCCGCGCCGGACCCGGGCATGAAGGTCTGCCGTGGTCTCGGCCCCCGGGATCTCGCCCCATTCGCGGTTGGCCTTGGCGCGCTCGAAGGCCGGGTCGTTTTCGGCCGCCCTGATGCGGTAAAGCCCGCCGTCCCAGTCGCCCAGATGCACCTCGCGCAGGTCGGGTTCGATCATCGGGGTCAGGCCAAGGCGGTCGGCCAGCGGCGCGGCGGTCTGATGGGTGCGCTGCAGCGTGGTGACATAGATCGCCGCGATCGGTTCGGCGGCCAGCCGCGCCCCCACCGCGCGGGCCTGCGCCTGGCCGTTCTCGTGCAGGGCCGGATCGCCATGGCCATCCTTCATCGGAAAGGATTCGCCGGGGCGCGCGGGCATGCTTTCGCCATGGCGGATCAGCAGAAGATCGGCGGCGCCTGCCGGCGGGCGATAGACGTGCTGACGGTATTCGCGGGTCATTTCTGGGGCTCCTCCTCGGGGATCGGGTTCGGGATATCCGGTTCGGCGCCAAGCTAACCGCCCCGACGCCGGGCGCAAGCGGCGCCACGCGGGGGCACATAAGAAAAGGGAAGAGAATATGAAAACCACCGAAATCGCCATCGCCGAGCTGCCCAAGGGCCCGCTGACGCCCGGGCATTTCACCACCCGCGAGGCCGATCTGCCCGCGCCCGCGGCCGGAGAGGTTCTGCTCAGGACCATCCTGATCTCGATCGACGCCGCCGCACGGGCCTGGATGCAGGGCGCCACCTATCGCGCCCCGGTCAATGCCGGCGACGCCATGCCCTGCTATGCGCTGAGCGAGGTGGTGAAAAGCAACGCGCCCGACCTCGCCCCCGGCGATCTGGTCGTTGGCGAAACCGTCTGGGCCGGTCACGCGGTGCGCCCCGCCAAGGGGCTGGAGAGGGTGCCGCCGATCCGCCCGCTCACCCATTTGATGAGCGTCTACGGCATCGCCGGCAAGACCGCCTTTCACGGGCTGATCCATGTCGGCCGGCCGGTCGCGGGGGAAACCGTTCTGGTCTCGGCCGCCGCCGGCGCGGTGGGCTGCTATGTCGGCCAGATCGCCAAGGCGATGGGCTGCCGCGTCGTCGGCGTCGCCGGCGGCCCCGAGAAATGCGCCTATGTCACCGAGGAGCTCGGCTTCGACGCCTGCGTCGATTATCGCGACCCCGGCATGTTCAAGGCGCTGCGCCAGGCCTGCCCCGATGGCGTCGACATCTATTTCGACAACGTCGGCGGCCCGGTGCTGGAAGCCGCGCTTTTCGTCATGAACGAACGCGGCCGGGTGGTCTGTTGCGGCGCGGTCAGCCAGTATGACACCGACAGCGCCAAGGGCCCGCGCAACCTGCCCGGCATGGTCGTGGTCAAGCGGCTGCGCATGGAGGGTTTCATCGTCATGGATTTCGCCCGTGAGGAGGCCACCGCGCAGCGCGCGCTGGAACATTGGGTGGGAACCGGACAGATCAAGGTGATCGAGGACGTGGTCGAGGGGCTCGAGAACGCCCCGGCTGCCCTCATCGGTCTGCTTGCCGGGGAGAACCGCGGCAAGCGCATGGTCCGGGTCGGAGCCGATCCGGTCATCACAGCATAATCCGTCAACCAGGGAGGAACCCCAAATGTCCGCCATTGAAAGCGCAATGGAAAAACTGACGTCCCAGATCGGCACCGAAGTCGGTGTGTCGAACTGGATCACCGTCGATCAGGCGATGATCAACGCCTTTGCCGATGTCACCCACGACCAGCAGTGGATCCATGTCGACCCCGAGCGGGCCGCCAGGGAAACCCCCTTTGGCGGGGCGATCGCCCACGGCTTTCTGAGCCTGTCGCTGGCCAGCCGCTTTGCCTATGACTGCTTCCAGCCGGAACCCGGCCAGGTGATGAGCATCAACTATGGCTTCAACAAGCTGCGCTTCCTGAACCCGGTCAAGGCCGGCTCGCGCCTGCGCGGCCGGTTCACGGTGAATACCGTCGATCAGCGCAGCCCGACGCAAATCCTGCGCGAAACCGGCCTGACGGTGGAGATCGAGGGCAGCGATCGCCCCGCCCTGATCGCCGACTGGCTGGGCATGATGGTGTTCGAGCCCGAAAGCTGAGCACAAGCTTAAGGAAAGCGGCCAGATGCGACCTCAACCATCTGGCCGCTTTCTTCACAGTGCTGGACACTCCGTTTCCAAGTAGATAATTTCATTTCCGATGGGGAAATGAGACTTATGTTGCTTGATCAAGGCGGTCCGCTGGCGGACCTACTTTTGTCGCGCGGCAAACGAG
The DNA here is from genome assembly GCF_048268305.1 of Pseudodonghicola sp. Lineage (NCBI taxonomy): Bacteria > Pseudomonadati > Pseudomonadota > Alphaproteobacteria > Rhodobacterales > Paracoccaceae > Pseudodonghicola > Pseudodonghicola sp. The sequence goes on from NZ_JBLWVT010000005.1 coordinate 161,771, forward strand.
TGATCACAGGACCGCAACGCGGCCCTGCAGCTTTTGTTTGCGCGACTTGTGCCACTGTGAACCTTCCTGCCAAAGGGGGGGCCCTGCTGGCATGAAACTGCGCGAATATCTTCACTGCATCACCCAGGCTTCAACGCTGGAACAGCTTTGGGCCGCGCATTGCGAACAGATGGCCAGCTATGGTTTCAACCGGCTGTTCTACGGCTATACCCGCTATCGCACCGAGACCTCTCTGGGGGATCCGGAGGACTTCGTGATCCTGACCAATCACGGTCGGGATTACGTCGATGGCTTCCTGCACAAGGGGCTGTATTTCCACGCGCCGATGCTGCGCTGGGCCCTGCAGAACGAGGGCGCCGGAAGCTGGCGGCGGATCACCCAACTGCGTGCCGCCGAGCAGATGACAGCCGAGGCGCGCCGGGTCTATGAGTTCAACCAGGCCCATGGCGTCACCGCGGGATATACCGTCAGCTTCCATTCCACGTCGCTGCGGGCGAAAGGGGCGATTTCACTCTGCGCCCGCGCGGGCATGAGCCAGGACGATGTCGAGGCGCTCTGGGAGGCGCAGGGGCAGGATATCCTGCTGATCAACAACGTCGCGCATCTCAAGATCCTCTCCCTGCCCTACCTCACCCCCAACCGCACCCTGACCAAGCGCCAGCGCGAGGCGCTGCAATGGGTCGGCGATGGCAAGACGATGCAGGACGTCGCCGTATTGATGGGTCTGACGCCCGCCACGGTGGAAAAGCACCTGCGCCTTGCGCGCGAGGCCCTGGCGGTGGAAACGACGACCCAGGCGGTTCTGAAGGCGGCGCTGCACAACCAGATGTTCGTGATCGAGGCCTGAGCCCCATTGGGAATAGGCGATAGAATCCTTTGGTTTCAGAAACAAAGCCCATCTATCCCGGTGCAAGGTAGGGAATACATGACTTTTCCCAACTGGTCAAAATAGGCAAACTGCCCTTGTTCCGTGAGTGGTGGCGTTTTGCCAAGCGGACATCGGCGAAAGATCCCCTGTCATTTCAGGGCTCTCTGAGCTGTTCCGGTTTCGGATGCCTATTGATCCGCCTTCGGGCCGGGAACATTTGAAAGACCCCGCCATCCCCATCGCAAAGGGGTCTTCAAAGCAGACGGGACCGGGCAGAAATGCGCGGTCCCGTTCTTTGTTCCGCGATCTTCCAATCCCATCCGTCCGGCTCCCCCGGCAAGAGGTTGCTCTGCGGGACGGCACTGATCATCCGCGCTGATCAGCTGACGTGAAAAGAGCCGCGCTGCGCAGCGCGGCTCTCCTCAAAGGCGGTCCGGTATGACCGGAAGAGGCAAGGCTCAGCCCTGGACGGCCTTGGCGACTTCGGCGGCGAAGTCTTCCTCTTTCTTCTCGATGCCTTCGCCGACTTCCAGACGGATGAAGCCGGTGATCTCGGCGCCGGCGTCTTTCGCAGCCTGACCGACGGTGATGTCGGGGTTGACCACGAACTGCTGGTTCAGAAGGGTCGATTCGGCGACGAATTTCTTCATCCGGCCTTCGATCATCTTCTCGATCACAGCGTCCGGCTTGCCGGATTCACGGGCGATGTCGATCTGAACCTGACGTTCCTTTTCGACGATGGCCGGATCCAGATCGGCTTCGGACAGGGCGGCCGGGTTCACAGCGGCGATATGCATCGCGACCTGCTTGCCGAAGGCCTCGTCGCCGCCTTTCATGGCGACCAGAACGCCGATCTTGCCCATGCCGTCGGTGGCAGCGTTATGGACGTAGGAGACGATGGTGTCGCCTTCGATCGCGGCCATCCGGCGCAGCGACATGTTTTCGCCAATGGTGGCGATCTTGTCGGTGATGGTGCCCTCGACGGTCTTGCCGCCCAGATCAGCCGCTTTCAGCGCCTCGGCGTCAGCCACACCCAGGGCAGCCTTGGCGATGCCGGCGACCATAGCCTGGAATTCAGCGTTCTTGGCGACGAAGTCGGTTTCCGAATTCACCTCGATGGCGACACCCTTGCCACCGTCGACGATGACGGCCACCAGGCCCTCGGCGGCGGTGCGGCCCGATTTCTTCGCGGCCTTGGCCAGACCCTTGGTGCGCAGCCAATCGACGGCGGCTTCCATGTCACCGTTGGTTTCGGTCAGGGCCTTCTTGGCGTCCATCATGCCGGCGCCGGTGGCGTCGCGCAGTTCTTTCACCTGTGCTGCAGTGATTGCCATGGTTTGGCTCTCCTCAAGTCGTGTGGTGCGTCGGGGCGGTCATAGCCCGCCCCGCATGTCAATTGCGTGACAGCCCGTCTCAGGCTTCAGCAGTCTCTTGAGCGACGTCGGCCAGATCTTCCACCGGAGCTTCCTCCAGCTCGCCCAGGTCGACACCTGCGGCGCCCAGTTGCGCCGACATGCCGTCCAACGCAGCGCGGCTGACCAGATCGCAATAGAGCGCGATGGCGCGAGCCGCGTCATCGTTGCCGGGGATGATATAATCCACACCATCGGGCGAGCAGTTGGTATCGACCACGGCCACGACCGGGATGCCCAGCTTGTTGGCTTCGGCGATCGCCAGGGCTTCTTTCTTGACGTCGATGACGAACAGCAGATCCGGCACGCCGCCCATTTCGCGGATACCGCCCAGCGAAGCCTGCAGCTTGGCCTGGTCACGTTCCATGCCCAGACGCTCTTTCTTGGTCAGGCCTTCGAAACCGGTGCCCATTTGCTCGTCGATCTGCTTCAGACGGTTGATCGACTGCGACACGGTCTTCCAGTTGGTCAGGGTGCCGCCCAGCCAGCGGTGGTTCATGAAGTATTGCGCCGAACGCTCGGCCGCGTCGGCAACCGATTGCTGCGCCTGACGCTTGGTGCCGACGAACAGGATGCGGCCGCCCTTGGCAACGGTGTCACGCACCGCTTGCAGAGCCTGGTCCAGCATCGGGACGGTCTGGGTCAGGTCGAGGATATGGATGCCATTGCGCGCGCCGTAGATGAACGGCGCCATGCGCGGGTTCCAGCGTTGGGTTTGGTGGCCAAAGTGCACACCAGCTTCCAGAAGCTGGCGCATAGTGAACTCGGGAAGAGCCATGCGTATTTTCCTTTCCGGTTTACGCCTGGGCGGGGGTGAAGAAGCCTGAGAGGCTCCAACCGGCGGACTGACAGGGATGTCTCCCCTGTGCGGCCCAAACCCCGCCTGCGGGTTTGAATGGCGCGCGATATACGGGAGCTTTGAGAGAAGCACAACCCCTTGGGGCAAGAACGGCTGCGAAAACCCTGTCAGCTCTCGGCCGCAGCGGGCAGATAAGCCTCGAGCCCCGCCCGCACCAATGCCTCGGCGGTGGCGCAAAGCGCCTTGCGGTTGGGATAGTCCGAAACCCTCAGCGGCTGGTGGAACAGCAGCTCGACCCGGCCCTGCGGGCGCGCGGCGAGAAGCTTGACCAGATGCGGGCCAAAGCCCATGTCGCCCCACCAGCCGTAAAATCGCGCCGACTGCCCCTTCGGCGCATGATAGATCACGCTGACCGGCTGGATCTGCAGCACGTCGCGCAAATCCTCGGCATAGAAGGCGCCGAACAGCGTCGATTTGAAGGGCAGCACCCTGAGCCCGTCGGTCGAGGTGCCCTCGGGGAAGAACAGCAACCTGTGGCCCGCCAGCAGCCTTTGTTCGAACAGCGCCGTCTGCGCCTGGGCATGCTTGCGGTCGCGTTCGATGAAGATGGTGCCGGTGGCGCGGGCCAGGATGCCGATGCCCGGCCAATTGGCGACCTCGGCCTTCGAGACGAAATAGATCCGCTGCCCCGCGTTCAGGCTGAAGATATCGAGCCAGGAACTGTGGTTCGCCACCACCGCGCCGCGCCCCTTCATCGGCGTACCATGGGTGGAGAAGCCCATGCCGAGGATGCGAAAGGCGGTGCGGCAAACGAATTGGGTGATAAAGGGGGTGATCGGCCGCCCCTGCCCCCAGATCGGGATCTCGACCAGCCGCAACAGCAGCAAAAGCGCCAGACAGATCGAAATCAACAGGATCAGCGCCACCGCGCGCAGCACCGCCCGCCCCCAACCCCAGGGCGAGATCACCACCGGATCGGGCGGTGTTTCGCTGTCCCAGACATCGCTCATGCGCCGCGTTCACCGGTATAGATGCGGCGCTGCCGTTCGTTCATCCGGGCGGTGTCGAGCACCAGGCAGACGTCGATGGTGTTGAAGGTCTGATCGACAAAGGCGCCCTCGCCCACGAAGCCGCCCAGCCGCAGATAGGCCTTGATCAGCGCGGGCACCGCAAGCATGGCGCGGCGGCGGTCGAGCTGATCGACCGGCACCAGATCCATCGTCTGGAAATGCGCCGGCTGCGCCCGCACCCGCAGGTCCGGCGGCGCCAGATGGTTGTGATGCAGCATCGACAGCGGTTGCGCCAGGGCCTGCACATCGGTGCCGTGAAAACTGGCGGTGCCGAACAGGATCTCGATCCGGTGCTCGGCGACATAGGCGGCCAGACCGCTCCACAGATGGAACATGGCCGTGCCGCCGCGATAATCGCGATGCAGGCAGGATCGGCCCAGTTCCAGGAGCTTGCGGCCCGAGGCCTTGAGCACGGTCAGATCATATTCGTCCTCGGAATAGAACTGGCCCGCCGCCTTCGCCTGATCGTCGCGCAGCAGGCGATAGACGCCGACCACCTCGCCGCTGCGGTTGTCGGTGATGATCATATGGTCAAAGAAGGGATCGAAGCGGTCGCGTTCCAGCCCGGCCTCGTGATCGACCAGATCGCCACCGGCGCCCAGTTCCTTGACGAAGACCTGATAGCGCAGCGCCTGGGCGGCGCGCAGCTCGGCCTCCGTCTCAGCGATCTTGACCGTAAAATCGGGGCCACTGTCAGGCATGGTCGTCCTTGAACGCAATAGAAAGTCCGGCGTTGGACGCTGATACCGCATCGGCGGGCGGTCTTGCAACCGCAACCCGAAGCGCCTCAGGCGTCGAACACCGGCTCCAGCATGACCCGGCTGCTGTCGATCACCACCTTGCCTGCCTCGCGGAAATTGACGGTGATCTTGCCGCCGATGTTCGATTGCACCTGTCCGACGCCCCAATCGGGACAATCGGGGTGGCGCACCAGCATGCCCGGTTGCAGTATGGAGTTCAGATCAGTCATCGGTCAAAGTAGCCTTATGAAGAATCCCACCGACCTTACCCCGCAGGACCTGTCGGCGCTGATCGCGTCGCGTATCTGTCACGACCTGATCGGCCCGATCGGCGCCATCGTCAATGGGCTTGAGCTCTTGGAGATGACCGGCACCGCCCCCGGTCCGGAGTTCCAGTTGATTTCGGACAGCGCCCAGGGGGCGAGCGCCAAGCTACGGTTCTTCCGCATCGCCTTTGGCGCGCCGGGGGAACAGATGGTGCCGGGCTCGGACATCACCACCACACTCAAGGAGATGGCCCATGAGGGCCGGGTGTCCTATGTCTGGCGCCCGGAGGGGGCGCAGCCGCGATCGGACGTCAAGCTGGCCTTCCTGGCGATCCTCTGCCTCGAGGCGGCGCTGCCCCGTGGCGGCGAAATCGAGGTGAGCGTGGCAGAGGGCGTCTGGACCGTCACCGCCCGGGCCGAGCGGATCGCGGTTGATCCGGGGCTCTGGTCCTGGCTCGACGATCAGGGCGAGCGCGTGGTTCCCGCCCCCGCCCGGATCCAGTATCTGCTGCTGCCCGCCGCCGCCGATCAGATCGGCCGGCAGATCGAGGCCCGGCAGGACGAGGCCGGACCGTCGATCCGATTCTGAGCTATCAGCCCCGCACCGCGCCGTCGCCGGTGACCAGATATTTGAAGCTGGTCAATTGCTCGGCCCCGACCGGGCCACGGGCGTGCATCTTGCCGGTGGCGATGCCGATCTCGGCCCCCATGCCGAATTCGCCGCCATCGGCGAATTGGGTCGAGGCGTTGTGCATCAGGATCGCGCTGTCGAGCCGTTCGAAGAACCGCTCCACCGCCCAGGTATCCTCGGCCATGATGCAATCGGTGTGGTTCGACCCGTAGCGGCGGATATGGGCGATGGCGCCGTCGATATCCGCCACCGGTTTGGCCGCGATCACCATATCGAGGAATTCGTGCCCCCAGTCCTCCTCGGTCGCGGGCGTGGTGCCGGCGACCTCGGCCAGGGCGCCGGCGGCATGGACCTCGACGCCGGCCGCAACCAGGGCCTCGATCACCGGCTTGCCGATGGTCTCGACCACGTCCTGATGCACCAGCAGGCATTCGGCGGCGCCGCAGATGCCGGTCCGCCGGGTCTTGGCGTTCATCACCACCTTCAGCGTCTTCGCCAGATCGGCGGAGGCGTCGATATAGATGTGAACGATCCCTTCGAGATGGGCAAAGACCGGCACCCGCGCCTCGCGCTGGACCAATCCCACCAGACCCTTGCCACCGCGCGGCACGATGACGTCGACATAATCGGTCATCGTCAGCAGCTCGGACACCGCGGCGCGATCACGCGTCGGCACCAGCTGGATCGCATCCTCGGGCAGGCCTGCGGCCTTCAGCCCCTCGACCAGACAGGCGTGAATGGCGCTGGAGGAATGGAAGCTTTCCGAACCGCCGCGCAGGATCACCGCGTTGCCCGCCTTGAGGCAGAGCGCGCCGGCATCTGCCGTCACGTTGGGGCGCGATTCATAGATCACGCCGACCACGCCCAGGGGCGTGCGCACCCGTTCGATATGGAGCCCCGAAGGCATGTCCCATTCGGCGATCACCGCGCCAATCGGATCGGCCTGGGCCGCCACCGTGCGCAGCCCGTCGACGATGCCCTGAAGCCGCGCCTCATCCAAGAGCAGCCGGTCCATCATCGCCGGGGTCAGCCCCTTGTCGCGGCCATAGTCCAGATCCTTGGCATTGGCCTCGATGATCTCGGCCCGATGCGCCCAGACCGCATCCGCCGCCGCGTTGAGCGCGGCAGTCTTTTGCGCGGCTGGTGCGAAAGCCAGCTCTGCCGCCGCCGCTTTCGCGCGGGCACCAATCTCAGCCATCAGGGCGGGGATCGTCATGCTGTCTTTCATCGCATCTGCCTTTTTCTTCAGTATGTTGAGGTTGTACCTTAAACCGCCATGTCGTCGCGGTGGATCAGGGCCGCCCGACCGGGATAGCCCAGGATTTCCTCGATCTCGGCCGAATGATGGCCGCGAATCTTCTCTGCCTCAAGGGCCGTATAGCGGCTGAGCCCCTGGCCCATCTTGTGGCCCTTGGGATCGAGGATCGCCACCGGATCGCCCCGGCCGAACTCGCCCTCGACCTTGACCACCCCGGCGGGCAAGAGGCTCTTGCCATTGCTCAGCGCCCGCGCGGCACCGTCGTCGATGGTGATCAACCCGCGCGGTTTCATCGCGCCGATCCAGCCCTTGCGGGCCGCCTGCGGATCCATCTGCGCGGTGAACCAGGTGGCCGGCGCCCCCTGTTCCAGGCCTTTCAGCGGGTTCATCCGCGAGCCTTCGGTGATCGCCATGGCGCAGCCCGCCGCCGTCGCGGTCTGGGCTGCCATCAGCTTGGTCTTCATGCCGCCCTTCGACAGGCCCGAGCCGGCATCGCCCGCCATCGCCTCGATCTCGGCCGTGATCTCCTCGATCACGTCATAGCGCCGGGCATCGGGATCGTCGTTCGGGTTGGCGGTATAGAAGCCATCCACATCAGACAGCAGGATCAGCCGGTCAGCGCCGACGGTGACCGCGACCTGGGCCGCCAGCCGGTCGTTGTCGCCATAGCGGATCTCGTCGGTGGCGACGGTGTCGTTCTCGTTCACGATCGGCACCACGCCATAGCCCAGCAGGGTTTCCATCGTCGCCCGGCTGTTGAGATAGCGGCGGCGGTCGGCGCTGTCCTCCAGCGTCACCAGCACTTGGGCGGTGGTGATGCCATGCGGGCCCAGCACCTCTTCATAGGCGCGGGCCAGCCGGATCTGGCCGACGGCGGCGGCGGCCTGCGACTGTTCCAGCGCCAGTTCCGCCCGCGGCAGCCCCAGCACGCCGCGCCCCAGCGCGATCGAGCCGGAAGACACCAGCACCACATCCATGCCACGCGCTTTCAGCGCCGCCACATCCTCGGCCAGCGAATGCAGCCAGGCGCTGCGCAGATCGCCGGTGACCCGGTCCACCAACAGGGCCGAGCCGATCTTGACCACCACGCGCTTTGCGTCGGTCAGGGTTGCCACGTCTCATTCTCCTTCGCAGGGATCTGACGCAGGCGGTCGTCGTCGATGCGGGCACGCAGCGCGCGCAGCACCTCGGTCACGCCCTCGCGGCTGACACCGGACATCATCAGGACGGGGCCGCCAACGGCCTCTTCCAGCATCTCCTGAGCCAACTCGCGTTCTTCATCGTCAAGCGCGTCGATCTTGTTCAGCACGGTCACCCGGGGCTTGTCGGCCAGATCGCCGCCATAGGCCTCAAGCTCTCCGATAATGGTCTCGTAATCCTCGACCAAGGTGGGCGAGGTGCCGTCGACCAGGTGCAAAAGCACCGCACAGCGTTCGACATGGCCAAGGAACAGATCGCCCAGACCGCGGCCTTCCGAGGCGCCTTCGATCAGCCCGGGGATATCGGCCACCACGAATTCCACCCCGTCGATGCCGACGACGCCCAGGTTCGGGTGCAGCGTCGTGAAGGGATAGTCGGCGATCTTCGGGCGCGCGTTCGAGGTCGCCGCCAGGAAGGTCGACTTGCCGGCATTGGGCAGCCCCAAGAGCCCGGCGTCGGCGATCAGCTTGAGCCGCAGCCAGATGGTGCGGTCGATCCCCTCCTGCCCCGGATTGGCCCGGCGCGGCGCCTGGTTGGTCGAGGTCTTGAAGTGCAGGTTGCCGAAACCGCCGTTGCCGCCGCGGGCCAGCACCACCCGCTCGCCCAGGGTGGAGAGATCCGCGATCACCGTCTCCAGATCCTCGTCGAGGATCTCGGTGCCGACCGGCACCCGCAGAAGAATGTCCTCTCCGTCCTTGCCGGTGCGCTGCCGGCCCATGCCGGATTGACCGTTCTCGGCGAAGAAATGCTGCTGATAGCGAAAATCGATCAGCGTGTTCAGCCCGTCGACCGCCTCGGCGATGACAGAACCGCCATCGCCGCCGTCGCCGCCGTCGGGGCCACCGAATTCAATGAACTTTTCGCGCCGGAAGCTGATGCATCCGTTCCCCCCGGCACCGGACCGGATATAGACCTTTGCGAGATCGAGAAATTTCATGAGCGTTCCCTAACGCAAAGGACCATCCAGCCACAATCACAGTTTTCGGCTGTAGGTCCAAGTGGGTACGGTGGCATCACGCGCCACCGAAAAGGTTTCAGCATCGCCAAGATAGGCAAAGCCACTATGTGTCAGAACCCGGGCCGAGGCCGGGTTGTCCTGAAAGACGCTGGCAAACATCGCGGCATTCTTCAGGGGGTTGGCGGCGACCAATCCCTCCACCGCCTCAGACGCCAGGCCAGTGTTCCAAAACAGCGGCGCCACCCAATAGCTCACCTCGGACTGGTTCCGATCCATCTGCTTGAGATTGATCAGCCCCAGCAATTCCCCCTCGCCCGACTTGGTGCCGTCGATGGCCCAGACAGCTGCTTCGGCTTCCGGATCCATGGCGCGGGTCACGAAAGCCTCCGCCGCGCCCGGCGGATAGGGATGCGGGATCGAGGTGGTCATCTTCGCGACCCGCACGTCGCCTGCGTAGAGCTCGATCAGCCCCATATCCGACCGCCTGAGCGGACGCAGTGTAAACCGCTCGGTCTCGATGACCGGCTGCGTGGTGATCTGATCCATCTTCATCTGTCTGTTCCTCCTCCGAACATCACAGCGACTTCGGGCAGGTTCTGCTGGAAAACCATGACACTCATATGTTTTTCCTCGAGCCGCTCTGCAAGGGCACATGCCGCCGCAGCGCCGGAACGAGAAAGGGGACCGGCGGTTTCGCCGATCCCCCTAAGTTCTTGAACCCTTCAGGTTACGGCTTACTCGGCGGCCTCCGCCGCGGGCAGGACCGAAATGAAGGTGCGGCCCTTGAGGCCCTTGTGGAACTTCACGGCGCCATCGGTCACGGCGAAGATCGTGTGATCCTTGCCCATGCCAACGCCTTCGCCCGGCCAGAACTTGGTGCCGCGCTGACGCACGATGATGTTGCCCGGGATGACGGCCTGGCCGCCATAGAGTTTCACGCCAAGGCGGCGACCGTCAGAGTCGCGGCCGTTGCGGGAGGAACCGCCAGCTTTCTTGTGTGCCATTCGTCTCTCTCCTTACGCCTGAGCCAGCTCTTTGGCCTGTTCAACCCATTCGGGTTTCACTTTGACCGCGTCGATAGCAGCAATATCGGCTTCCGACAAGGCTGCGATCTGAGCAAAGGTCGCCAGACCGGCTTCGACCAGCTTCTTGGCGGCGGCGGGGCCGACACCAGTGATCTTGGTCAGATCGTCGGCGCCGGCGGCGGCGGGAACGTCAGCGCCCTTGCCGGTGGCAGCCTTGACACCGGTCGCATCCGCGCCCGAGGCCAGGATGTCGGTGATCTTGATCAGGGTCAGCTTTTGACGGTGGCCCTTGGTGCGCTTGCTCGAATGCTTCCGGCGACGGCGAACGAAGTGGATCACCTTGTCAGCTTTGACCTGGTCGATCACTTCAGCCTGAACGGCGGCGCCAGCCACGAAGGGCGCGCCGACGACGAGGGCGTCGCCACCCAGCATCAGAACATCGTTGAACTGAACTTTTTCGCCGGCATCGGCAGCCAGTTTTTCCACGCGGAGCACGTCGCCCGCCTGGACTTTATACTGCTTGCCACCGGTCTTGAGGACCGCGAACATGGGTCATTCCTTTTCTTACCGCGTCCTGTGGTCCCCCGTGCGGGGCGTTTGCGGCCGGGATTTACACCCGCACCACCGTCAGACAGCGCGCCCCTTTCGGAGCGTCATGATAGAGAAACCCGGCACGCAGATCACGGGCCGGGATGCGCGCTTATGACGTCGGCGGGCCGCGCTGTCAACAGGAGTTACCGCCATTTCCCCCGGTTTTCCGGGGAAAACCGCGCAGTTTGCCCGCGCGCGCGTCGCCGCCCCGCTTCTGGTCGGCTCAGATATCGCTGGCCAGCATCTCGGCCGCCAGTTGCCGCCCCAGCCGATAGGAGATCTCGGGATAGATCGCGCCGAATCCCTGAAACAGCGCCCGGTTCAGCGCCTGGCCGGCCGGGGTTTCGCAAAATCCGACATAGGCGCGCAGGTCTTCCGGCGCCAGCGGCCGATAGGCCAGCAGGAGATAGGCGAACAGCCAATCCTCGGTTTCGGCCCGCGTCGCTGCCGCCTCGCCACGGACCTGATCCAGCCGCTCCGCCGGGGTCAGATCCAGCGCGCCGCCGTCGGCCAGCCCGGTCAGAAAGGCATAGCTCGCGCTCATCGCGCTTTCGACGTTCAACTGGATCAGATCGTTGACCTCGATATAGCGGGCGATATCGGCCAGCGGCTCCGGCATGTCGCCGCGCCTCTTCATCCCCAGCCAGAGCCCGCGCGCGGCGCTTTCGGTGTCTGGATCGCGCAGCGCCTGCCGCGCCGACAGTTCCAGCGTCACGATCTCTCGCCCGCGCGGGGTGTCATAGAAAGCGATGGCCGCGGCGATCTGCTCGCCAGTCAAATGCTCGGACAGCGCCGTGCGAACCGCCAGCGCCAGCGCCGCGGCATCGTAGATCGTCGCCACCTCTCCGGCCCAGTGATCGCCGCCCTGCCCGTCCAGCAGCTCGGCATCCAGCGCGGCGCCGTGCTGCAGCCCCTCCTGATGCAGCGCCTCGGCCAGATCGTCAATCCTGAGCAGCCGCGCCAGATCGTCCACCCCGGCCGCCATCGCGCGCAGCGGCGTCAGGACCAACAGCAGGATGATCAGCAGCCGCATGGATCAGATATCCTCGCCCTTGCCCAGCGTCGCCATCCGGCCCGCCAGCACCTCGAACCGGTTCGCCATCACCTCGAACTGCACCGCGTTCAACAGCTCATAGACCTTCTGCATCTCGGGCGCCTTCAGCGCGTCGATATACTGGCGGATCTCGTCATCGGTGAAATCGCGATAGGTATAGGCCGACTTGTTCAGCGAGGAGATGCGGATCGCCGCCGCCAGGTCCTGGCGATTCTGGTCGAGCATGGCACGCAGCCCGTCGGAATCGGTGCGCAGTTCGATCACCCCGGCGGCGCTCGCCGCCATGAGAAAGCGATACTGGATCTCCTGCAGCGCCCGCACGCTCGCGTCGGTGCCGCCGATCACGTCGATCATCTCGGACAACAGGGCGGCGCGCGGCGCCCCTTCGGCCCGCATCTGATCGAGCAGCTTGGCGCCCGCCTCTTCCTCGGCCGCGTTATCCTCATTCTCCTGCGCCGCATTCTCGGCCGCCACCAGACGCTTGCCCAGATCCGAGCCATAAAAGGCCATGGCGTGATCCAGCCAATCGTCCTTGAGCGTCGGCTGCAACAGCTCCAGCGCCAGCCCGCGCATCACCTTGGCGTCGAAGACCTGGGCCGAAAGCCGCTCCCACTCCACCCCGAAGGCGCCAGGATCGATTCCCAGCATGGTGGGCGCGGCGCTGGCCGATTGTCCGATGGCATCCAGCGCCACGTCGAATCCGGTCACCTGCAAAAAGCCTTCGATCCGCGTTCGATCGGCCGCCCGCGCTGGCTGCGGCCACGCCTGCAGCGCGATCAGCAGCAGGACAGAGAGGACCGCCAACAGGCCATGCCGGCGGAAAACAGGGGTGATGCGGGGGGTGATCAGGGTGCTCATGCGCGGAAGGTACGAGTTTCCAAGGCGCCCGCAACGGAAATTCAAAAAAAAGCGAAAGGATGCCGAATACGCCCCTTGCAACGGTCTGAGGTTGCCGTTAAACGCACCCCTCACAGACCCCCGCGGAGAGATGCCGGAGTGGTCGATCGGGGCGGTCTCGAAAACCGTTGTGGGTGCAAGCCCACCCAGGGTTCGAATCCCTGTCTCTCCGCCACAATGCCTTTCATGGCATTGAGCTTTAATAATATTCCCCTTTCCCGATCCGCTTGGTTTGATCCCACCCAGGCCCATTCGGGTCTGCTTGCGCGCCAGGCTTTCGATGTTTCAGGCCCGGGACCCATTCATCCACCGGAAGACCTGGAACCTGCCACGGCGCAGGACATTTGTTCCCGTCTGTGCTGCGGTTCACAAGCCGCGTCATCGGCCGGCGCGATCACGCGCGGCGTCATGCCGGGCCCGAGCCGGAGGATGCCCGTTCACGCGCCGCCCCCGCGTTGCGGAATCAGCGCAGCCGGGGAACGGTGTGGATTTTTCACATTCTGCGGCATATTTTCGAAAATAGTTCTCCTTGACGCATGGACGAAGGTGGCTCTGGTTTTTAAACCGATAGAGATGCACCTCGTGCCGACAAAGGGGAACGTATGGCCCGCAAGAGCAACGAAAATTCCGAACGCCCCCAGGACGTGACGCTGGGCCAGCACGCCTACGACCGCCTGCGGTCGGATATTCTGCGCGGACATTTTCCTCCTGGCAGCCCCCTGCGCCTGCAGGCGCTGAAGGACCGGTACGGGCTCAGCTTCTCACCTCTGCGCGAGGCGTTGAACCGATTGCAGAGCGAACGCCTGGTCGAAGGTTTCGCCGCCCGCGGCTTCCGGGTGCCGGGGGTGTCGATCGCCGAAATGTGGGACGCGATGGAGGCCCGCATCCTGATCGACTGCGAAGGGCTGCGCCGGTCGCTCGCACGCGGGGACGACGCATGGGAGGTCTCGGTGCTGGGCACCTGTCACGCCCTGTCGCTCAGCTTTGAGCGGGTGCTGAAACTAGACCGCCCCTCGACCGGCGCCGAACGCAACGAGCTGGAGGATCGCCACGAGGCCTTTCATGCCGCGCTGATCGCCGCCTCGGGCTCGGACTGGCTGCGGCGCTATTCCACCCAGCTCTACGAGCAGACGCAGCGCTATCGCTGGCCGTTCTTCACCATTTCGGCCGATAACGCCTTTCTCCAGCGCAGCTATATCGAGGAACATCAGGCCATCGCCGAGCGCGCCGTCGCCCGCGACCCGGAGGTGGTGGAGATGTTCGCCAGATCGCTGCGCCGCACCGGAGAAGTGATCGAGGCGATGACCCTCAAGGCAGAGGCCGCCGCCACGACGTGAGGCGGCCCCCGGCCTGGATCAGTGGCGGATCAGCTCCGGCAGCCAGGTCGCCAGTCCGGGCCAGGCCGCCAGCAACAGGATCAGCAAAAGCGTACAGGCCAGATAGGGCAGCGTCGCCAGCGCGATCGCCCCGATCGAGGTGCCCTTGGGCGCCACCCCGGCCATGACGAACAACAGCAGCCCGAAGGGCGGCGTCGACAGCGACATCTCCAGCGCCAGCAGCATGATGACACCGAACCAGATCGGATCGAGCCCATGCATCTGCACCAGCGGCATGAAGATGGGCAGCGTCAGCATCATGATGCTGAGCTGGTCCATGAACATCCCCAGCACGATCAGCACCAGCAGGATGCCGGCAAACAGCGCCCACCAACCCAGGTCATAGGAGGTCGCCAGCCCGATCAACCCGCTCGAGGCCCCGGAAAACGCCAGCAGCTGGGAAAAGGTGGTTGAGCCGATCAGGATCATCAGCATCATGCCCGACACCTTCAGCGTGCCCATGAAGGATTTGGTCAGCATCGCGCGGCTGAACTTGCCATAGCAAATCGACAGCAGCAGCACCGACAGCGCACCGAAGGCGGCGCTTTCCGTCGGCGTCGCCCAGCCCAGCAGGATCAGGCCGATCACGCAGAACACCACCAGCCCCATCGGCGCCACGTTCACCAGCAGCGCGCGCAGGATCTCGCGCGCCGATGCCGGCGCGACGTCATAGGTGGGCGCCGCCTCGGGGTCGATGATCAGCGACAGCCGGATCACCACCACATACATCGCCATCAGGATCAGCCCCGGGATCAGCCCGGCGATCAGCAGCGCCCCCACGTCGATCCGGGCGAGCGAGCCCAGCAGCACCGCCAGCGACGACGGCGGGATGATCATCGCGACCGAGCCGGTGGCGATGATCGGCCCCATGATGATATGAGGCTTGTAGCCGCGCTTCAGCATGTCGGGCATCAGCGTCGATCCGAGCATCGCGGTATTGGCCATCGACGAACCCGACAGCGTGGCGAACAACGTGCCCCCCGCCACCGTCAGATAGCTCAGCCGCCCCTTCAACCGGCCGAAGCACATGTCGAGCGCGTCAAAGATGCGCACCGCCAGACCGGAGTGGAACAGCACCTCTCCCATCAGGGTGAACAGCGGCACCGGCAGCAGCGCGAAGGTGGTCACGCTGTCGGTGGCATTTGCGACCAATTGGTCGATCCCCCCCAGCCCCCCCATGAAGATCATCACCCCCACGAGGTTCACGCCGAGGAAGGCCACCGCCACCGGCATGCCGAGGAACATCAGCAGGAAAAGCCCACCCACCAGGAGGGCAAGCGCAAACATCCAATCCATCTCAATGCTCTCCCGATGCGCCGGTATAAAGGTCACCCCGCAGGGTCATGCGCAGAAATTCGACCGCCATCAGGAACAGCCCGACCGCCAGCATGGCATAGAGAATCCAGCCCGGGATCGAGATCGAGCGCATGTCGAGCCGCCCGGTGGCCAGTTCCTCGAGCGTGAGCGCGGCAGCGCGCCAGCTCAGCACCCCGGTGATCGCCGCCGACAGCAG
This sequence comes from Pseudodonghicola sp., assembly GCF_048268305.1. NCBI lineage: Bacteria > Pseudomonadati > Pseudomonadota > Alphaproteobacteria > Rhodobacterales > Paracoccaceae > Pseudodonghicola > Pseudodonghicola sp. Next base: position 177,429 of record NZ_JBLWVT010000005.1, read on the forward strand.
GGTGACGATCCTGCTGACGACCCGTCGCACCGCACCGGGCATCATCCCGGTGAAGGCGCCGATGGCGATATGGCCGTTCTCCCGCACCAGCCAGGGGGCCGCGCACATGGTGGAAAACAGAAGTGCATATTCGGTCAGCGCCGAAGTGCTCTGGAACGGGCGTTGCCCGGTGTTGCGCAGCACCACGTCAAGGACGATGGCGGCGGCGACAAGCCCGATGCTGGCGGCGCCGATGGCGGCCAGACCGGTGACGAGGCGGTCATAGAGAGTTGGGCGCAAGGCAGGTCTCTGATCAGATCGGGTGAAAAGATGGCGCCCCGGCAGGAAGGCCCCGGGGCGCGGCCGAGAACCGGTCAGCAGGGCTGAGCCGGTTCCGAACGATCATTCAAAGAACTTTGCCCGCAGCTCGTCATAATAGGGCGATCCCGAAGCCTTCAGCCGGCCCCAGGCCGAGCCATAGGCGCGATCAAGATAAGTCTTGGCCGCCTCGCCTTCGAGGGTGATGACCTTGATCCCCTTCTTCTGCACCGCCGCATCGGTTTCCGCCGTGATCTGGGCCAGGTGATCGCGGGTGGCGATCTCATGTTCGGCGGCGGCCTCGGTGATCACCGCCTTGGCCTGATCCGACAGGCCGGCCCAGGTTTCGGGGTTCATGATGATCGTCAGGTCGGTGTTGAAGAAACCCGGGTCGATCCGGTATTTCAGATACTTGTCCCAGCTCAGGTCCATCACCCCGGCGACCGGCCAGCCGATGCCATCAAAGGTCTTGCGTTCCAGCCCGGTATAGACATCCGGCACCGGCACCGACACCGGCACCGCCCCCACGCTCTCGAAGAAGGCGGTATAGATCGGCTGCGACCGCAGGCGCATGCCCCCCAGATCCGGCAGGCCGTCCGCCCCGATCTTGGGTTCGTCAACGGACCAGATATGAAATTGCAGCCCCGATTGGGTCAAGGCCACCAGCCGCACCCCCAGCTTTTCCTCAAAGATCTTCTGCATCAGCGCCAGACCGCCGTTGCCGCGGATCTCCTCGGCGTCCTTGGTGGCGCCGACAAAGGCGTCGATCTCGGGCGCGGTGCCCAGATGGTGCGTCGACGGGCCATATTGGATATCGACGATGCCGCGCTGCACGGCCCCCAGTTGCTGCGCCGGCGGGATCACCTCGGGGCCGCCGATCAGCTGGATCTGGACCACGCCCTTGCCCTTTTCATTGACCAGATCAATGAAGCCCTTGAACTCCTGGCTCCAGAACATCGGAACCGGGAAAGAGGTGATGGCCTTCAGCGTTTCCTGCGCGGCGACCGCCCCGGGAAGCGCCAGGGCCAGAGCCAGCGCGGCAGCGCTCCGGCGGAGAAATTTGGAACGAGAGAGCATGTGAGACTACCTTCCTGTTGTGCCGTCTTCGCGGCGTCAGTGATGACCTGTCGGAACGGGATGCCGTCTTGCGCGGCGGGTGGCCCCGGTGTGCCGGGGTCCACCGAAACAGTCTCCAAGAGCCATGGAGCTGTCAATTTTGTTTTAGACAATCGCCATCATTTTCGAAAATTTGATGCCGATTGCACAATGTGGACACTCACACCGCTTCGGTGACCAGAGTTGCGGCCGGAGCACGGGCCAGGCCTTCGGCCTTCAGCCTGTCGGCCAGGGCCCGCAGCCGCGCCTCGCGATAGGCGGCGACATCCATGCCCTCGTAATCGAGGAACCCTGCCCCGGTCTTCAGACCGATGCGCCCGGCGGCCATGTTGTCACGGATCACCTGCGGAGCGGCATAGCGATCGCTGTGCAGCGCCTGGGCCAGATAATTCGAGGCGTGATAGAGGATGTCGCCGCCGCCCCAGTCGATGAACTCCAGCAACCCCAGCACCGAGAAGCGGAAGGAGAACCCATAGCGGATCGCCTTTTCCAGATCGGCGGCACTGGCGACGCCTTCCTCGACCATGCGGGCCGCCTCGTTCATCGCCACCTGCTGGATCCGCGGGATCATATAGCCGGGTGAGGCCGCGCAGGGCACCGGCACCTTGCCGATCCCCTCCAGCAGCGCCGAGAGCCGCGCGGTAACCGCCGGATCGGTTCGCTGCCCGGCCGAAATCTCGACCAATGGCACCAGAAAGGCCGGGTTCAGCCAATGGGCGTTCAGGAATGTCTCCGGTCGCGGCAAAGCCGGCGACAGGTCATCCACCAGGATGGTCGAGGTGGTCGAGGCCAGGATCGCCCCGGGCCGCATCAGCGCCTGCGCCCCGGCCAGCGCCTCGCGCTTCAGATCGAGGATCTCGGGAACCCCTTCGAAGACGACATCGGCCTGTCCAAGCGCCTCGGCCGCCAAGGATTGCGGCACCACCCGGATGCGGTTTGAGATCACCTCGACCGCGGTCTCGGAGCCAAGGTCGAAGCGCGCCATCATCGCCAGGGTTTCGGCGATTTCCGCCTTGGCCTCGGCGGCGAGACGGTCGAAAGCCTCGGCCGGGCGCGGCTTGAAATCCACCAGGTCGACCGGATGACCGGCCCAGGCGAAGCAAAGCGCGATGCCGCGCCCCATCCGCCCGGCGCCAAGGCAGGCGATGCGGCCGGTCATGCGGTGACCTTTCCGGCCACCTGCGCCTGCAGCTCGCGCACCCCGCCGGTCAGACCCAGCTTGGAAATCGACCGCCCGGTTTGCATGAAGTCCTGCCCAGTGATGGCCCCGCCCAGCGACATCAGCGACCGCGCCACCGGCACGTCGACCCCGGCCGCGTCGGCCAACGACACCAGCAGCGACAGGCCCAGGCGCGTGTCTTCCATCATATAGCGGTGTTCGGTCAGGACGATGTTTTCGCGCCAGTCGTTCGAGTCCTTGAGATTGGCGCGGCTCTTGCGGTCGTACATCCACATCTCCCCGTCGCGGTAATGGTCGGCCAGCGGGAAATGCGGCGCGCCATAGCCAAAGGCCTCGCGCACGGCGACCCGTTCGGCATCGAGCAGATCGGTGGTGCGCCGGATCGCCGGCTGGGTGCCTTCGTTGTGAATATCCCAGGCCTCGAAATGCTCAAGCGGGCCGGCGTTCATGATGATCAGCGGCGGGTGAATGATCGGCCCCGCGTTCATCAGCGCCGCCGAGATCACATCGCCGCAATCCTCGATCACCCCGGGGAAGGCGCGGTCGATCACGGCCCGGGCCCGGTCGCCATCCTCGACCGGCAGCACGCCGGTGGGCAGGCGAACCGCGCGGGTGGAAATCACCACCTCGGCGAACCCGTGCTTGCGCACCAGCCAGGGCAGCGTGCCGGTTTCGGCAAAGGCCACCCCCGCCGCCGTGCCGGCGGCTTCGCAAGCGCGCGCATAAAGCACCGTGCCCAGGGTGCCGGGCGGCAGGAACAGCACCTGCCCGGGCTCGAAATGCGGCGCGATGACCGGGGCCATTTCCTCATGCGCATGTGCCGGCACCGGAGAGACGATCAGCTCGGCCCCCTTCATGGCGGCGGCGATATCGTCGGTGATCCTGGCGATATGCGCCTCATGCGTGCCCTCGGCATCGCGCAGGGTGATCGTGTCGTTCAGCGCGTGATGTTGCGCCACCTCGGCGGCGCCCCGCCGCCACAGGGTGACGTCATGCCCGGCCAGTGCGAAATCCGCCGCAGCGGCGAGCGATCCGTTGCCGCCGCCAAGAACCGTGATCTTCATCCTTCTCTCCTGTCGTTCCGGCCCTCTAGGGGGCCTGTTTGACCGGAAGGTTAGAAGGCCATCGCTTCATACGTCAAACATATTTTATAAAAAAGTATCACGTTTCGCAAAATCGCCTGCAAATCATCCGACCTGTCACGGCCACCGCTGGACCTTGAGGTCGAATTCATGCTTCAGTTCTATCAATATCCACACTTCCGATAGGCATTGCCGATGATCGACAAGCTGGAAATGCTGCTGGCCCTGGCCAAGGAAAAGCACTTTGGCCATGCGGCCGAAACGCTGGGGATCACCCAGCCCACCCTGTCCGCCGGCATTCGCAAGCTCGAGGAGCAATTGGGCGTGCGGCTGGTACAGCGCGGGTCGCGCTATGGCGGGCTGACGCCCGAGGGCCAGCGCGCGCTGGAGTGGGCGCGGCGCATCGTCGGCGACAGTCGCCGGTTGCGAGACGAGATGCGCGCCTCGCATGCCGGGCTGTCCGGTCATCTCAGGATCGCGGTCATTCCCACCGCGCTGACCTGGGCCGCGCGGCTGACCGCCGGCTATGCCGAACGGCATCCGAATGTCACCTTCACCGTGCTGTCGCGCTCCTCGGGCGAGATTTTGCAGATGCTCGACAATCTCGATGTCGATGCCGGGATCACCTATCTCGACAGTGAGCCGCTCGGGCGGATGACCACGCAACCGCTTTATCACGAAGATTACGCCCTGGTCTGTTCGCCGGATCACCCGCTGGCCGGGCGCGACCGGATCGGCTGGGCGGAACTTGGCGATCTCCGGCTCTGCCTGCTGACGCCCGACATGCAGAACCGCCGGATCATCAACCGCAACCTGATGGAGGCCGGGGTGGAGCCGCAGGTTCTGGTGGAATCGAATTCCACCATCGTCATGGTCTCCAACGTGCTGAACGGCCCCTTCGTCACCATCCTGCCGGAGGATATGGCGCGGTTCACCGCAATGGGCCACGATCTGGAGCTGGTGCCGATCGAACGGCGGGGCACCCGCCCGGCGGTGGGGCTGATCGCGCCGCATCAGGACCCGCGCACGCCGGTGCTGCAGGCCCTGCTGAAGCTGGCCGAGGGGCTGCACCGTCAAGATTGATAGAAATCATCTATCACTTAACGGAACTTCGATATTGATTTACATCACCTCAGCCCCCAGAGCAGTCGTAAGACACTGGGAGTACCAAACCATGCCACGGGACATCCCGCAGCCGGAGGTGGAAGAGATCAAGGCGCTGATCGCCGGATTTTCCGATCTCGAAGGCCCGCTGCTGCCGATCCTCCATGCCCTTCAGGACGCTTACGGCGTCATTCCCGAAACCGCCCAGCCGCTGATCGCCGAGGCGCTCAATATCTCCAAGGCCGAGGTGCATGGCGTCGTCTCCTTCTATCACGACTTCCGCACCCTGCCCGCCGGTCGCCATGTGGTGAAGATTTGCCGGGCCGAGGCCTGTCAGGCGATGGGCGCGGCCGCCCTTGGCGATCACGCGCAGGCCCGCCTCGGGGTGGAATGGCACGGCACCACCGAAAACGGCGCCGTGACCTTGGAGCCGGTCTATTGCCTGGGGCTTTGCGCCTGCGGACCGGCGGCCATGGTCGACGGCAAGCTGCTGGGGCGGGTCGATGCCCAAAAGCTTAACCGCATCATCGCGGAGATCGAGGCATGAAGATTTACGTTCCCCTCGATTCCACCGCCAAGGCGCTCGGAGCCGATGATCTGGCCGAGGCCATCGCGGCAGAGGCTCAGGCGCGCGGAATTGAAATCGAGCTGATCCGCAACGGCACCCGCGGCATGGTCTGGCTGGAACCGCTGGTCGAGATCGAGGACAAAGGCCAACGTCTGGCCTATGGGCCGCTCTCCGCCGCCGATGTCCCTGCCCTGTTCGATGGCAAGATCGAGACGCTGGGCCGGGTCGAGGATATCCCCTTCTTCGCCCATCAGACCCGGCTGACCTTTGCCCGTTGCGGGCTGACCGATCCGCTGTCGCTGACTGATTATCAGGCCCATGGCGGGCTGGCCGGTCTGCGCCGAGCGCTGGGCATGGATGCGCTGCGGATCGTCGAAGAGGTCAAGCTGTCGGGCCTGCGCGGCCGCGGCGGTGCCGGCTTCCCCACCGGGGTCAAATGGGACACCGTGCGGATGGCGAAGGCGCCGCAGAAGTATATCGTCTGCAACGCCGATGAGGGCGACAGCGGCACCTTTGCCGACCGCATGATCATCGAGGGCGATCCCTTCTGCCTGATCGAGGGCATGGCGATTGCCGGCCTCGGCACCGGGGCGACCAAGGGCTATGTCTATATCCGCTCGGAATATCCCGTTGCCATCGACATGCTGCGTCAGGCGATCGAGATTGCCCGGATCGAAGGGGTTCTGGGCGCCTCGGTGCTGGGCTCGCGCCATGCTTTCGATATCGAGGTGCGGGTGGGCGCCGGCGCCTATGTCTGCGGCGAGGAAACCTCGCTGCTGAACTCGCTCGAAGGCAAGCGCGGCGTGGTGCGGGCGAAGCCGCCGCTTCCCGCGCTGGAGGGGTTCCTGGGCCGACCGACGGTGGTGAACAACGTGATCTCGCTCGCCACCGTGCCGGTGATCTTCGAAAAGGGGGCGGAGTTCTACGCCGATTTCGGATTGGGCCATTCCAAGGGTACCATCCCGGTGCAGATCGCCGGCAACGTGAGATACGGCGGGCTGTTCGAGACCGCCTTCGGCATGCCGCTGGGGCAATTGGTCGAAGCGATCGCCGGCGGCACCGCCAGCGGCCGCCCCGTCAAGGCGGTGCAGATCGGCGGGCCGCTGGGCGCCTATTTCTCGCCTGCCGATTTCGCCACCCCCTTCGGGTACGAGGAATTCGACGGTCAGGGCGGGCTGATCGGCCACGCCGGCGTGGTGGTCTTCGACGACAGCGCCGACATGCTGAAGATGGCGCGCTTTGCGATGGAATTCTGCGCGGTGGAAAGCTGCGGCAAATGCACCCCCTGCCGCATCGGCGCGGTGCGCGGGGTCGAAACCATCGACCGTATCGCCCAGGGCGACGCCGGCGCGGTGCCGCTCTTGACCGATCTCTGCGAGGTGATGAAGGACGGCTCGCTCTGCGCGCTGGGGGGCTTTACCCCCTATCCGGTGCTCTCGGCGCTGCAACGCTTCCCCGAGGATTTCGCGACGGTGAAGGAGGCGGCGGAATGAGCATCATGAACCTCCGCAAACAAACTCACTTCCCGGGGCGCGAAGTGTCCCGGATCGCGCCCAACCCCGCCCCCGTCACGCCAAAGACGTGCCTGCGGCACGGCGGCGGGCGCGATTGCGCCCCCCTTCGGTGCCGGGCGCGATCCTCTGTCGTCCTCAAAGCCGTTGGAGGCGTGGCATGAAAGACTTCATCATCCCCTGGGACGATACCCGCGACATGGGCACGCCCGAGAAACACGGCAAACCGGTCACGCTGACCATCGACGGGGTCGAGGTGACGGTGCCCGAGGGCACCTCGGTCATGCGCGCGGCGGCCGAGATCGGTACGCAAATCCCCAAGCTCTGCGCCACCGACAGCCTCGATGCCTTCGGCTCCTGCCGGCTCTGCGTGGTCGAGATCGAGGGGCGGCGCGGCACGCCCGCCTCCTGCACCACGCCGGTGCATCCGGGCATGGTCGTCCACACCCAATCCGACAAGATCCGCAAGATCCGCAAGGGGGTGATGGAGCTTTATATCTCCGACCACCCGCTTGATTGCCTGACCTGCGCCGCCAACGGCGATTGCGAACTGCAGGACATGGCCGGCGCGGTCGGCCTGCGCGACGTGCGCTATCAGGCGCCCGAAACCGCCCCGCTCGCCAATCATTTCGCCCCCCGCGACACCTCTGGCGCCGCCAACCCCGAATGGCTGCCCAAGGACGACAGCAACCCCTATTTCACCTATGACCCCAGCAAATGCATCGTCTGCAACCGCTGCGTCCGCGCCTGTGAAGAGGTTCAGGGCACCTTTGCCCTGACCATCGAGGGGCGCGGTTTCGACAGCCGGGTCTCTGCCGGCGGTACCGATTTCCTCAGCTCCGACTGCGTGAGCTGCGGCGCCTGCGTGCAGGCCTGCCCGACCGCGACACTGCAAGAGAAATCGGTGATCGAACTGGGCACGCCCGACCGATCGGTCATCACCACCTGCGCCTATTGCGGCGTCGGCTGCTCCTTCAAGGCCGAGATGCAGGGCGATCAACTGGTGCGCATGGTGCCCTGGAAACACGGCAAGGCCAACCGCGGCCATAGCTGCGTCAAGGGCCGTTTCGCCTATGGCTATGCCACCCACCCCGACCGCGTCCTGTCGCCGATGATCCGCGACAGCATCGAGGAACCCTGGCGCGAGGTGAGCTGGGACGAGGCGCTGAGTTTCGCCGCCAGCAAGATGCGCGGGATTCAGGAGAAATACGGCCGCCGCTCGATCGGCGTGATCACCTCCAGCCGCTGCACCAATGAGGAAACCTATCTGGTGCAGAAGCTGGCGCGCGCGGTGTTTCTGAACAACAATACCGACACCTGCGCCCGGGTCTGCCATTCGCCCACCGGTTACGGGCTGGGCCAGACCTATGGCACCTCGGCCGGCACCCAGGATTTCGACAGTATCGCAGCCTCGGACGTGGTGCTGGTGATCGGCGCCAACCCGACCGATGGCCACCCGGTCTTCGGCTCGCGGCTGAAAAAACGGCTGCGTCAGGGCGCCAAGCTGATCGTGATCGACCCGCGCCGCATCGACCTGGTGAAATCGCCGCATATCCGCGCCGCCCATCACCTGGCACTGCGCCCCGGCACCAATGTCGCCGTGGTCACCGCGCTGGCCCATGTGATCGTGACCGAAGGGCTTTATGACGAGGCCTTCATTCGCGAGCGCTGCGACTGGGACGAATTCCAGCTTTACATGGAATTCGCCTCCGACCCGCGCCACAGCCCCGAGGCGACCGAGATGCTGACCGGCGTGCCGGCGGCAGAGCTGCGCGCCGCAGCGCGTCTCTATGCCAAGGGCGGCAATGGGGCGATCTATTACGGGCTGGGGGTGACGGAACATTCGCAAGGCTCCACCACCGTGATGGGCATCGCCAACCTCGCCATGCTGACCGGCAACATGGGCCGGCCCGGCGTGGGGGTGAACCCGCTCAGGGGCCAGAACAACGTGCAAGGCTCCTGCGACATGGGCAGCTTCCCGCATGAGCTGCCCGGCTATCGCCATGTCAAACTGCCCGAGGTGCGCGCCATCTTCGAAGAGGCCTGGGGGGTGGAGATCGACCCAGAGCCCGGGCTCAGGATCAACAACATGCTCGATGCCGCCGTCGATGGCAGTTTCAAGGGCCTCTATTGTCAGGGCGAGGACATCCTGCAATCGGACCCGGACACCAAACATGTGGCCGCCGGCCTCGCCGCGATGGATTGCGTCATCGTCCATGACCTGTTCCTGAACGAAACGGCGAACTACGCCCATGTCTTCCTGCCGGGCTCCTCCTTCCTTGAGAAAGACGGCACCTTCACCAATGCCGAACGCCGCATCAACCGGGTGCGCCGGGTGATGGCCCCCAAGGCCGGCCATGCCGATTGGGAAGTCACGCAGCGTCTTGCCAACGCCATGGGCGCCGATTGGCACTATACCCACCCCGCCCAGATCATGGCCGAGATCGCGGCCACCACCCCCAGCTTCGCCGGCGTCACCTATGATCTGCTCGACGAAAAGGGATCGGTGCAATGGCCCTGCAACGAGGCGCACCCCGAGGGCACGCCGCTGATGCATGTCGACGGTTTCGTGCGCGGCAAGGGGCGGTTCATGATCACCGAATATGTGGCGACGGACGAAAAGACCGGCCCGCGCTTCCCGCTGCTGCTGACCACCGGCCGCATCCTCAGCCAGTACAACGTCGGAGCCCAGACCCGGCGAACCGAGAATGTGGTCTGGCACGATCAGGATGTGCTGGAGATCCATCCCCATGATGCCGAGGGGCGCGGCATCCGTGACGGCGACTGGATCCGGCTCGCCTCGCGCTCGGGCGAGACCACGCTCAGGGCGCAGATCACCGACCGGGTCAGCCCCGGCGTGGTCTATACCACCTTCCACCACCCGGACACCCAGGCCAATGTGATCACCACCGATTATTCCGACTGGGCCACCAACTGCCCGGAATTCAAGGTGACGGCGGTGCAGGTCAGCCCGTCGAACGGGCCGAGCGACTGGCAGGAGGCCTATAGCGCCCAGGCCGAACGCGCGCGCCGCATCCTGCCGGCGGCGGAGTAAGCCGATGCGCCGCCCGACCGCCCTCTCGGCCCCCGGCCTTTCGGTCCAGCGCGACGGCGCCCGCGCCATCACCCGCGCCCTGCCCGCCGAGGTGCCGGTCGCCATGGTCTTCGACGGCACCACCCAGGCGGTGATGATGGCGAGCCCCGATGATCTGGAGGATTTCGCCATCGGCTTCGCCCTGACCGAAGGGTTCATCGACCACCCCGACCAGGTGGCGGAGCTTGAGATCGCCCATCATCCCAAGGGGATCGAGGCGCGCTTCTGGCTGAGCCGGGGCCATGGCGAGACCCTCGCGGCGCGCCGGCGCAGCATGGCGGGCCCGGTGGGCTGCGGCCTTTGTGGCATCGACTCGATCGACCAGGCGATCCGGCCCTTGCCGCGCGTCGCCTCGGAGCTGCGCCTTGACGCCGCCCATGTCGCCCACGCCACCGAGGCGCTGCGCCATTGGCAGCCGCTGCATGATCGCACCCGCGCGGTCCATGCCGCCGGACAGTTGCGTGCCGATGGCTCCATCGCCCGCGTGCGCGAGGATGTCGGCCGTCACAACGCGCTCGACAAGCTGATCGGCGCCCTGGCGCGGGAGGGCGAGGATGCCGCGGCCTGCGCCTTTGTCATCACCTCCCGCGTGTCGGTCGAGATGGTGCAGAAGACGGTGATGGCCGGCTGTCCGCTGCTGATCGCCGTTTCCGCCCCCACCGCCCTGGCGGTGGAACTGGCGGAAGAGACGGGCCTGACGCTCGCCGCCTTTGCCCGCGGCGGCGGCTTCGACCTTTACGCCCACCCCCACCGCATCGAGACCGGAGCCGCAGATGTCGCCTGACAAACTGGTGATGATGGCGAACCAGATCGCCACCTTCTTCAAATCCCAGCCCGGCAGCGTCCAGGCCGAACAGGTCGCCGGCCATATCAATGATTTCTGGGATCCGCGCATGCGCGCCGCGCTGGCCGCGCATGCGGCAGCGGGCGGCGACAGGCTCGATCCGCTGGTTCTCGCGGCGATGGCCGAAATCCGGGTGCCCGAAGCGCAGGGGTGAGGCGCGGCTATCGGTCCCCCGGATGAATGGCTTTGCCTCTCGAGTTGGTTTCTGAGCGGCTTTGCCCCGGGTGTTGATTTTGAGGGGCTTTGCCCCTCGGGCCTGGCGGCCCTCACCCCAGGATATTTTCAGCTAGAAAAAGGTGTATCTGGCCGGCATTCCGGGTTCCCACCGCCGCGCGCGCCATCCTATAGAGAGCGCGAAGCAACGACAGGGAAATCAGATGCGCGATCAGATGTGGGACCCCGATATGCCGACCATGGACCTCGGCCCATTCAACCAGTTGGTCGGAGCCAAGCTCGACGCCTGGGGTCTTGGCCTGTCCCGCGTGATCTTCGATGTCGAGGACAAACACCTGAACGGTCTGGGCATCGCCCACGGCGGGGCTGCGATGACGGTGTTGGATTTCGCCATGGGCATGGCGGCCTCCTATACGCCCGCGGGCGAGCCGCGCCGGCGCTGCGTGACCCTGTCGATGAACACCCAATTCCTCAAGGCACTGACCCCGGGGCGCGCGATGATCGAAGCGCGCCAGGTCGGCGGCGGCGGCAAGACCTTCTTCATGGAGGCCGAACTGACCGACGCGGCAGGCGATATCTGCAGCCGCGCCCAGGGGGTTTTCAGGCTGACCAGGCTCAGCGACTGAGGCCCATGCGCCGCGCCGTCATGCTTGATGAGAAGCATGACGCCTCCTAACCTGCCGGCCGGCAAGAAAGATTTTCGGAAAGACCCCAGATGACCGCTCCCCAGACCCGCATGATCGACACCGACACCTGCCGGCTTTGCCTGCACGAATGGGGGGCCGAGCTGCGCGGCCAGGCGCCGACGCTGCTGCTGATCCACGCCACCGGCTTTCACGGCCGCTGCTGGGATCGGCTGCTGCCCTATCTGGGCGCGCGCCATGTCATCGCCCCCGACCTGCGCGGCCATGGCCAAAGCGACAGCGCACCCGTCACCGACTGGCGCGATCTGGCCCGGGATCTGACCGGGCTTCTGGATGCTCTGGACCTCGCGGCGGTCACCGCCGCCGGCCATTCGGTGGGCGGCGCCACCGCCTCGCTCGCCGCGCTCGCCCGGCCCGACCTTTTCGGCAAGCTGATCCTGATCGACCCGGTGATCATGCGCCCCGAGCTCTATGACCAGGGGCAGAACCGCCCCACAGGCCTGCCGCAAGATCATCCCGTCGCCCGCCGCCGCGCCGGCTTTGCCTCGGTCGAGGCGATGCGCGACCAGCTCGGCGCCAAGCCGCCCTATGTGCTGTTCGACGCCGGCGTGATGGAGGATTACTGCCGCTTCGGCACCGAGGAGACGGCGGATGGCACCCGCCGCCTGCTCTGCGATCCCGCCTTCGAGGCTTCGATCTATCAGACCGCCCTGGCCTATGCCGATACCCACAAGGCGGTGCGGGATCTGCAGACCCCGGCGCTGGTGATCCGCGCGCAGCAACCGGTGACCCCCGAGGATCTCCGCGACTTCCGCTTTTCGCCGACCGATCCGGGCCTCGCGGCGCATCTGCCACATGCTCACGATCTGGCGCTGCCGCAATTCACCCATTTCATCCCGCAGCAATCGCCCGCCTTCGCCGCCGGGCTGATCCTTGCGGGCGAGGCATCGCTCTGACGCCCCGGCGCTTCTTCTCGGCCAAATACGGCGGGGGAGTCACGGCCCTGCCGTGACGGGGGCAGCGCCCCCCAATGTCACGCCTTTGCGGCCTTGCTCCGCTTCTTTTCCTCGGCGACCTTCTCGGCCAGATCGCGGGCGATGGCGAAGGCGCCCTTGATCTTGTCGGCGTCATTGCGCCAGTCGCGCCGCACCACGATCTTGTTGTCCTTGATCTTGGCGAGCCCGTTCTGCCCCTGGACGAATTCCACCAGCCCGGCGGGCGAGGCGAATTTGTCGTTGTAGAACTGGATCGTCGCCCCCTTCGGCCCACCGTCGAGTTTGGCGATGCCGGCGCGTTTGCACATCGCCTTGATCCGCACCACCAGAAGCAGCGTGTTGACCTCTTTCGGCAGCTTGCCGAAACGGTCGATCAGCTCGGCGGCAAAGCCTTCCAGCTCCACCTTGGTGGTGAGGTTGCTGAGACGGCGATAAAGCCCCAGCCGCACATCGAGATCGGGAACATAGTCCTCGGGGATCAGCACCGGCACCCCCAGGTTGATCTGCGGCGCCCATTGATCGTCGGCCTCGGAGAGCCCCTCCATCTCGCCGGCGCGGATCTTGGCGATCGCCTCCTCCAGCATCTGCTGATACAGCTCATAGCCCACGTCGCGCATCTGGCCCGACTGCTCCTCGCCCAACAGATTGCCGGCGCCGCGGATATCGAGATCCTGGCTGGCGAGGGTAAAGCCCGCGCCCAATGTGTCGAGGCTGCCCAGCACGCGCAGCCGTTTCTCGGCGGTGGCGGTCAGCTTGGTGCGGGGTTTCGTGGTGAGATAGGCATAGGCGCGGGTCTTCGACCGCCCGACCCGGCCGCGGATCTGATAGAGCTGCGCCAGGCCGAACATATCGGCACGGTGGATCACCATGGTATTGGCGGTCGGGATATCGAGACCGCTTTCGACGATGGTGGTGGCCAGCAGCACATCGTATTTGCCGTCATAAAAGGCGTTCATCCGGTCGTCGAGATCGGTGGCCGCCATCTGCCCGTGGGCGGTGACGAAGGTCAGCTCGGGCAATTGGCTGCGCAGGAACTCCTCGATCTCCGGCAGATCGGAGATCCGCGGCACCACATAAAAGCTCTGGCCGCCGCGATAATGTTCGCGCAGCAGCGCCTCGCGGATGGTGACGGCGTCGAATTCCGACACATAGGTGCGGATCGCCAGACGGTCGACCGGCGGGGTGCCGATGATCGACAGATCCCGCACGCCGGACAGCGAGAGCTGCAAGGTGCGCGGGATCGGCGTGGCGGTCAGTGTCAGCACGTGGATGTCAGAGCGGAGCTGTTTCAGCCGCTCCTTATGCGAGACGCCGAAATGTTGTTCCTCGTCAATGATCAAGAGACCGAGGTTCTTGAACTGGATGCCCTTCGCCAAGAGCGCATGGGTGCCCACGACGATATCGACCGTGCCCTTGGCCAGCCCATCACGGGTTTTCGCCGCCTCGGTATTGCTGACGAAGCGCGAAAGTTGATGTACTGCAATAGGAAAGCCGCGGAAGCGCTCGGCAAAGCTGGCAAAATGCTGACGTGCCAACAGGGTCGTCGGGGCGATCACCGCGACCTGGACGCCGGACATGGCCGCGACGAAGGCGGCGCGCATCGCCACCTCGGTCTTGCCGAAGCCGACATCGCCGCAGATCAGCCGATCCATCGGCTGGCCGCTGTCGAGATCACCCAGAACGTCGGAAATCGCCCGCAGCTGATCGTCGGTCTCCTGATAGGGAAAGCGGGCGCAGAAGGCCTCCCAGGCGTGATGCTCGGGCTCCAGCACCGGCGCCTTGCGCAGCGCGCGTTCGGCGGCGACCCGGATCAACCGATCGGCCATCTCGCGGATGCGTTCCTTGAGCTTGGCCTTCTTCGCCTGCCAGGCGCCACCGCCGAGCCGGTCCAGCAGACCCTCCTCATGGCCATAGCGGGACAGCAGTTCGATATTCTCGACCGGGAGGTACAGCCTTGATCCTTCGGCATATTCCAGCAGCAGGCACTCATGGGCGGCACCGGCGGCGGTGATCACCTCAAGCCCCATGTAGCGGCCGATGCCGTGATCAACATGCACCACCAGATCGCCGGGGCTGAGCGATTGCGCCTCGGTCAGGAAGTTCTCTGCCTTGCGGCGTTTCTTCGGCGCGCGGATCAGCCGGTCGCCCAGCACGTCCTGTTCGGCGATCACCGTCAGCCCGCCGGCTTCGAACCCGGACTCCAGCGCCCAGACCGCCAGATAAAGCCCATGTTTGCCGATCCGGGTGCCATTGGGAATGGCGATGGTCTCGGCCAGGCCCTCGTCCTCGATCAGCCCGGAAAGCCGCTCGCGCGCGCCTTCCGAATAGGAGGCGACCAGCACCGGCCCCTTTTGAAGTTTCGCTTTAATATGAGACGCCAATGATCCGAAAAGACTTATGCTTTCCTGTTGGCGTTCCGGCGCGAAATTGCGACCGATCCGGCCACCGGCATCAATCACCCCGGGGCCGAGGGCCTGCGGCAGCGGGTGGAACTGCATCACCCGGCGGCCGGCGACCTCGGTTTCCCACATGGCGTCGTCGAGGAACAGCAGCCCCGGCGGCACCGGCTTATAAACGGTGTCGATCCGCGATTTCGACGCCATCGCCAGCCGCCGCGTCTCGTACTGATCGGCGATGCTGTCCCAGCGCGCCAGCCGCGACGGCGTCACCTGATCGTCCAGCGTGACGGTGGCGCCGGGAAGATAGTCGAACAGCGTTTCCAGCCGGTCATGGAAGAACGGCAGCCAATGTTCGATGCCCTGATGCTTGCGCCCGGCGCTCACCGCCTCATAAAGCGGATCATCGGTGCCGGCAGCGCCGAATTCCAGCCGATAGTTCTGACGAAACCGGGTCACCGCCGCCTCGTCCAGGATCACTTCCGAGACCGGCGCCAATTCCACCAGATCAAGCTTTTCGGTGGTCCGCTGCGTCGCCGGATCGAACCGCCGCGCCCCGTCCAGCACATCGCCGAAGAAATCGAGCCGCACCGGCCCGGCATCCCCCGGCGGATAGATGTCGATGATGCCGCCACGAATGGCGTAATCGCCCGGCTCCATCACCGTCGGGCTTTGCGAGAACCCCATGCGCACCAGAAAGCCGCGCAGCTGATCCTCGTTCACCCGCTGGCCGACACGGGCGGAAAACGCCGCCTCGCGCAGCACCTCACGCGCGGGGATGCGCTGGGTGGCGGCGTTCAGCGTGGTCAGCAGCACGAATTGCGCCGGCATCTGATGCACCAGCGCCGCCAGCGTCGCCATCCGCGCCGCCGAGATCGAGGCATTGGGCGACACCCGGTCATAGGGCAGGCAATCCCACCCCGGAAAGCTGATCACCGGCATCGACGGGTCGAAGAAGGCCAGCGCGGCGCGCATCGCCTCCATCCGCTTGTCGTCGCGGGCGATATGCAGCACCGGCGTACCGGTCCTGGCGATTTCCTTCAGGATCAGTTGTGCGTCAAACCCTTCGGGCGCGCCGCCAACAGTGATATGGCCGGCCTCGGTCATCTTATTTGCCTTTCGCCTGTCTCTCAGCCCAGAACGCCATGCGAGAGGTTTTGATACATGCCCCAGAGCGCGGTGACGAAGATCGACGCCATGCCGATCATCTGGGTATAGGTCCGGCAGTACATCAACCGCTTGCGCAGCATCTCACCCCTCGGACGCTCGCGGGCGATCCGGTCGGCCGTGCGCGCGCTCAGCACCGCGACCAGCGACATCGGAAACCCCAGCAGGAACAGCGACTGGGAGAATTCCACCCCATAGTGAAAGCCGGTGATCGCCAGGCAGGTCAGCAGGAAGAACCCGATCCCCACCAGCCAGGCCCCCGAGATCCGCACGATATAGAGCAGCCGGTTCACGTTGATCCGCACCAGATCCTCAAGATCGCGTTCGGCCTGGCCGCCGATCCGCCGGGCGCGCAGCACGGTGTCATAGGGCACGCCCAATACCCAATGGCTGGCCGAGGACCAACTGACCGCCAGGGCGATCCAATACCAGAGGTTCGAGAAGGACCGCATGTCGATCATCTCGGAAACCGTGGTGTACCAGTCCAATCGCCCCGCCCTTTTTGTCTCTGCCCCGCCTGCCTCGAAAGGCGTGACCATAGATATACTTGTGACCAGAGGTTTTCCATGCCACCCAATGGACAATTGTTCAAGGAGTCCGCGCCATGAAACCGACCATCGCCCCCTTTCCCGCCGCCCGTCCGCGCCGTGCCCGCCAGTCGCCGGCGATCCGCGCCCTGGTGCGCGAGAACACGCTGACCAGCGACGACCTGATCTGGCCGGTCTTCGTGCGCGATGGCAGCAATGTCGAAGAACCCGTGGCCTCGATGCCCGGCGTGATGCGGCGCAGCGTCGATCTGATCGCCAAGGCGGCGAAAGAGGCCTGGGAACTGGGGGTGCCGGCGATCTGCCTCTTCCCCTATACCGACGCCAGCCTGAAGACCGAGGATTGCGCCGAGGCCTGGAACCCCGACAACCTGACCAACCGGGCGATCCGGGCGATCAAGGACGCGGTGCCCGAGATGGCGGTGATGACCGACGTGGCGCTTGATCCCTATAACATCAACGGCCATGACGGCTATGTCGAGAATGGCGAGATCGTCAACGACCGCACGGTCGAGGCGCTGGTGAAGATGACCCTGGCCCAGGCCGAGGCCGGCGCAGATATCATCGGGCCCTCCGACATGATGGACGGCCGCATCAAGGCGATGCGCGACGCGCTGGAATCCGGAGGGCATCAGAAGGTGATGATCCTGTCCTATTCGGCGAAATACGCCAGTTCCTACTACGGGCCGTTCCGCGATGCGGTCGGCGCCTCTGGCGCGCTGACCGGCGATAAGAAGACCTATCAGATGGATCCGGGCAATTCGGACGAGGCGCTGCGGTTGATCCAGCGCGATCTGATGGAGGGCGCCGACATGGTGATGATCAAGCCCGGCCAGCCCTATCTGGATCTCTGCCGTCGCACCAAGGACACCTTCGGCGTGCCCACCTTCGCGTATCAGGTCTCGGGCGAATACGCGATGATCCAGGCCGCCGCCCAGAACGGCTGGATCGACGGCGAGAAGATCATGCTGGAAAGCCTTCTGTGCTTCAAACGTGCCGGCTGCGATGGGATCCTGACCTATTTCGCGCCCGCCGCCGCCCGTATCCTGAACGCCTGATCCAATGCCGGCGGCAGAGACCCGTCGCCGGACGTTTCTGAAGGAGCCTCCGCATGAGCGGTATCGAAACCTCCATCCGGTCGATCGTCCCGTCGGGCAATGATCTGATCGACGGGATCCTGCAGTCCACCGTCTGGGGGCAAAGCGAGATCAGCTATGGCATCCCCTCCAGCGCCGACGTTTATGGCGATTACAGCGGCGGCGCTGGCGAGCCCACCGGCTTTCGTGCCGCGACCCCGGCGATGGCCACGGCTGCGGCCTTCGCACTCGACGCGCAGGGAACCGCGGCCGACGCCTTTGCCGTCGAAGGCTTCACCCAGCTTTCCATCGTCGCCACCTCCCAGGCCGAGGCCACGATCCGACTGGCCCAGACCACGACCGACCCCTATTCTTACGGCACCGCCTGGAGCTATTACCCCTATGCCGACGAGACCGGCGGTGATGTCTGGTTCTCGACCGCCTCGGGCAGCTATACCAATCCGGTCGCCGGGAATTACGCCTGGCTCACCGTGATCCACGAGATCGGCCATGCCCTGGGACTGTCACACGGACATCAGGCCAGCGGCGCCTTTGACGCGCTACCCTATGACCGGGACTCGATGGAATTCTCGGTGATGACCTATCGCGCCTATGTCGGCGCCTCGCCCACCGCGGGATATTACAACGAAACCTATGGTTACGCGCAAAGCTGGATGATGCTCGATATTGCCGCGCTGCAATATCTCTACGGCGCAGATTACGCCACCAACAGCGGCGATACCGTCTATCGCTGGACCCCGGGCAGCGGCGTGACGCTGATCGATGGCGAGGCCGGGATCAGCCCCGGCGGCAATCGCATTTTCGCGACGATCTGGGACGGCGGGGGCGTTGATACCTATGATCTCAGCGCCTATCGGAGCGATCTGCGCATTGATCTCGCCCCGGGAGGCCATTCGGTCTTCAGCACGGCTCAGCTTGCCAAGCTGGGCGACGGCCATGTGGCGCGCGGCAATATCTTCAACGCGCTGCTCTTTCAGGACGATCCGCGATCGCTGATCGAAAACGCCATCGGCGGCGGCGGCAACGACCGGATCAGCGGCAATGCGGCCGACAACCGGCTGTCGGGGGGCGACGGGGCCGACCGTCTGCTGGGCGCAACGGGGGCGGACCGCCTGTCGGGCGGAGCCGGCCGCGATGTCCTGCTGGGTCAGGCCGGCAATGACACGCTTCTGGGCGCAGGCGGCAAGGATCGGCTGCAGGGCGGCACCGGGGCGGATGTAATCAAGGGCGGCGCCGGCGATGACGTCATCGAGGGCCAAGGCGGGCGCGATGTGCTATGGGGCGGTGCCGGTGCCGACAGCTTCCGCTTCACCGCCGCGAGCGACAGCAAGCCCGGCGGCAAGGCCGATGTGATCCGCGATTTCACCAGCGGAACCGATATGCTCGACCTCAGGGCGTTGGTCTCGGGCCCGGTTGACTTGAGCTTCGACGGTATCCTCTCGGGCGACGGGCCGAGCGTGACCACCCGGGCTCTCGCTGGCGGCGACTTGCGGGTGCTTGCCGACCTCGACGGCGACGGCAAAGCCGACTTCAGCCTCATCCTGCGCGATGTCACCGCACTAGCAACTGCAGACTTTCTGCTCTGACCCCGTCAGACCCGGAACTTCATGAGACCAATGTCTCAAAAAATGATCGACAGAAGGGGGCCCCGATATATTCGCGGGCCATCTTCCGATTCTTTTGGTGCCTCTATCGCCGTGACGCAGTTCATCTAAACATCATCTGGCGGCCTGGCCCGTGCCAGCCCGCCCTCAATCCGAAATTTCCAAAACGCAAGGTCTGCCGCGTCGCCGCGACAGGCCCATGGCAGCGGCGTGCACCCCCCGCAGAGGGAAGGCCGCGCCCTTTCCCATCATCAATTCACCGGCCTCGCCTGACCATTTGGGGCATGATCATGAGTGGCACCGGTAAATCCATCAGAAGCGTCGGCATGACCGGCCCATGGGCACGAGGGCAACGGCGTCAAAGGGCGCGACCTCTCCGAATTGACCGACCGGCCGATCGAGTTCCGCGAAGACGGCACCTTCGATGGCCTCGGCCCAGCCTGATCCCCCAAATCCACCAATCCGGGGTCGAGGTGCTGCTGGACGCCGATGGCGACGGTCGTGCCGACTTCCGCATCGTGATCAGCGATGTCACCCATTTGACTGAGCCGGATTTCCTGCTGTGATCGAGCCCGAAACCCCATAGAATCCGGGTTTTTGCCCGCCATCGGGGCAAGAACCCGCCCGTTGTGCCGCTTGTCGGGTGACAGGGTCGCCCGGTCGCCCTATAAAGTTCTTCAAGGCCGGAATAACGGCCAGCGCAGCGACAGAGACAGGCAAAACGATGGATAAAGCAGCTTCTTCCCGTCTTACCCGACGTGGTTTCACCCTGACAGCCCTGGTGGCACTGGGCGCAACGGCGGCCTGCGGCAATGGGGTCGGCTCTAACAACGCAGCCCAGATCGACGCGCGCGTGGATGCCACGCTGAACAAGATGTACATGCTCTACCCCAATACCGTCACCCTGGCCGAGAAATCGACCGGCATGTTGGTGATGCCGCTGATGACCGAGGCGGGCCTGGGTCTGGGCGGCGGCTATGGCCGTGGCGCGCTGAGAGTGAACGGGGTGACGGTGGATTACTATTCCGCCGTCAAGGGCACCGCCGGTCTGCAGATCGGGGCGCAGCAATACGCCCATGTGCTGTTCTTCATGACCCAGGATGCGCTGATCGATTTCCGCCGCTCCTCGGGCTGGGCCGCGGGTGCCGACATGGCCTATGTCTTCCGCGACGAGGGCGACTCGGTCTCGACCGATACCAATACCCTGCGCTCGCCGATCCTGGCCGCGGTCTTCGGTCAGGCCGGGCTGCTGATCGGTGCCACGCTCAAGGGCATGAAATACACCCGTATCATCCCCTGATCCCTCGGCCCGGCGGCTTTCCCTGACGCCCGGGATCGCCTAATCTGCGCCGCAGGCACAGGGCGACGCGCGACAGGCGTGACACCTGCGAGCGGGCACAAGCACCCGGGACGGGGCAGGATACGGGGACATTGATGGGACAGGTTTTTCGCTGGCTGTTGCGGATCGCGGCAGGGCTGGTCGTACTGGTGGTTCTGGGCATCGGGCTGGTCTATTTCCTGGCCGGCCAATCGCTGCCGGATTACAACCAGACCCAGAAGGTCGCTGGCCTGACCGCGCCGGTCGAGATCATCCGCGACAACGCCAACGTTCCGCATATCTTCGCCCCCGACGATCCGGATGTCTTCTTTGGACTGGGCTATGCCCATGCCCAGGACCGGCTGTGGCAGATGACCACCCTGCGCCGCACCGTGCAGGGCCGCCTGTCCGAGGTCTTCGGCCAACGCACGCTGAGGATCGACCGGCTGCTGCGGCGGCTTGATCTCTATCGCCTGGCGCAAAGCTCCTTCGAGGCGCAGGACGATTACACCAAGGCCGCGCTCAGGGCCTATGCCGCCGGCGTCAACGCCCGCCTGGCCGAGATCAACGACGAGGCGCTGGGGCGCGGCGCGCCGGAGATGTTCCTGTTCAACGCCCCCATCGCCCCCTGGCAACCGGCGGATTCCATCGCGCTGATCAAGCTGATGGCGCTGCAGCTGAGCGGTCATCTGGAAGACGAGGTGCTGCGCGCGCGAACCTCCTTGATGCTGCACGATAACGACCGGCTCAAGGATATCATGCCCGACGCCCCCGGCTCCGGCATTGCCGCCCTGCCGGAATATGCCCAGCTGTTCCCCGGGCTGCCGCGCTATGCCGCCGGCACGCCAATGCCACAGGACCCGCTGTCGCCCTTCCCCGAACGCGGGTTGGCCGGGGCGTCGAACGCCTGGGCGGCGGCCCCGTCGCGCTCGGCCTCGGGTGGGACGCTGCTGGCCAACGATCCGCATCTGGGCTTCACCGCTCCCTCGGTCTGGTATCTGGCCCGCATCGAATTGCAATCGGGCGGGGTGATCGGCGCCACCATTCCCGGCATCCCCGCCGTCCTCTCGGGCCGCAGCCGACAGTTGGGCTGGGGCATCACCTCCTCCTATCTCGACGATCAGGACGTCTTCATCGAACGTCTGAACCCCGACAACCCGGAGGAATATCTGACCCCCGACGGCTACAAGCCCTTTGAAAGCCGCCCCTCGATCATCCAGATCAAGGACGCGCCGCCGATCACCCTGACGCTCCGCTGGACCGAGAACGGCCCGGTGCTGCCCGGCAGCCACTATCACCTCGACAGCATCACCCCGCCGGGTCATGTCGCGGCGCTCGGCTGGACCGCGCTCGACCCCGCCGATACTACGATGACCGCGGCGATGGAGCTGATGCGGTCGAGCAACGTGCACGAGGCGATCGCCGCCGGCGAGAAGTTCATCGCACCGTCGCAGAACCTGATGCTGATCGACCGCGAGACCATCGCGATGAAGACGGTGGGCGCCATGCCCAGCCGCGATCCCCGCAACCAGAGCCAGGGCCGGCTGCCGTCTCAGGGCTGGCGGGTGGAAAACCGCTGGCAGGGCCGCCTGCCCTATACCTTGAACCCGGAATTCGTCAGCCCCAAGGGCGGCATCCTGGGCAATACCAACAACAAGATCGTCGACCGGCCCTTCCCCAACCATGTCTCCTTCCTCTGGGGCGACACCCAGCGGATCAACCGCTGGGAACGGCTGATGCAGGCGCGCCAGGTCCATACCCGCGAAAGCTTCATCGAGGCGCAGCTCGATACCGTCAGCTTCACGGCGCGGTCGCTGCTGCCGCTGATCGGGGCGGATCTGTGGTTCACCGGCGAGGCGGCACCCAAGGGCACCCCCGAACGCCAGCGCCAGATCGCCCTGCAGATGCTGGCGGACTGGAACGGCGAGATGAACGAACACATGCCCGAACCGCTGATCTATGCCGCCTGGCTGCGCGCGCTGCAAAAGCGGCTGATCGAGGACGAGCTTGGGCCGTTGGCGGCGCAGTTCAAGCATGTGGATCCGATCTTCATCGAACGGGTCTATCGCAACATCGACGGCGCCGCTGTCTGGTGCGACGTGCGCCAGAGCGCGCCGAAGGAGACCTGCACCGACATGGCCCGCCTCGCGCTGGATGACGCGCTGGTCTGGATCGGCGAGAAATACGGCACCGCGCTGGAAAGCCTGCGCTGGGGCGACGCCCATCAGGCCACCCATGATCATCCGGTGCTGGGCGAGGTGCCGATCCTGCGGTACTTCGTCAATATCCGGCAATCGACCAGCGGCGGCGACAATACGCTGGAGCGGGGCCGGACCTCGGGCGAGGATCCTGATCCCTTCCTGAACGTGCATGGCGCCGGCTATCGCGGGGTCTATGATCTGGCCGATCCCGACAGTTCGGTCTTCATCATCTCGACCGGCCAGTCGGGGCATTTCCTGTCGCGTTATTACGACGACATGGCGCAGCTCTGGCGGCGGGGGGAATACATTCCGATGTCACTGGACGTGAATCTGGCCCGCGCGGCGGCGGTGGGGATCACCCATCTGATCCCGGAAGACACGAAAGATTAGGAAAATGACGGTCGGGCAATACGCCGCGCTTCAGAGCGCGGCGTATTGAGCTTCCTGCTTCGGGGTCCAGAGCACCGTCAGCTCGAACCCCTCTTCGGTCTGGCGTTCCTCGGTCACGATATCCTGCGCGAAGAGCCAGGCGCGCTTGCGCCCTTCAGAGAAGGGCAAGAGCAGCACCGCCTCATAGCGCACGCCCTGCAGCTTTTCGGCGATCGCCTCAAGCAGCAGATCAAGCCCCTCGCCGGTAACGGCCGAAATCGCAAAGATGTCCGGGCTGCGCGCGGCGCGGGACACCATCGCGTCATGCGCCTCGGGCGGCAGAAGGTCGATCTTGTTCCAGACCTCGATCTGCGCCCGGCTGTCATCGACGCCGAGCGAGGCGAGGATGGTTTCCACATCGCGCGCCTGCTCCTCGGTCCCCGCGTGCGAGATATCGCGGACATGGACGATCAGATCGGCGGCGAGAACCTCTTCCAGCGTGGCGCGGAAGGAGGCGACCAGCTCGGTCGGCAGATCCGAGATGAAACCCACCGTATCCGACAGGATGATCTCGGGCCCGTCGGGCAGCTCCACCCGCCGCATGGTCGGATCGAGCGTGGCGAAAAGCATGTCCTTCGCCATCACATCCGCCCCGGTGAGCCGGTTGAACAGCGTCGACTTGCCGGCGTTGGTATAGCCGACCAGCGCCACGATCGGATAGGGCACCTTGGCCCGCGCCTTGCGGTGCAATTCCCGCGTCTTGACCACCTTGTCGAGCTGGCGGCGCAGCCGGACAAGCTGTTCATCGATCGCGCGGCGGTCGGCCTCGATCTGGGTTTCACCGGGACCACCGACAAAACCAAGCCCGCCGCGTTGCCGTTCCAAGTGGGTCCAGGCCCGGACCAGCCGGGTGCGCTGATAGCTGAGCGCCGCCATTTCGACCTGCAACACGCCCTCGCGCGTGCGGGCGCGATCCGAGAAGATCTCGAGGATCAGCCCGGTGCGGTCGAGGATCTTGACCTTCCACGCCTTTTCCAGATTGCGCTGCTGCACCGGGGTCACCGGGCCGTCGATCAGCACAAGCTCCACTTCATTCGCCTTGAAGCGCTCGCCAAGCTCTTCGATCTTGCCCGACCCGAAGAGATAGCCGGGCTGCGGCCGCGGCAGGCGCACGATTTCCGATCCCGCGACCTCAAGACCCGGCAAAGCCGCGGCCAAAGCCACGGCTTCCTCTAGCGCCGGACCGGGATCCCGGCGGTCTGCGTCGGATTTTATTTCGGGATGCAGCACCCAGGCGCGGGTGACATCCTCACCATGTTCCATCAAGAGGCGTCTTCGCCCTCATAAAGGCTGATCGGCTGGGCCGGCATGATGGTCGAAATCGCATGCTTGTAAACAAGCTGCGATTGGCCGTCCCGGCGGAGCAGCACACAAAAGTTGTCAAACCAGGTGATCACACCCTGCAGTTTCACCCCGTTGATCAGAAAGATCGTCACCGGAACCTTGGTTTTTCTGACGTGATTCAGGAACGCGTCCTGCAGGTTCTGTCTGTCCGAAGCCATTTCTTCTTATATCTCGCTTTATTCTTGTAACGCGCTGCGGACCAACGCGCCGCTCGCCCACAAGTATGGATTGAGGTGAGGGGAGATTCCACCCGAAAAAACATATCCTTTCACGCCGTCACCGCAAGACGGCTAATTCCGCCACAGATCCGGCGTGATCAGCGCAATGATCGCCAAGGTTTCCAGCCGTCCCAGCACCATGGTGGCACAAAGCACCAGCTTGGCCATCCCCCCCAGTTCGGCCAGGTGGATCGGCGTATCGGCCGCCACCTGGATCAGCGGGCCGGTGGTCGACAGTGACGCGATGCTGAGCACGATGGCCTGATCGAAGCTGAGCCCGAGCGCCCCCAGAATCACGCAGACCAGGGTCAGCGTCAGTGCGAACATCATGAAGGAGACCCAGGCGATGAAGGCGCCGTTCTTCTGGATCCGCCGGTTGCCGCCGCCGACGCTGCTGACCGAATTGGGATAGACCAGCCGCTCCATCTCGCGCAGGCCATTGAGATAAAGGGCATAAACCCTGAGAAGCTTGACCCCGCCCGCAGTGGTGGCGACACCGCCGCCGATCACCGCGAGCCCGGCCAGGATCAGCCCAGGCGCCCCCAGCCCCGACCATTGCTGTGCCTCGTCCCAGTTGACGCTGGCAAATCCGGTGGTGGTCAGGAAGGACATCACGGTGAAAAGCCCGCCCCAGAGCCCCTCGAAGGCCAGCGTCGGATCGGCAAGCGGCTGCACCTCCAAGGCGGCTAGCCAGTGACGCAACACCAACAGCACCGGAATCGTCACGATGATCAGCAAACCGGTGCGAAATTCCGGATCCTTGTCGAGCTTGGCCTGTCCGGTGGTCGAGGTATCGGACGAAAAGGTCAGCCGCGACAGGGCGAAGAACATGAACAGGAAGAGAATCATCTCTCCGGCCAGACCGGCCTTGCTGCCCTCCATGCCGCCCACTGGCGAGATCCCCGAGGTCGCCATCACCGACATCGCATGACAGAGCCCGGTCAACGCGTCTTCGCCGGCGATCAGCAGCGCCACCCAGGCGAGCAGGGTCAGCCCGACATAGACCGGCGTCAGCGTCAGGGTGATCCGCTTGAGCCGACGGCGCGGATCGGCGCGGGCGCTGAGATCGGGCGCCGCCACGGCCCGCCCCGGCTGGCCGCGCGCGGTGATCTCGAAGCCGCCCAGCGAGAGCGGCGCCAGAATGGCCGAAGCCGCGATCCACATCACCAGCCCGCCCATCCAGCCGACCTGCGCCCGCCACAGATGCAGCGCCGGATCCAACCGCGTCGGATCCTCGAACAGATTGGCACCGGTGGTGGTCACCGCGCTGACCATGTCGAAATAGGCGTTGAGATAGCTGGTGGTCTGCAGCCCATCGTAAAGCGGCAGCGCCAGGAACACCGGCAGCAGCGCGAAGGTGGCCAGCAACGCCAGAAGCTGGCCCAGGGTGCCATGCTTGGGCGGTTGGGTGGCCCGCGCCAGCGCGATCGCGGTGACCGCGACCAGGCCGATCATGCCACTGAAGAAAAACGCCTGCGACACCTCGTGGACGCTGCGGATTTCGGCGTGAATGGCGGGCACCCACATGGAGAGAGAGGCGATCCCCCAGACCTGCAGGAACAGGGGCAACCGCATCAACACCCCATATTGCGCCTCGCTCCGCATCTCAGAAGAAATCGATCGAGACCTGGAGCAGCCGCTCCACTTCCGGGACGTCGGCGGCCATGGCGAAGATCGCCACCACGTCGCCCTCTTCCAGCCGCAGATTGCCGGCCGGGCGCAGCACCTTGTCGCCCTTCAGCACCGCCCCCAGCAGCACCCCTTCGGGAAAGTCGATCTCGCGCAGCCGCTGGCCGGCCATCGGCGAGGTCGACAGAACCTCGGCCTCGATCACCTCGGCCTCGGCATCGCCGATCGAATAGACCTGCCGCACCCGCCCGTGGCGGATGTGGCGCAGGATCGAGCTGACGGTGGTCGCCCGCGGGTTGATATAGGCATCGATCCCCAGGGGCTCCATCATCGGCACCAGGGTGGGATCGTTGATCAGCGCGATTGCCAGCGGACAGCCTTCCGCCTTGGCGCGGACCGCCGACAGAAGGTTGGTCTTGTCGTCATCGGTGACCGCCAGCATGGCATCGGCCCGGGCGATCCCCGCCTCTTTCAGCAATGCGGCATCAAGCCCGTCCCCATTCAGCACGATGGTCCGCTCCAGCGCCTCGGCCGCACGTTCGGCCTGGGCGCGGTTGCGCTCGATCATCTTGGCGCGGGTGCGGGTCTTGCGGCTCTCCAGCGCCCGGGCGACCTCGAGCCCGACATTACCGCCGCCGACGATCACGATACGCTCCTGGCTCTTCTGCGTCTTGCCGAAGACTTCCATGGTGCGGTCGACATCCTCGACATGGCAAAAGACATAGCAGCTGTCGCCGGCGAAAAGCTGATCGTCGGGTTCCGGTGCGAACAGCGTGCCCTCACGCCGGATACCGACGACGATGGCCCGCAGGGTCGAGAACAGATCGGTCAATTGCCGCAGCGGCGTGTTGATGATCGGGCAGTCTTCCTCGACCGTGATGCCCAAAAGCTGGGCCCGGCCGTCCATGAAGACCTCGGTATCGAAGGCGGCGGGGGCCGACAGGCGGCGCATCGCGGCGGCGGCGACCTCGCGCTCGGGGCTGATCACCACGTCGATCGGCAAGTGATCCCGGCGATAGAGGTCGGAATAGATCGCGGTCAGATAGGATTGCGCCCTGAGCCGGGCGATCTTGCGCTGGATGGAAAAGATCGAATGGGCCACCTGGCAGGTGACCATGTTCACCTCGTCCGAATGGGTGGCGGCGATCAGCATGTCGGCATCGCGGGCACCGGCGCGCTCGAGCACATCGGGATAGCTGGCGAACCCCGCGATTCCCTGCACATCGAGCGTATCGGTGGCACGGCGCACCAGATCGGGGTTGCTGTCGACGACGGTGACATCGTTATGTTCCCCCGACAGATGCCGGGCGATCTGCCACCCGACCTGTCCTGCCCCGCAAATGATGACCTTCATCGCCTCTCTCGCGTTTGCGCCGACCGTCTGCCTGCCAGAATGTTTTGAATGACAGAAGCCCCCGGGACGGTCAATTCAATTGTCTCCGGCCCCGGCTTGCGGCATTCTGCGGCCATGAAACAGATGATCCTGCCGCTTTGCGCCGCGGCCCTCCTGGCCAGTTGCGCCCCGATGTCGATCTATTACCGGCCCGGCGTTCCCGTGGCGCGGATGCAGGAGGATTCGACCCGCTGCGATGTCGAGGCGCTGAGACAGGCGCCGGTGGCCACCCAGATCCGCCAGGCGCCTCCCACCTATATCCCCGGCCCCCGTGTCTGCAACCAGGACGGCGAATGCTGGACGCGCCCGGGCTATTGGATGAGTGGCGAAGTCTACAGCTATGACGCCAATGCCAATCTGCGGGATCGGGTCAAACAGCTCTGCATGGCCGAGAAGGGCTATAGCCCAATCAGCCTGCCGGCCTGCCCGGCCGAGGTGAAATCGACCACCCCGCCGGGGGTGACCACGGTCCTGCCGACGCTCACAGCCAATGCCTGCGTCATCCGCAACAAGGATGGCAGCTGGCAGATCGTGACGCCGCAACCATAGACCCCGCCGGCCCCGACAGGACGCCGGGGCCGGCTTCGGCACGGCTTAATCGACGGTCTCGTCGATCTCTTCGCCATCCATATCGACGCGGGCGATCCGGGCGCCGGATTTCGTCGTGGTCACCACCCCCAGCGACTTCAGTTTGCGGTGCAGCGCGCTGCGCTCCATCCCGACAAAGCTGGCGGTGCGGCTGATATTGCCGCCGAAACGGTTGATCTGGGTCAGCAGATATTCCCGCTCGAACGCCTCGCGCGCCTCGCGCAGCGGCAGGGTCGCCAGCGCGCCGGACAGCACGACACGCCCTTCCTCTCCCGATTTCTCCTCGTCATTGGGCAGTTCACGCGCCTCGATCGGGCCGTTGCCCTCGCCGAGGATCAGCACCCGCTCGATCAGGTTCTTGAGCTGACGCACGTTGCCCGGCCAGACCATGGTCTGCATCAGCGCCACCGCCTCCTCGCTCAGCGCGCGCAGCGGCAGGCCCTGGGTGGCATGGCAATTGTCGATGAAATGCTGCGCCAGCACCGGGATATCCTCGCGACGATCTTCCAGCGAGGGCACCGCGATCGGCACCACGTTCAACCGATGGAACAGTTCCTCGCGGAAGCGGCCCATGGCGATCTCGGCCTCGAGATCGCGGTTGGTCGAGGAGATCACCCGCAGATCGACCCGCACCTTGTCGGCGCCGCCGACCCGCTGGAATTGTTGATCGACCAGCACCCGCAGGATCTTGGACTGGGTGCCCAGCGGCATATCCGCCACCTCGTCGAAGAAGATCACGCCGCCATGCGCCTCTTCCAGCAGGCCCGGCTCGACGCCGCGCTCGGGGGTTTCGCGGCCGAACAGAACCTCTTCCATCCGCTCGGGCTCGATGCTGGCGCAATTGACGCTGACAAAGGGGGCATTGGCGCGGTTCGAATTGGCATGGATATATCGCGCGGCGATCTCCTTGCCCGAGCCCGCCGGCCCCGCCAGCATCACCCGCCCATTCGATTTCGTCACCTTGTCGAGCTGGCCCAGCAGCGTCCGGAAGGCGGCGCTCTGGCCGATCATCTCGGTGCTCGTCACTTCGCGCCGCTTCAGCGCGCTGTTCTCGCGACGCAGGCGCGACGCCTCCATCGCGCGACGGATCACCACCATGAGCTGGTCGATATTGAACGGCTTCTCGATGAAGTCATAGGCGCCCTGCTTGATCGCGGCCACCGCGATTTCAATATTCCCATGGCCGGAGATGATCACCACCGGAACATCGGGATTGTCACGCTTGACCGTCTTGAGGATGTCGATCCCGTCCATCCGGCTGTCCTTCAGCCAGATGTCGAGGATCAGCAGCGCCGGTGCCTCGGCATTGATCGCGGCCATGCACTCGTCAGAATTGCCGGCCTTGCGGGTCACATAGCCTTCGTCCTCCAGGATGTCCGAAATCAGTTCCCGGATATCACGCTCATCATCCACAATCAGAATGTCGCTCATGTCATACCTGCTATCAAATTCTTCTTCTTGCTGTGATGGAGGCCCCGGTTCTGCTGATCCGGGGCCTCCGCCTTGGGCAGGCGGATCACGGCCATGGCACCTCGATGCGCCTGCCCGTCAAAAACCGGCGCATCCTCAAGCACGAGGCTGCCACCGTGTTCCTCAATGATCTTCTTGACGATCGGCAGGCCCAGGCCAGTGCCCTCGTCACGGGTCGTCACATAGGGCTCAAACAGCCGCGACCGATCCTCGGGGAGGCCGATGCCGTTGTCAGCGATGGTGATTTCGCTACCGCCCTGGGTTTCGATCAGGCGGACACGGATTTCCGGCGTAAAGCCCTCGGGCGTGCCCTTCTTGCGCAGCGTCTCGATCGCCTCGCCTGCGTTCTTGATCAGATTGGTCAGCGCCTGCGACAACATGGTGGCATCGACCTCCGCCATCAGCGGGCCATCCGGCAGATCGGCGCGCACCGTCACGCCCGGCTGCCCGGTCTGCTGCAGCAGCACCGCGTCGCGCACGATCTTGACCAGATCCTCGTCGCGCCGGTCGGGTTCCGGCATCCGCGCGAATTTCGAAAATTCGTCGACGATGCGCCGCAGATCATTGGTCTGGCGCACGATCACATCGGTCATCGACTGCAACTGCTCGCAATCGGTTTCGGACAGTTTCGGCGCGAACTTGCGTTTGATCCGCTCGGCGCTGAGCTGGATCGGCGTCAGCGGATTCTTGATCTCATGCGCGATCCGGCGGGCGACATCGCCCCAAGCCGCCATCCGCTGGGCGCTGACCAGATCGGTCACATCGTCGAAGGCGACCACATAGCCTTCGAGCCCGCCCTCGGTATTCATCCGCGTCGACATGCGCACCAGCAGATGTTCCTGCTGCCCGTCCCGGCTGACCTTGACTTCCCCCTGGGCGATGCCGTTCGGCGCCACCCGCAGCCGCTCGAGCAGCGGGCCGAATTCCGGCACCAGCACCTCGAGCGCCAGCGCGGTCTCGTCCCCCGACCAGCCCAACAACCGCTCGGCCGAGCGGTTGACGAAGGTAATCCGCCCGGCGTCGTCCAGCCCGACCACCCCCGAGGTAACCGAGGAGAGCACGGAATCGAACAATCTGCGGCGGGCCTCGATATGACGGGTATTGTCGAGCAGCGCCTCGCGCTGCGCCTTGAGCTGCCGGGTCATCTGGTTGAAATAGCGCCCGAGCATGGAGATTTCATCGTCGCCCTCTTCCTCGACCACCTGCATGTCGAGATCGCCTGCCCCGACCCGCTGCGCCGCGGTGGTCAGCCTGCCCACCGGCCGCGACAGCCGCTCGGCGAACCACAGCCCGAGCCAGACGGCGGCAAGGATCAGGATCACCGCAAAGCCGAGATAGAGCAGCCCGAATTCGAACAGCACCCTGCCCCTTTCGCGTTCGAGCTGCTGGTACAGCAGCACCGTCTGCTTGGTGTCGTCGAGCAGGTTCAGGATATGGCCGTCGACATCCCGGCTGACATAGAGAAACCGGTCGACAAAGGCGTTGAGCCGCACCAGGGCACGGAATTCGTTGTTGTCCCAATCCTGGATGATGGCGATCCCGGTCTTGTCGGCCTGGGTGATCTGGTCCGGCGTGGGTTTCTCGAAATCAAAGAGATACGAGCGTTCGCCGCGGGCCCGAATCTCGCCGGTCCCGTCGATGATATAGGCCTCGCGCAGCCCGCGCTGGATCTGCCCCTGCCCCTGCGCCAACATCTGCCGCAGTTCGGCATCGTTGAGAAAAACGATCAGCTTGCGGCTGTTGTCGAGAAAATGCGCCAGCGCCCGGGCGTCCTCTTCCAACGCCTGGCGGTGCTCGTCCTCATAGGCCTGGGCGGCATCCATCGAGGTGCCGACCACATTGCGCACCCGGTCCGAGAACCAGCCTTCGAGCCCGATATTGACGGTGAGCACGGCAAAGACGGCAACGATGACCGTGGGCACCAGCGCCAGAAAGGTGAAGACCCCGATCAGCCGCAGGTGCAGGCGAGATCCCGCCGATTGGGCGCGTCGGGCCACAATCAGCCGGGCGAGCTGCCCCAAAACCAGGGCGGCCACCACCAATACGTAAACCAGATCGGCGAGCAGAATGAATCGCAGCGCCGGAGAGGCGGCCCCCATGTTGAGGGGCCCGAGCCCGGCGAAGGTGGCGAAAGCAAGCGCCGGCCCCAGAAGCACAAGCCCCAGAGTGGCAACATTGCGGGCCTGACGGGTCCGACGCCATCTGTTTACAGTCGCAAACAGCCCGTATTGTGACCGGGTTGCCACCTGCTGCCCTCATTAAGATGTGCCGCTTGCGCGGCCAACCGCCAAATCTCGTGATCTATTCCGGTCCCAAATCAGGACTGGGACCGGACCGCCACGCTCCTGTGGCGTATTTACATCAATTTGCGGCGGCGTGTCACCTGAATATCCAGATCAGTGATCTTCTTGCGCAAAGTATTGCGGTTGATCCCCAGAAGTTCTGCGCATTTGGCCTGATTTCCGCCGGTCGCCTCCAGCGCGATCTCGATCAGCGGGATCTCCACCTCCTTGAGGATTCGGGCATAGAGCCCCGGCGGCGGCAACATGTCACCATGCAGGTCGAAATAGCGCCGCAGGTGCCGCCCAACCGAGGCCGACAGCTTCTCTGCGCCACCACCATCCAGCACCGGCTCCATCTCGGGTTGGCGACCCAGCACGGTCTCAACCTCGGCGCGGGCGATTTCCTCGGCCCGACCGGTCAGCACCAGGCGGCGCACCGCGTTTTCCAGCTGCCGCACGTTGCCCGGCCAGGAATAGGCCCGGATCAGCGCCTCGGCATCGTCGCCGAGCCGCCGTTTCGGCGCCCCTTCGCGTTCGGCGCGGGACAGGAAATGCGCCGCCAGCAGCGGGATGTCGTCGACCCGCTCGCGCAGCGCCGGCACATGGATGGTGGCACCGCTGAGCCGGTAATAGAGATCCTGCCGCAGCCGACCGTCCTCCATCGCGGAGGACAGATCATGCTGGCTGGTCGCCATGAACCGCGGCTGGTGATCGCCCGGCGCGTCCATCATCCGCACGATGCGGGCCTGAATCTCATCGTCGAGATCCCCGATCTCGTCGATCAGCAGGGTGCCGCCCTTGACCCGGGCCAGCACCCGCGCCGGCCCTTCGAGATCGAGCAGATCGGCACCGGACACCGTGATGAAAGGCAGCGTGCGGCGATCGGAAAAATCATGAATTGCCCGTGCGATCAACGACTTGCCGGTGCCACTTTCCCCAGTGATCAAAACCGGAAGATCGGTGTTCATCACCCGGGCCACCAGACGATAGAGCGCCTGCATCACCGAGGTGCGGCCGACCAGCGGCAATTCGTCCGGACGCTCGGGCATCTCGTCGATCTGGCGCGACTGCGGAGAGCGGCGCTTCTGTTCCAGAGCGCGGGCGGTGCGTTTCATCAGATCGGGCAGATCGAAGGGTTTGGGCAGGTAGTCATAGGCCTCGGCCTCGGCGGCCTGGATGGCGGTCATGATGGTATTCTGCGCCGAGATCACGATGACCGGCAGCCCGGGCCGGTCTTGCGCGATTTTCGGAAGCATTTCCAAGCCGTTGCCGTCCGGCATGACGACGTCGGAGATAACCACGTCCCCCTTGCCCTCGCCGACCCAGCGCATCAGCGTGGTCAGCGACGAGGTGGCGTGGACCTTGCACCCGGCCCGCGTCAGCGCCTGGGTGAGGACTGTTCGGATCGTGCGGTCGTCGTCGGCAACCAGAACCGTTCCATCCATCAGCTTTTCTCCTTGCTTTCATAATCGCGCGGCACCCGCGCCAGCGACAAACGAAATACAGTGCGCCCGGGCACCGAGGTGACCGAAATCCAGCCCCCGTGGTCCGAAACGATCTTGCTGACCAGCGCCAGCCCCAGCCCGGTGCCGTTTTCACGCCCCGAGACGAAGGGATCGAAGATGTCCCCCTTGATATCTTCAGGCAGACCGGGACCGTCGTCGATGATCTCGACCTGAAGCGGCAGGGATTGGCCGGTGCCATCGCTGCGCCGCAACCGGAAGGAATGTTCGAAATAGGTGTGCAGCCGGATGGTTCCGCCTTTTGGATCAGCGGCTTCCGAGGCGTTTTTCAACAAGTTCAGGATCACCTGCAAAAGCTGATCGGGATCACCCCAGGCCAACGGCAGCGAGGGATCGTAATCCTCGATGATCTTCATGTGAGCGCCGAATCCCAGCAGGGCCGACCGGCGGGCGCGATCGAGAACATCGTGGATATTGACCGGCTTCATGTCCGGCGGGCTGAGGTTGCCGAATTGCTCCACCTGCTCCAAGAGCTTCACGATCCGACGGCTTTCGGCAACGATAAGATCCGTGAGTTCAAGGTCTTCCGGTGCAAGGTTCATGCTGAGCAACTGGGCCGCCCCGGTGATGCCGGCCAGCGGGTTCTTGATCTCATGCGCCAGCATCTCGGCCATGCCGATAGCCGATTGCGCCGCCGATTTCACCGAATGGCTCTGGGTCATGCGCCCGGCCAGTTCACGCGGAGAGATCAGCATGATCATCTCGCCCGGCCGCCCCGACAGCGGTGCGATCTGCAGCCCGCATTGCAGCGGCGCCCGATTACCCGAGCCGACGTCGATGTCATTGACGAAAAGCGGCGTGCCATTGGTCCGCGCCCGGGCAAAGGCATCCTCGATCGGCGCGTCGATGGCGACCAGATCCCAGATCGGCGAGCCGATCACCGATTTTGCCGAAGCGTTCAGAAAGCCTTCGGCGGCGGAATTCACATCCAAGATGGTGTCATCCTCACCGATCAGGAAGGCCGGCACCGGCAGCGAGGCCCAGATGGTCTGATCCGAATTGGTCATGCCGCGCACTCCTCAACGGTCGCATCAGTCAGCGCCTGCGGCAGCAGCCGCAGCACCGCCGCCGGATCGCGGCTGGTCAGCACCGCACGGCGCAGCCCGGCCTCGGTGCCCACGTGATCCATGTACCAGCCCAGATGCTTGCGGGCGACGCGCAGCCCCAGATCGGCGCCATAAAAGCCCAGCATCGCCTCGTAATGCGCCGCCACCAGATCGGCCAGCGCGGCGCCTTCGGGCACCTCGGGCGCCGGGGTGCCGAACATCTCATGCGCGATCTGGGCCAGCAGCCAGGGCTTGCCCTGGGCACCGCGCCCGACCATGACGCCATCGGCGCCGGACAGCGCCATCGCCTCGGCGGCGTCAGCGGGCGAACAGATATCACCATTGGCGATCACCGGGATCGACACCGCCTGTTTCACTGCCGCGATCGCGGCCCAATCGGCCTGGCCGGTATAGAACTGGCAGCGGGTGCGGCCGTGAATGGTGATCATGCGGATGCCGGCCTCTTCGGCGCGCCGCGCCAGGTCAGGCGCGTTCAGGAGGTTGTCGTCCCAGCCCAGCCGGGTCTTCAGCGTCACCGGCAGATCGACCGCGGCAACCACCGCCTCGATCAGGCCGAGCGCATGGTCGAGATCCTTCATCAGGGCCGAGCCGCTGGCCCCGGCGCCGCTGGCGCTGGTCACTTTCTTGGCCGGGCAGCCCATGTTGATGTCGATCACCGCCGCGCCCTGGTCGGCAACCAGCCGCGCCGCCGCGGCCATCCAATGCGCCTCGCGCCCGGCAAGCTGGACGGCGGTATTCTCGACCTCTATCCCCAGCTCGGCCCGGTTACGAACGCTGGGCTTGGCCTGCACCATCTCCTGGCTGGCCACCATCTCGCTCACCACCAGGCCGGCACCAAAGCGCGACACCACATCGCGAAACGGCCGGTCCGTGATTCCGGCCATTGGCGCCAACACCACGGGTGGCGCGACGGGGAGGCTGTCGAGGAAGATCGTCAATTGCCCAATCCTTGTGCATCTGCCGCCTATCTAGGGGAGCCCAAGCGCCACCACAATGAATTGCAGGGGGTTTTAGCCCAAGATTGGACCACACGCCCATTTTTTAAGCAATCAATCCCGAACAATTGCCTCCTCGCCCGGCTCAGCCTAAACAGGCCGCGCAGCGTCGCCGACTGCAGGTTTCTTCGGAGCAGAGCGCATGATCACAGCGGCCCTTCTGGTGGCGGCCGGTCGCGGCCAACGTGCCGGTGGCGGCATTCCCAAGCAATGGCGCCCACTGGCCGGACGCCGGGTCGCCGACTGGACGCTGTCGCGGTTCCGCGCCCTGCCCGAGATCGGGCCGATCGTGCTGGTCCTCTCCCCCGAGGACCATGACGCCTGGGCCGAGTTTTCACAGGATCCGCGGCTGATCCTGGCCGAGGGCGGCAGCGACCGCGCTGGATCGGTGCGCAACGGGCTGGCCGCGCTGGAGGGCTCCGGCGCCGAGACGGTGCTGATCCATGACATCGCCCGCCCCTGCGTGTCCGCCCGGCTGATCCGCGACGTGATCGCCGCGCTTGACACCAGCGCCGCCGCGGCGCCGGGGCTGGCGGTGACCGATGCGCTCTGGACCGGAACCGAAGGCCGCGTCACCGGGGTGCAGGACCGCAGCGGCCTTTTCGCCGCGCAGACGCCGCAGGGCTTTCACCTTGACGCCATCCGCGCCGCCCATGCCGCCCACCCGGGCGGCGCCGCCGACGATGTCGAGGTGGTGCGCGCGGCGGGGCTGAACGTCGCCATCGTGCCGGGCGATCCGGACAATCTGAAAATCACCACGCCCGGCGATTTCGCCCGGGCCGAACGCATATTGGGACAGGACATGGATATCAGACTTGGCAACGGATACGACGTTCACCGCTTCGGGCCGGGGGATCACGTCACCCTCTGCGGCGTCACCGTTCCGCACAGCCACGGGCTGGTCGGCCATTCCGACGCCGATGTCGGCATGCATGCGGTGACCGACGCCATCTATGGCGCGCTGGCGCAGGGCGACATCGGCCGCCACTTCCCGCCCTCGGACCCGCAATGGAAGGGCGCCGACAGCGCCATCTTCCTGCGCCATGCGGGCGATCTGTCGCGGCAGATGGGCTATCGCATTTCCAACGTCGATTGTACGCTGGTCTGCGAACGCCCGAAGATCGGGCCCCATGCGGAGGCGATGGCGGAAGCGATGGCGGTGATCCTGCAAATCCCGGCCGACCGGATTTCGGTCAAGGCGACCACCTCGGAACGACTGGGCTTTACCGGGCGCGAGGAAGGCATCGCCGCGCTCGCCACCGTCGCCTTGATTGGAGAGTGATCCCATGCTGCGCGCCATCAACACTTTCGGCTTCGTGGGCCTGCTGCGCCCGGCGCCGGGCACCTGGGGATCGCTGGCGGCGGTTCTGCTGGGCTGGGCCATCGAACATTGGCTGGGCTTCGTGCCGCTGGTGGTGGCCTTCGTCGCGGTGACGGTGCTGGGCTTTGCCACCGTCGGCGCGGAACTCAAGGACCGGCCCGGGGACGATCCGTCCGAGATCGTGATCGACGAGGTGGCCGGCCAATGGCTGGCGCTGCTGTTCCCCGCCATGGGGTTCTGGATGCGTGATTTTCCGATGGTCTGGCCGGGGCCGGTGGCGGCCTTCCTGCTGTTTCGCCTGTTCGACATCTGGAAGCCCTGGCTGGTCGGCCGCGCCGACCGCCGCCACGACGCCGCCGGCGTCATGCTGGATGACCTCTGGGCCGGGATCTTCGCCGGTATCGTCACGGTGCTTCTGGCCGGGCTTTATCACGGGGTGATGATGCGATGAGCGGGATCGACGTTGCCGCCCTGCTCGACCGCGCCCGCCGCGCCGGCCTGCATGTCGCCACGGCGGAAAGCTGTACCGGCGGCATGGTGATCGCGGCGCTGACCGATATCCCCGGTTCCTCCGACGTAGTGGAGCGCGGCTTCGTCACCTATACCAACCGCGCCAAGGAAGAGATGCTGGGCGTCACCCGCGCCAGCCTCGACGCCTTCGGCGCGGTGTCGGAACAGGTGGCAAAGGAAATGGCCGAAGGGGCGCTGGCCCATTCCACCGCCGATCTCGCCGTGTCGATCACCGGCATTGCCGGCCCCGGCGGGTCGGAGTTCAAGCCGGAGGGGCGGGTCTGCTTCGGCCTGGCGATGGCGGGCCGCGCGACCCTGACCGAAACGGTGGAATTCGGCGCCCTGGGTCGGGCCAATGTCCGCGCCGCCTCGCGCGATCACGCGCTGGGGCTGCTGCTGGGCGCCCTGCCAGCCTAGGCCTTGGCGCCGTAGAGCGCCGCCGCCCGCGTCTCGAAGGCCTTGACGATCCGCTGCATCGCCTCGTTGAAGACGACGCCGATCACCTTTTGCAGCACCACGTTCTTGAATTCGAAATCGACGAAAAAGGCCACGTCACAGCCGCCCTCACCCCGGTCGGTAAAGCGCCATTGCGACTTGAGGAACTTGAACGGCCCGTCGAGATATTCGGTGTCGATCACCAGATCGGCGGGCCAGAGCGTGACCCGGCTGCCAAACTTTTCGCGGAAGACCTTGAAGGAGATCACCAGATCGGCCTCCATCACCTCGGCCATCCCCTCAGCATAGGTGCGCCGGATCCGCGCGGCGGCGCACCAGGGCAGGAACTGGGGATATTTCGCCACATCGGCCACGAGGTCATACATCTCCTGGGCCGTATAGGGCAGTTGGCGGGTTTCTGAGTGGGTGGGCATCCTGACGCGCGGTTTCCTGGGTGACAGTGGCGCCCCATGTCGTATGGTTGCGCCCAAAGTTCAAGGGGAAGCTATGACACAGCGGCCATATGTCATCGACGAAATGATCTCGGCCAAGGCGATCGCCGCCCGGATCGAGACCTTGGCGCGAGAGATCAAAGCAGAGTTTCACGACACCGACAAGCTGGTGGTGGTCGGTCTCTTGCGCGGCTCCTTCGTCTTCATCGCCGATCTGGTGCGCGATCTGGATCTGCCGATCGAGGTGGATTTCCTTGAGGCCTCCTCTTATGGGGACGCCACGGAAAGCAGTCGAGAAGTTCGCATTCTCAAAGACTTGCGCGGCGCAATTGAAGGCCGCGATGTGCTGGTGGTCGAGGATATCGTCGACACCGGATTCACCCTCAGCCATGTGATCCACCTGCTGAAAAGCCGCAAGCCGCGCCGGCTCAGGACCATCGCGCTGCTCGACAAGCCGTCGCGGCGCGAGATCGACATTCGCGCCGACTGGATCGGATTTGAAATTCCCGATGAATTTGTCGTGGGCTATGGCATCGACTTCGCGCAAAGGAACCGCAACCTGCCGTTCATCGGCAAGGTGCGGTTCACCGGATGAATTTCTTCTGGCTCTTGCGCATGAAGCGGTGGGCGCAGCATCCGCCGCCGAAATCCCGTGTCATTCTAGTGATTTGCGTGGTGATCCTCTGCCTGATCCTCTATGGAATCGACCATTATTTCGGCTGGCCCGAGGCGCTGACGCCCGCTGGCGGCGGCCGACGCGGCATTCCTCTCATGCGATAAACGACCGCAGATCCGCGTCTAAGGCTTTGCCGAAACCTCCCCGCGGGCTACCCTTATCTTGCCTGTATTTCACACCAGCCTTTCAGAGGTCGCCATGAAGACGAAGATTTTCGCTCTCGCCACCGCCGCCGCGCTGATCGCCACGACGGCCGCCGCGCAGGATTTCTCCGCCCAACTCAAGGCTCGCCAAGGTCAGTTCCGCATCATCGCGCTGAACCTCGGGATTCTGGGCGGCATGGCCCAGGGCAAGGCCCCCTATGACGCCAGCGCCGCCCAACGCGCCGCCGACAGCCTGGTCGCCGTGTCCAAGATCGACCCCACGCCGCTCTGGCCCGCGGGATCGGACAATGGCAGCATCGAGGGCACCCGCGCCCTGCCGACGATCTGGAGCGATCACGCCGGGTTCCTCGACAAATGGGCGGGCTTCGGCGCCGCCGCCGCGCAGCTCCAAACCGTCGCCGCCAATGGGCCCGAGGCGCTGGGGCCGGCAATGGGGCCGCTGGGGGCAAGCTGCAAGGCCTGTCACTCGACCTATCGCGCGAATTAAGCTTTCGCTCGGAACATGTTGTTTTTGCGTGCCTTCACTATCGTCGCCCTGCTGGCCGGGGCGACCATCTGGTGGCTGACCCGTGCCGTCCCGCTGCCCGCGACCGAGATGGCCCGACTGACCGGCGACGCGGCGCGGGGCGAGCGTGTCTTTACCGCCGCCGGCTGTGCCGATTGCCATGCCGCGCCGGGATCACAGGACGACCGGGTGCTGGCCGGCGGCCAGAAATTCGTGACCCCGTTCGGTACCTTCGTCGCCCCCAATATCTCTCCCGATCCGCTGGACGGCATTGGCGGCTGGACGCTGGTGGATTTCGCCAGCGCGCTGAAGCGCGGCGTCTCGCCCGAGGGGCGGCATTACTATCCGGCCTTCCCCTATACCGCCTATGCGAAGATGGCCGATCAGGACGTCGCCGATCTCTGGGCCTTCTGGCAGGCACTGCCCCAGAGCCGCAGCCCCAGCGCCGCGCATGACCTGATCTTTCCCTTTTCGATCCGCCGTGGGGTCGGGGTGTGGAAGATGCTTTTCTTCAATGATGACTGGGTAATGCAGGACGCAGATACGGCAGAACTTGAACGCGGGCGCACCCTGGTCGAAGCGCTCGCCCATTGCGGTGAATGCCACACACCACGTGGCCCGATGGGAGAGCTGCGGCGCGATCTCTGGCTGGTTGGCGCCGCCAATCCCTCCGGCCCCGGACGGGTGCCCGGGTTGCGGGCCGGACAGCTAGACTGGGATGCCGAGGCGATCGCCTATTATCTTGAGACCGGGTTCACCCCGGATTACGACAGCGCCGGCGGCCATATGGCCGAGGTCGTCGGCAACTTCGCCCAGCTCCCGGCCGAGGATCGCGCGGCAGTCGCGGCCTATCTGAAGGCCTTGCCGCCGTTGCCCGCGCCCGACTGATCCCCGCAGGCCCGGATATCCGGGCCCGCGCCCTGTCGCGGTCTAGCCCTGCGCCAGCTTGGCTTCGCGCACCGCGCGCAGCCGGGCGAAATCATCGCCGGCATGATAGGACGACCGCGTCAGCGGCGTCGCAGAAACCATCAGGAAGCCCTTGCCATAGGCGGCTTTTTCATAGGCGGCGAATTCCTCGGGCGTGACGAAACGGTCAACGCCATGGTGCTTGGGCGTCGGCTGCAGATACTGGCCGATGGTCAGGAAATCGACATCCGCCGCGCGCATGTCATCCATCACCTGCTTGACCTCGGCGGCCTCCTCGCCCAGCCCCACCATCAGGCCGGATTTGGTGAAGATCGAGGGGTCAAGCTCCTTCACCCGCTGCAACAGCCGCAGCGAATGGAAATAGCGCGCCCCGGGCCGGACCGAGGGATAGAGCCCCGGCACCGTTTCCAGATTGTGGTTGAAGACATCGGGCCGCGCCGCGACCACCACCTCGAGCACCGAGGGGTCGCATTTCAGGAAGTCCGGCGTCAGGATTTCGATGGTGGTATTGGGGCTGCGGTGACGTACCGCGCGGATGGTCTGGGCGAAATGTTCGGCCCCGCCGTCCTCAAGATCGTCGCGATCGACCGAGGTGATCACCACGTGGTTCAGACCCAACTTTTCCACCGCATGGGCGACGCGGCCCGGCTCAAAAGCGTCCAGCGAATTGGGCTTGCCGGTGGCGATATTGCAGAAGGTGCAACCGCGGGTGCAGATTTCCCCCATGATCATCATGGTGGCGTGGCCCTGGTTCCAGCATTCGCCCACATTGGGGCAGCCGGCCTCTTCGCAGACCGTCACCAGCCCGTTCTCGCGCATGATCTTGTGGGTGTCGGCATAGCCCTTGCCACCCGGCGCCTTGACCCGGATCCAACTGGGCTTCTTGGGTTGGGCGTTGTCGGGGCGATGCGCCTTTTCGGGGTGGCGCTGTTCGGGGATCTTCAGATCACGCATGGGACATGTTGCCTTGATCGGGGTCAGTGTACTTGCCCCTAACATACCCCTGCCGCTGCGGAACCGCCAGTCATGCATAACCGCCATGCGCGCGCCCCATAGCGCACCATGCCGCAGCTGCAAAATCGGGCAGAGTTCGGACAGGTTTCAGGCGAAGCTTTGCCTATAAAATTCACCTTATCCCCTTGAAATGCTGAATCTTGGCGCAGGGCTGCGCCTGCAGCAAATCTGCGGTTGAAGCAGCTTTAGAATTATTTTAACCCGCAACACGGAACCGATCGCCTAACGATCCCTGAGGAGTATGAGATGAAAGTCGGAGTCAAACTGCCGGAGGTCACCTTCCACACCCGCGTGCGCGACGAATCCGTCGGCGGGCCGAACCCCTACCGCTGGGAAGACAAGACCACCGCGGATTATTTCGCCGGCAAGCGCGTGATCCTGTTCTCGCTGCCGGGCGCCTTCACCCCCACCTGCTCGACCTATCAGCTTCCGGGCTATGAGAAGGGTTATCCCGAGTTCAAAGAGCTGGGCATCGACGACATCTATTGCATGTCCGTCAATGACAGCTTTGTGATGAACAAATGGGCCCAGACGCAAGAGCTGAAGAACGTCAAGGTCATCCCCGATGGCTCGGGCGAATTCACCCGCAAGATGGGCATGCTGGTCGACAAGGACAACCTGGGTTTCGGCATGCGTTCCTGGCGCTATGCCGCCGTCATCAATGACGGTGTGATCGAAGCCTGGTTCGAAGAACCCGGCCTGATGGACAATTGCCCGGACGATCCCTATGGCGTCTCCTCGCCCGAGACGGTCAAGGAATATCTGGTCGAAGCCGCCAAAGCCACCGCGGCCTGATCGCTATCGACCTGTCCGGACGGACATCCCGGGCCCGCGCTTTGCGGGCCCGTTTGTTTTTGCATATCCGCGCTCATGGAAATTGCACATTCTCGGAAACAATTGCCGCGGCGAATTGGCAATCCCGCCGTCCCCTGATCCCGAACATGGTCCGGCCTCCCGATGACCGATCAGATCCCCCGGGCCGAGCGTTCCGCCAAACGGCAGCTTGAGCTGCGCGGGGCGTCGCCTTCGGGGCAGAGGATTTGCGACACCGGGGCTGAGCCAATCAGCCGATCAGCTCCTCCCGGGCGGTATAGCGGTCGTAATGCGCCTTGAGCCGTTGCAACGCGATCCTGAGCACGATCTTGCCCGACCGCGCCGACCAGCCCATGCGGCGTTCAGCCTGCTCCAGCCCTTCTAGATAGCAGCAGCAGCGCAGCGCCACATCGCCAAGCCCGGGGCCGAGATCGGACAGCGCCCGCGCCACCCGGTCGCGCGCGGCACTGCCGCCACGGTCGGGGGGGCCGTCAACGACACCTCCGCCCCGGGCACCTCCGGTCAGAAACCGATCCCAGTTCTGCGCCACCCTGGGCCCCAGTTGTGCCAGTTCGAAATCCTCGCGCAGGCGCTCGCCGGCGCGCACCATCCCATCGTCCAGAAACGGCTGCCCATCACGATCCTTGCGCCGCGCCAGCAATGCCAGCGGACTTTCGGCCCGGCCATAGCGGCTGCGCCGCAGCCCTCCCTCGACCTCGTCATCCTCGGCGGCGCCATAGGGCGCCTGCGCCTCGGAAAACCCGCCGTCGCTGTCGGCGCGGGCGCGGTTCTCGGCCTCGGCCAGCAGCCGGCGCAGGGCGGCACGGCCCGCGTTGGTGATGCGATAGCGGCTGATCCGGCCATGAGCGGCACAGGCGATCCAATCCTTCAGCGCCATCGCCTGGGCGATATCGGCACCAACCACCGCGGTGCGCGACCCTTCGCCCCGCACCACCACGGCCTTTTCCATCTGCTCGGCCACCGCCAGCACGGCGCCCGCCTCGCTGAGGCAGGCCAGCACCCGGCGCGCTTCCCGTTCCAGCGCGGCAACAGAAGGGGATGAAGAACAGTCAGTCATGGCGGCGGCCTCCCGATCAGTGTCATGAAGCGGATCAGCCCCTCGTCGTCCCAGCGGTGGAAAATGCGCCTCGGCCAGGGCCACAAGCGCGGCATCGACCAGCGGATCGTCGCGGCGCATCTCGATCCGGCGGATTTGGCGCAACACGGTCGAGGGATGACAGCCCGCCCGCCGCGCCAGATCCCGGATCGGACGACCGGCGACCGTATGATGCAGATAGCGCCGCGCGGATTCCGGCACCCAGGTCGGCACCGCCGGGACAGGCTCCCCACTCATCTTGTTCCCACCGTCAGGTCTCAAGGGCTGTTCCGGTTATCCAGACAATATCCCGAGACTTATCCACAAATCCCGGGACGATTAGATTAAGCAGAAATTAACGTAACCCTACGCGTTAATCTTTGTCTCGGATTAATAAACAATCATAAACCTTGCGCGCGCAGAACCGGCCCAGTCGGCAACACACGTTTTGGTTGTTTAAAACGGAATGTCTCTCTTTCACGAATAGGAGACGTCCAATGATCGACCTGCACAGCCTGCTCGCCGCCCGCCGCCGCCCGCGCCTGCTGATCCGCGCCGCCCGACTGGGGGCGCGCGACTATCGCCGCGACGTGCATCTGCCCCGGCTGC
Source organism: Pseudodonghicola sp. (assembly GCF_048268305.1). Lineage (NCBI taxonomy): Bacteria > Pseudomonadati > Pseudomonadota > Alphaproteobacteria > Rhodobacterales > Paracoccaceae > Pseudodonghicola > Pseudodonghicola sp. The sequence goes on from NZ_JBLWVT010000005.1 coordinate 221,826, forward strand.
TGGGTTATGGCACCCTGCCCGCCCCGGCGCCGGCACTGATGCGTCTGCTGGAGATCGAGGAAGAACACAACGACCGGCGCCGCGCCGGCGACGCCGGCTATTCGCTGACCCGGCATCTCGACGTGCTGATCGCGGTGGTCGGCGAGGCGGCGCTGCTGGATAGCCAGCGCCGCCTCGCCGACATGTGATCACAGAAAGGCGTCAGGCATCGAGGCCTTCTTTTCTGTCACATAGGCCTCGAGCGCGGCGGCCACGGCGGGATCGAGCGCGGGCTGCTGATAGGTTTCCAACAGACGCGTCACCAGGGCCGAGGCCAAGGCCTGGGTATCACGGGCGCCTTCTTCTTCCCAGGTCTCGAAGGGTTTGTAATCCAGCAGATCGCTGCGCCAGAAGGCATCCTTGAAATTGGCCTGAGTATGGGCGCAGCCCAGATAATGGCCACCCGGCCCAACCTCGGCGATGGCCCCCATCGCCTGGGCGTTGGCGTCGATGGCCACCCCTTTGGCCAGCTTGTGCAATACGCCGAGCTGATCGGCGTCCATCACGAATTTCTCGTAGGAGGACACCAGGCCGCCCTCGAGCCAACCACAGGCGTGCAGCATGAAATTCACGCCCCCCAGCAGCGCCGCATTCAGCGTGTTGGCGCTTTCGTAAGCGGCCTGGGCATCCGGCAGTTTCGACCCGCAGAGCGCCCCGCCCGAGCGATAGGGCAGCCGCATCCGCCGCGCCAATTGCCCGGCGCCATAGAGAATCTGGCTTGCTTCCGGCGTGCCGAAGGTGGGCGCGCCCGAATTCATGTCGATCGAGGTGACGAAGGCGCCGAAGATCACCGGGGCACCGGGGCGGACCAGTTGGCAATAGGCGATGCCGGCCAGAACCTCGGCCAGAACCTGCGTCAACGTACCAGCAACCGACACCGGCGCCATGGCGCCCCCGACGATGAAGGGCGACACGATGCAGGCCTGGTTATTTTTCGCATAGACTTCGAGCGCGCCCATCATCACATCGTCGAAGGTCATCGGCGAGTTGATGTTGATCAGCGAGGTCATCACGGTGTTTTGCTGCACGAAGTCGCGGCCGAACAAGATCTCGCACATCTCGACGCTGTCCTGTGCCCGGCTGGGTTCGGTGACCGATCCCATGAAGGGCTTGTCGCTCAGCGTCATATGCGCCAGCAACATGTCCAGATGGCGCTTGTTCACCGGCACGTCGGTCGGCTCGCACACCGTGCCGCCCGAGTGATGCAGGTATTTCGACATATAGCCGAGCTTCACGAAATTCCGGAAATCCTCCATCGTCGCATAGCGACGCCCGCCCTCGGCATCGCGCACGAAGGGCGGGCCATAGACCGGTGCCAGAACCAGGGACTTGCCGCCGATGACCACGTTTCGCTCGGGGTTGCGGGCGTGCTGGGTAAAGCTTTCGGGCGCGGTCTGGCACAGTTTTCGGGCCAGACCGCGCGGGATACGCACCCGCTCGCCCTCGATCTCCGCCCCGGCCTCGCGCCAGAGCGCCAGCGCGCCGGGATTGTTGACGAAATTCACCCCGATCTCGGCCAGGACGGTTTCGGCATTGGCCTCGATGATCTCCAGCGCCTCTTCGGTCAGGATCTCGAAATTCGGGATGTTGCGCTCGATATATTTGGCGGTCTCGATCCGGATCGCGGTGCGCTCTGCCCGACGGGCGGCGCCGCCGCCGCCCCGGCCGCGTCGTGGCGCGACTGCCTCGGTCATGTCTCGTCCCTCCCCAAAAGCCTCTCTCTTGCCCCCTCTCTACCCCGTGGCCGCCGCGGTCAGGCGAGGGATTGCGGCCTGTGGCAGAGAAAAGCGACATGTGCACAGCTTTTCGCCCCCCAAGGACTGTCGCCGCCGGGACCGACCTACACAAATTCCGAACAGCCCTCCCCTTAAGACCTTGAGGCGCCAGCACCCTCTTGCCTATCATCCGCACGACCGGGATTATTTCAGAAGGAACATTATTTCATGGGCTATACGGTATCGCTCTGTGACGAGGATTATCACGAGAGCCGGCCGATCTACATCCAGGTCAGCTATACTTACAGCGAGGCTCCCTTTCCCGACATGGTCGAGCCCGACAGTATCCTCGGCCCGGACTTCCCGACCCTCAATTATTTCGACTACCTGCGGCTGGGCGGCTATACTGACGAGACCAGCTTCGACACCTCGATCCTCAAGTACGGTGCGATCAACGACCCCGAAGAGGCCGCGGATTGGGTCAATGGCAGCCCTGACGGCGACTGGTACGGCCAGGATTATTTCATGGCCACGATCAAGCAAATTTATCTGGACGAACCCGATGCCTATACCGCCTGGATCGAGAGCGACGGCTATCTGAATACCCCCTACTTCGATCGCGTCGACAGCGACTGGACGGTGATGTGGCTGGAACCCGAGCAGATCGACATGATGGTCGGCGGCGCCGAGATTGTCGCCACCTGCACCGATCCGGTCGACACACCGGTCGATCTGGGCAGCCTGCCCAAGGACGAATTGGATCTGCTGATCGACAAGGAGGTGGTGGCCGATTACATCGACACCGTCGTCATCCGCCAACCCAGCCTGCTGGAGCGCGGTTGGGCCTTCATCGAAGAAACCGTAGAGGGCACCGCCGAGGTGATCGCCACGCGCTTCGCCTCCCCCGAATACCAATGGCAGGACATCCCCGACCTCTATGAGGACAGCGACTGGATCAATTCCAGCGACACCGCCACCGAGGACACCGGCGGCACCGGATTGAAATCCTTCTACGACGCGGTGACCGACTCCGGCGCATCGGGTCTGATGAAACTGCTCAAGGACAAGGTCCGCGATGTCGGATACGACAACCTGGTCGATCTGTTCGACACTGCCGGCAAAGCCAAGGAACTGCATGATTTCAATCAGGACCTGATGGACGAAACCCTGCCGATGCTCGACAATTTCGAAATCGTCGATGGTGAGATGCGGGAGATCAACACGCTTGAGGAGATGGAGCAGAAGGTCGAGGCGTTGCGCGACCGGGTGGCCGATTACCTTGAGGAAAATTTCCCCACCCTCGGGGCGGTCTTCAAGGATCTGACCACCAGCTCGCGCCATTCCGACGTGAGCTATGAAATCACCTTCGATTCCAGCACCCTCTCCGCCGGCGACAGCCATTCCAACCGGATCAGTTTCGGCGCCCAGAACGACAACTATGCCGGACAGGCCGGTGACGACATCCTGCTGGGCGGGTTGGGCCGCGACAAGCTCATGGGGGGCGACGGCGATGACTGGCTGGCCGGCGGTACGCAGGCAGACCGGCTGTTCGGCAATGCCGGCGCAGATGTACTGTCCGGAGGGCAAGGCAACGACCGGCTGAACGGCGGAGGCGGCGCCGACAAGCTCAGCGGGGGCGTCGGGCGCGATATCCTCGATGGCGGCGCTGGTCGCGACATCCTGAGCGGCGGTGGCGGCAATGATCTGTTCAGGTTCAACTCGAAATCCGGCAAGGACGTGATTCTCGATTTCAACGCCAGCTCGGGACGCGAGGATATCGACCTGTCTGCCGTCAAGGCGATCCGCAATTTTTTCGACCTGTCGCACAACCACATGGAACAGGTCGGCGCGGATGTGGTGATTTCCGCCGGCAGATTCGAACTGACGCTTGTGGCGGTCGATATCGACGATCTCGGACGGGGCGATTTTCTGTTCTGATGCGGCCCTGTTCCGTTCTGTTCGATCCCGTCGCCAAAGGTTTGAGCCATTGAATGCATCTGCCCCCTTGCCAGCTGCGCCGGCAAATTCTATGGGCCTGACATGACCCAGATATCGCATGACCGCCTTCTCATCATCGACTTCGGCTCTCAGGTGACGCAGCTGATCGCGCGTCGCCTGCGAGAGCTGAACGTCTATTGCGAAATCCACCCCTATCAGAACGTGACCGACACGTTTCTGAAGACCTTCGCGCCCAAGGCCGTGATCTTTTCCGGCGGACCGGATTCGGTCGTGCGCGAGGGATCGCCCCGGCCGCCGAAGGCGGTCTATGATCTGGGCGTGCCGATCCTCGGGATCTGCTATGGCCAGCAGGTGATGATGCAGGACCTCGGCGGCAAGGTCGAGGCCGGCGAAAGCCACACCGCCGAATTCGGCCGCGCCTATGTGACCCCGGGCAAGGAGCGGATCGACCTGCTTGCCGGCTGGTTCCTCGAGGAACGCGAACAGGTCTGGATGAGCCACGGCGATCACGTCAGCAAGCTGGCCCCCGGTTTCGAAGTCTATGGCACCTCTCCGGGCGCGCCCTTCGCGATCACCGCCGATCTGTCGCGCAATTTCTTCGCGGTGCAGTTCCACCCGGAAGTGCACCACACCCCGAACGGCGCCACGCTTTACGAAAACTTCGTGCGGCTGGCGGGCTTCACCGGCGACTGGACCATGTCCGCCTATCGCGACGAGATGGTGAAAGCCATCCGCGAGCAGGTCGGCGACGCCAAGGTCATCTGCGCGCTCTCCGGCGGGGTCGACAGTTCGGTCGCGGCGGCACTGATCCACGAGGCGATCGGCGAGAACCTGACCTGCGTCTTCGTCGACCACGGGCTGTTGCGCCTGAACGAGGCCGAGGAAGTCGTCGGCATGTTCCGTGATCACATGAACCTGAGGGTGATCCACGCGCAGGAGCAGGATCTCTTCCTGGGCGAGCTTGAGGGCGTCTCCGACCCCGAGACCAAGCGCAAGATCATCGGGCGCCTCTTCATCGACGTGTTCCAGAAATACGCCGACCAGATTGAGGGCGCCGAATTCCTGGCTCAGGGTACGCTTTATCCCGACGTGATCGAGAGCGTCTCCTTCTCCGGCGGGCCCTCGGTGACGATCAAGTCGCACCACAATGTCGGCGGTCTGCCCGAGAAGATGGGGCTGAAACTGGTCGAGCCGCTGCGCGAGCTGTTCAAGGACGAGGTCCGCGCGCTGGGTCGCGATCTGGGCCTGCCCGCCAGCTTTATCGGCCGTCATCCCTTCCCGGGACCGGGTCTGGCGATCCGCTGCCCCGGCGAGATCACCCGCGAAAAGCTGGAGATCCTGCGCAAGGCGGATGCGGTCTATATCGACCAGATCCGCAAGCACGATCTTTACGACGAGATCTGGCAGGCCTTTGCCGCCATCCTGCCGATGCGCACCGTCGGCGTGATGGGCGACGGGCGTACCTATGATTACGCCCTGGCGCTGCGCGCGGTGACCTCGGTGGATGGTATGACGGCGGATTACTATCCCTTCAGCCACGAATTCCTGAGCGAGACCTCGACCCGCATCATCAACGAGGTGAAGGGGGTGAACCGGGTGTTCTACGACTGCACCTCGAAACCGCCGGGGACCATCGAGCTGGAATGATCCCTGAAGCCCCGGCCCCGCGCCGGGGCTTTTTGTTTCAGGAGGTTATCGAAAAAACCTAATGCAAAGCATCAAGAATTCCGCGACGCACATCCCGCCGATCGCGCAATAGGTCTTGACCCTCTGCCGCTTTCCCGCTTCGGTTGCGGCCGGAGGAAGGAACCATCACATGCAGGATCAGACGCCCCCGCAGGTAGGCCGCGCCGCATTATGGATGACCGGGGCCATCGCCTCGTTCTCGGCCATGGCGGTGGCCGGGCGCAAGGTCAGCTTCGCGCTCGATACCTTTGAGATCATGATGTATCGCAGCGCGCTCGGCTTTGTCATCGTGCTGCTCGTGCTGAGCGTCACCGGCAATCTGCGCCAGGTCACCACCCGCAACATGGGCCTGCAGGTGATGCGCAACCTGGTGCATTTCTCGGGCCAGAACCTCTGGTTCTTCGCGGTCACCGTGATTCCGCTGGCGCAGGTCTTCGCGCTGGAGTTCACCGCGCCGCTCTGGGTGATCGTGCTGGCGCCCTTGGTGCTGGGCGAGCGGCTGACACCCACCCGCGCGATGGCCGCCGCCATCGGTTTCGTCGGCATCCTGATCGTCGCCCGGCCCAGCCCCGACACGCTGAACGCCGGCGTCTTCGCCGCCGCGGCCGCGGCGGTGTTCTTCGCCTTCACCAATATGCTGACCAAGAAGCTGACCCGCAGCCACAGCGTCGCCAACATCATGTTCTGGCTCACCCTGTTGCAACTGGGATTCGGGGTGATCGCCGCCGGATACGATGGCGATATCGCCCTGCCCGACGCCATCACCCTGCCCTGGCTGGTGGTGATCGCGCTTGGCGGGCTGCTGGCGCATTTCTGCATCACCAACGCGCTTTCCATCGCGCCGGCGGCGGTGGTGATGCCGATCGACTTCGCCCGGCTGCCCACCATCGCCGTGGTCGGCATGCTGCTTTATGGAGAGCCGCTCGACATCTGGGTCTTCGTCGGCGCCGCCGTCATCTTCGCCGGAAACTATCTGAACATCCTCTCCGAAACCGGCCGCCTGCGCGCCACCAGGCGCGCCGCCTGATTGACCGCGCCGCCGCCTGGGACTAGAGCAGGGCAAGGACGAAACGGAGCGGATGATGCTTTACCAGACGGCAGAAGATTGGCGCACGGCCCGCCGCAAGCGGGTCCTGTTCTTCGGCATGTCCGGGCTGGGCAAGACCCATATCAGCAATATGCTCCGCGCCGCCGGAGATTGGTTCCACTACAGCATCGATTACCGCATCGGCACCCGCTACATGGGCGAGTATATCACCGACAACGCCAAGGCCGAGGCGATGAAGGTGCCGTTTCTGCGCGATCTCCTGCTGTCGGATTCGATCTATATCGGTTCGAACATCAGCTTCGACAATCTGGCGCCGGTCTCGACCTATCTGGGCAAGCCCGGCAACCCGATGAAGGGCGGCCTGCCGATCGCCGAATACCGCCGCCGGCAGGAACAGTTCCGCCTGGCCGAGATTCACGCGCTGCTCGATACCGAGTATTTCGTCGACCGGGCAGAGCGGCTTTATGGCTATCCGCATTTCATCTGCGACACCGGCGGGTCGATCTGCGAATGGGTCGACCCCAGCAATCCAGACGACCCGGTGCTGAGCGAATTGGCCAAGCACACGCTGATGGTCTGGATCAAGGGCGATGAGGCCCATACCGAAGAGCTGATCCGCCGCTTCGACCGGGCGCCGAAACCGATGTCCTATCAGCCCGAGTTCCTGACCCGGGTCTGGGATCAGTACCTGGCCGAAAACGACTGCGACCCGCAAGAGGTCGACCCCGATGCCTTCATCCGCTGGACCTATGCCCAGGCGCTGGCGCATCGCCAGCCGCGCTATCAGGCCATGGCCGACAATTGGGGCATCACCGTCACCGCCGATCAGGTCGCCCGAATGCGGGATTCGCATGACTTCGACGATCTGATCGCCGAGACCCTCGCCGCCCGGGGCTGAGCCCCGGCCCGACGGCCCCGCATCCTCTCAGTTTCGTCCTCCCCCTCCCCGCTTGGCAGCGACGCCGGGCGGGTTTATCTATCGGGAAATCACAAGGAACCTTTTCGCCATGCCCATCAAGATCCCAGCTGACCTGCCTGCCTATGACGTGCTCTCGCGCGAGGGCGTCATGGTCATGTCCGAGGATCAGGCCGAGCGGCAGGACATCCGGCCGCTCAAGATCGCGCTCTTGAACCTGATGCCGAAAAAGATCCAGACCGAAAACCAGTTCGCCCGGCTGATCGGCGCCACGCCGCTGCAGATCGACCTGTCGCTGATCCGGATGACCGAACATCAGACCAAGACCACCGCCGCCGAGCACATGGAGGAGTTCTATCGCCCCTTCCAGGAGGTCAAGGACGAGAAGTTCGACGGGCTGATCATCACCGGCGCCCCGATCGAGCACCTGCCCTATGAGGAGGTCACCTATTGGGACGAGATCCAGGAGGTGTTCGACTGGACCCAGACCAATGTGCATTCCACCTTCGGCGTCTGCTGGGGCGGCATGGCGATGATCTATTATTTCCACCGGGTGCAGAAACACATCCTCGACCACAAGGCCTTCGGTTGTTTCCGGCAGAAGAACCTCAATCCGGCCTCGCCCTATCTGCGCGGGTTCTCGGATGATTTCGTCGTCCCGGTCAGCCGCTGGACCGAGATCAAGCAGGCCGAGATCGACGCGGTGCCGGAGCTGTCGACGCTGCTTGGCAGCTCCGAGGTCGGCCCCTGCCTGGTCGAGGACCCGGGGCATCGGGCGCTCTATGTCTTCAACCACTTCGAATATGACAGCGATACGCTCAAGCAGGAATATGATCGTGACGTCGCCTCCGGCGGAACGATCAACGTGCCGGTGAACTATTACCCCGACGACGACCCCAGCCGGAAACCGGCCAACCGCTGGCGCAGTCAGGCGCATCTGCTCTATGGCAACTGGATCGGCGAGATCTATCAGACCACGCCCTTCGACATGGCCAAGATCGGGCAGGAACGGATGGACCTGCGCAACCGCGGGTAGCATGATGGCATTGCGGGCCGCTTTTTTTCTGCTGGCACTCACCGCCCTCTTTTGGGCGGTGACGCTCTGGCGGGCGGCCCGGGCCGAAGCGCGTGCCGAGGCGAACCACCCGCCGATGGGCCAGATGATCCCGGTCAAGGGTGGCCGCATCCATGCCGAGGTGATCGGTAGCGGCCCCGATGTGGTGCTGATCCACGGCTCCAGCGGCAGCACCAGGGACATGGGCTTTGCGCTCGCGCCGCTGCTGGCCGACCGCTATCGGGTGATCCTGTTCGACCGCCCGGGGCTCGGCTATTCCGATGCGCTGAACCCGGCAGGGGCCAGCATCGCCGAACAGGCCGACGCGCTGGTCGAGGCGGCTGAGGCCCTGGGCGCGGCCCGTCCCATCGTCGTCGGCCAGAGCTATGGCGGCGCGGTGGCGCTGGCCTGGGCGGTACGCCATCCGGACAGGCTTGCCGCGCTGGTGCCGGTCTCGGCCGCCTCGCACCCCTGGGACGTGCCGCTCGAGCTGTTCTATCGGATCACCGCCACCCGGCTGGGACACTGGCTGGTGCTGCCACTGCTGACCGCCTGGGTGCCGGAACGAACGGTCACACGGGTGCTTGCCGAGGTCTTCGCGCCGCAGCCGGTGCCGCCGGGATTTGCCCGGTATTTCGGGCCGCATATGACGCTGCGCCGCGCCAGCCTGCGCGCCAATGCCCTGCAACGCGCCAATCTGCTGGCCGAGATCGAGGCCCTGGCGCCGCTCTATCCGCAGATCAGCGTCCCGGTCGAAATCATCCACGGCACCGCCGACACCATCGTCGACCCCGGGCTGCATGCCCAGACGCTGTCCGACCGGGTGCCCGGGGCGCGGGTGACCTGGCTGCAGAACGTCGGCCACATGCCCCACCATGTCGCCGCCCCCGAGGTCGCCGCCGCCATCGACCGCGCCGCCACCCGTGCGGGTTTGCGTAAATCGGTTTAACATTCCATATAGGGTATTCAGACCAATGCAGGATGGTATTGCCATGCAACTTCCCTTTGACGGGGCGATCACCCGGTTTTTCGAGAAAGACGCCCCCGCCTCTATCCGCGAGGCGATCAAGCGGGCCGACAAGGACGATATCCTGACGCCGAATTATCCCCATACCGAGCGGATGAAGAACGAGACCTATGAACGCCAACTGATGGCGCTGCATATCGAACTGGGCAAGATGCAGGCCTGGGTGAAGAAAAGCGGTGCCCGGGTCGTGGTGGTATTCGAGGGCCGCGATGCCGCCGGCAAGGGCGGCACCATCAAGCGGTTCCGCGAATATCTGAACCCGCGCGGCGCGCGCCTTGTCGCCTTGCCCAAGCCGACCGAGACCGAGTGCGGACAGTGGTATTTCCAGCGCTATATCGATCACCTGCCAAGCTGTGGCGAAATCGTCTTCTATGATCGCAGCTGGTACAACCGCGGGGTGGTGGAAAAGGTCTTCGGCTTTTGCACCGATGACCAACGCGAAAGGTTCTTCCACCAGGTGATGCCCTTCGAACAGTCTCTGGTCGAGGATGGCATCCACCTGTTCAAGTTCTGGCTCAACATCGGTCAGGCCGAACAGTTGCGCCGCTTCATGTCGCGCGAACGCGATCCGCTGAAGCAGTGGAAGCTGAGCGAAATCGACGTGAAAGGGCTGAAGCTCTGGGACGAATACACCCGGGCGATCGCCGAAACCCTGAGGCGCAGCCACAGCGCCTATGCCCCCTGGACCATCATCCGGTCGGACGACAAGCGGCGCACCCGGCTCGAGGCGATGCGCCATCTGCTGCTGAGCCTCGACTATACCCACAAGGACATCAAGGCGATCGGCAAACCGGATCTGAGCGTCTGCGACGGCCCCGGGCTGTGGGATAGCTGACACGCCATGGGCATGGGCAAACGCGGCTATCATCACGGCAATCTGCGCCAGGCGCTGGTCGAGGCGGCCTTGTCGCTGATCGAGGAGAAGGGCCCGACCGGGTTCACGCTCTCCGAGGCGGCGAAGCTCGCCGGAGTGACGCCGGCCGCGGTCTATCGGCATTTCGCCGGCCGCGAGGATCTGATCGCCGAAGCCGCCCGCCAGGGGTTCGACATCTTTGCCGACCTGATGCAATACGCCTATGACAGCGGCCTGCCCTCGGCGCTTTCCGCCTTCGAGGCGACCGGGCGCGCCTATCTCGCCTTCGCGCGCAAGCATCCGGGCCATTACATCGCCATGTTCGAAAGCGGCATCTCGCCCAATCGCACGCCCGAACTGGCCGCCGCCACCGCCCGGGCGCGCGGCGTGCTGGAACGGGCGGCAGAGAGACTGTCGCAACACATCCCCGCCGACCGGCGGCCGCCGGCCTCGATGTTCAGCGCCCATATCTGGGCGATGAGCCACGGGGTGGTGGAGCTTTACGCCCGCAACAATATCGCCGCGACGCCATTTTCCCCCGAGGATCTGCTGGAAAGCGGCATCGGCATCTATCTGCGCGGCCTAGGGCTGATCGCGCCCGACGGCTGAGCCTCAGGCGTGAGATCAAGCATCAGCACCGGATACCCGCGCGTTGGCAAGCACCACGCCCGGCATCGCCCACCCCCACCAGGACCTGAAATGTCATGACCGACACACCCCCTTCGGGCGATCTGCCCAGAACCGGCGGTGATCGCCCGCTCTTCTCAGTCATCACCGCCACGCACAACCTGATCCGTAACGAGCGCCAGGAAAGCTTTGAGCGGGTGATCGCCTGCCTGCGTACGCAGCATGCAACCGCCTTCGAGCATATCATTCAGGATGGCGGATCGGATGACGGCACCCAAGCCTTCGTCGCCAAGGTCACGGCAGGCCTGAATTGGGTACGCTTCGAAAGCCGCCCCGACAGGAGCCTCTACGACGGCATGAACATCGCCGCGGCCCGGTCCAGCGGGGAATATCTTCTGTTCTTGAACTCCGACGATTCCCTGGCCAGCTCCGATCTGATGGCCCGCACTGCGCGACGCCTGAGGCGTCAGCGCCCGGATTTCGCCTATGGCGGCACCGCATGGGAGGAGGACACCGGCCAACGCATCGTCAGCGCGCGCACCAACATGCGCGCGGTGTTGCAGCGCATGCCCTTCGGCCATAACTCCGTCTTCATCAGGCGCGACGTGTTCCATGCACTCGGCGGGCATGACATTCGGTATAGAATCGCTGCCGATTACGACCTGATCCTGCGCATGATCGCCACCGGCTATCATGGTCTCGCGCTCGACGACACGGTGTCGCTCTACTGGGCACGCGGCGCATCCGCCGACGACACCCAGGTCGGGCGGGAATATGCCCGGATCTGGCAGGCGTTCTTTGCCCGTTTCCTGCCGGAGCTACCAAGCGTCGAGACGTTCGAGACCTGCTACAGACAGGGACATATGCCAGCAGCCCTGCTGCTCCGCCTGCTCAGAACCAAGGGGCTGCCCCGACCGATTGCGGCGGCGGCTCGCCACAGTCTCGGGAAGTCGCTGCGCCGTGCGCTCCAACCCTGGCGCAAATAGCCGCCATCCCTGCCCCGGCAGCGCCGTTTACAACTCCAACCGATTTTGCCAAAGAGAAATCACTAAGAGACAAAGGCAAAGTCGAAACAGCAATTTCCACCCACGAGACAGAGCTCGCGCGGGTGAGCGGAACGCGATCTGAGGCATGATTTTTTTTTCCTCCAAGTCTGACTCTCGGAATGCCTTGGAGAGGGCGCTTGCGCAGAATGGATCGAGCGCGGCCAAGGAGGCATGCATCATCGACTTTTGCATCCGCGACATGGACGTGGTCGTTGAGACCAGCAACAATGACAGAGGTTGGTCAACCCTCCTGCAGCAAATGCGCACGGTCGATCTGCGTCACCCGATCGGGGTGCTTGATGCCTATTGGAACCGGCAGTCCGGGCAACTCCGTTTCCTGAAGATCGCCGCCGAAAACTGCGCATATGACATCCTGCGCGGTGCCGACGGGCTGCTGCGGCGCCATCAGGTCGATATCGTGCAATTCACATATGTCCCAGGGGCAGACGGGGTCAGATGGCTCACGGTCTGGTCACTGCTACGTCGCAACGGCTACCGCGTTCTTGACGTGGAAACCGGCAGCGCCGTGGGCATCGGGGACCAACAGGACCACCAGAGCGACTTTCTCGCGATACACGAGCGTCTCGCCGGCCCGCTTCTGAACGAACCGCCCGAGACCGGGATCGCCTTCCCGCTGCTCGACCGCTATGGCATCCGCCCCACCGGCGCGCTGCATGTCGGCGGCGCCCACAAGGGGGACGAGATCAAGACCTATCGCACCCGGGGGATCAGCCCCGTGGTCTTCATCGAGGCCAACCCCGGACTGGCCCAGGGCCTGCGCGACCGCTTTGCCAAGGACGCGGACGTCACCGTGATCGAATGCGCCGCCTCGGACAGCGAGGGCACGGCCACCTTCAAGATCACCTCGATGGATCAATCAAGCTCGCTGCTCGACCTCAAGGATCACGCCAAGCTCTATCCCAAGATCGGCGTGACCGAGACGATCGAGGTGCGCACCGCGCCGCTCGACCAGCTTTTGGCCGAGGCTGGGGTTGACCTGTCAAAGCTCGATTTCATCGCCATGGACATCCAGGGCGCGGAGCTGATGGCGCTCAGGGGCGCGACAGAGACGCTCAAGCATATCAATGCCTTGCAGCTCGAAGTGAATTACTCCGAGCTTTACGAGGGCTGCCCGCTGATCTCCGATCTCGATGCCTTCCTGGGCGATCACGGTTTCATCCGGGTGATGACCAATACCCCCTATTCCGAGGAATGGGGTGACGCGCTCTATATCCGGCGGCCAATGGTGACCTGTTCGGCGGTGGGCAATATGGGCCGGTTCGGCAACCAGCTCTATCAATACATGTTCATCCAGAGCTATGCGCGCGAACATGATTTCACCGCCGCCACCCCGATCTGGGCCGGCGACGAGATGTTCGAGGTCAAACCCGGCGTCGATCCACTGCCGAAGATGCCCTTCGGGATCGAGGAAACGAAATACGATCTGGAAACCAGCAATATCGCCAACGATCCGCTGCTGCATCCGAACACCGATTTCACCGGGTTCTTCCAGTATCACAGCCGCTATTACAAACCCTACAAGGCCGAGATCCTGCGCGATTTCACCTTCAAGGGCGCCTATGCCGACCGCGTGGCCGAGATCGCCGCGCTGTTCGAAAAGCAGCCCGGCCCGGTGGTGCCGCTGCACCTGCGGCGCGGCGATTTCGGCACCGGCGTCTTCTTCATCGCGCCGGAAAGCTGGTATCTCGACTGGCTGGCGCCGCTGCGCCAGGCGCATTCCGACCTGACGCTCTACATCGCCTCGGACGATCCGGCGGCCGTGCTGCCCGCCTTCAAGGATTTCAACGTCCTGACTGAGGCCGACCTGCCCGCGACCGATCTGCCGCACGGCTTCTTCACCGATTTCGCCGCGTTGACGCTGGGCGATCACCTGGCGATCTCGAACAGTTCCTTCTCCTTCGCGGCGAGTCTGTTGAACAAGACCGCGCAAAGCTTTGCGCGGCCCTGCCTGACCGAACAGCGGCTGATCCCCTATGAGCCCTGGAACGCCCCGGTGCTGCTGCGCGCCCATGAGGCCGAGGACGTGGGCGAGGAGTTCATGAGCGATCGTGCCAAAGGCCGGTCGAAATACAAATGGCGCAAGCTGCGAAAGCTCTTCGGGTGAGCCTGCCGGTTCATTTCATCAACCTCGACCGGGTGCCGGAACGAGCCGCCTTCATGCAGGCGCAATGCGCCCGCGCCGGGTTTGACAGCGTGCACCGCTTCGCCGCCGTGGATGCCGCGACCGCGCCGATCAGCCCGCGTTATCGCCCCGGTCGATGGGGCGCTTACTGGAGCCTGCTGCCATCGGAGGTCGCGGTATTCGAAAGCCACCGTGCGCTCTGGCAGCAAGTGGTGGAGAGCGGTCAGCCGGCGGTGCTGATGGAGGATGACGTTCTGCTGTCCGAACAGGCCGGCGCGGTCTCAGCCGCCCTCGCCCCCCATGCCGACCGCTTCGACATGGTCAAGCTCGACGCCCCCGGCGGGCTGATCCGCCTCGGGCCCGAGGTGACGTTGGGGGGGATGTCCCTGCGCCCGCTGACCGGGGTGATCGCCAGCGCCGCCGCCTATATCCTGACGCCTTCGGGGGCCAGGATCCTGCTGCATCGGTCGGAAAGCTATTGCGACCACCTGGATGATTTCCTGACCCGGCTGCATCCCGGCTATCGCCCGTTCCAGCTGGCGCCCATCGTGGCACTGCAGGGCATGTTCGCCGATCTGCGCGACGTGCCGGGCATCCCGCCCAGCATCTCGGGCAGCGAACGCACCTCGGCCGCGCCGCGCGCCCGGGCGCCCAAGGGCCCCGCCCCCTATCGCCTGGGCAAGGAGCTGAAGCGCAGCGCCCGCAAGCTGGCGCGCAAGCTCTATGCCGATCGCGCGCTTCTGGCGCAGGGCGGCCGCATCGGGCGGCTGCCGGTCGCCCCCGACCTGCCAGGCTACAAGACCTGATCCCGCAGGCAAACGAGATGGCAGAAACGAAAAAGGCCGCGCAAATTGCGCGGCCTTTCGTATTTGGAGCGTTCCAGCGATTAACGCTTGGAGAACTGGAAGGAGCGACGGGCCTTGGCCTTGCCGTATTTCTTCCGTTCGACCACGCGGCTGTCGCGGGTCAGGAAGCCAGCGGCTTTCAGAGCGCCACGCAGGCTGGGATCGTAAAGTTGCAGAGCCTTCGAGATGCCGTGCTTGACCGCACCGGCCTGACCCGAAAGACCGCCGCCCTTGACGGTTGCCATGACGTCGAATTCGCCTTCGACACCGGCCACCTGGAACGGCTGCCGCAGGATCATCTGCAGCACCGGACGGGCGAAGTATTTGGTATAGTCGATAAACTTGCCCTTGTTGTCCCGGATCAGGAACTTGCCCGAGCCCGGCTTGATCCAGACGCGAGCGACCGCGTCCTTCCGCTTGCCGGTGGCATAGGAGCGGCCCAGTTCATCACGGACGGGTTCGCGCGGCAAATCGAGAATGACCTCGGCGGTCACCAGTTCCCCATTGGCAGCGACAATGTCGAGTTCAGCGAGGGTCTTGATTTCTTCGGCCATGATCAGCTCCGGGTGTTTTTCTTGTTCATGGACTTCACGTCCAGAACTTCGGGGCTTTGCGCCTCATGCGGGTGCGCGGCGCCGGCGTAGATACGCAGATTGGTCAGTTGCTGACGCGACAGACGGTTGCCCGGCAGCATGCGCTTGACAGCCTGGAACACCACGCGCTCGGGATGCGCGCCTTCCAGGATTTGCTGCTTGGTGCGCGACTTGATGCCGCCCGGGTGGCCGGTGTGCCAGTAGAAGTGCTCTTCGCGCTTCCGGCCGGTCATCTGAACCTTGTCCGCATTGATGACAATGACGTTGTCGCCCATGTCCATATGCGGGGTGAAGGTTGCTTTGTGTTTGCCACGCAGACGCATGGCGATGATCGAGGCAAGACGACCCAGAACGACGCCCTCGGCGTCGATCAGGATCCATTTCTTGTCGATCTCTGCAGGTGTCGCAGAAAAGGTTTTCATCGGATCGGTCCTGTTTGACGTGATGCGCGGGACAGGGTCCGGCCCGCGGCAATTCGATGGGCGGGGTATAAGGAAGGTCTTATGCCGCGTCAACAGAGATGAATTTTGAATTACACAATATTTTCAGTCACTTAAAAAATAGGTATTATAATACCCCACACTCAGACGGCAATACGCTCCGGCGGATTGTCCAGAAGCGCGCGCAGCCGGCGCATCGCCTGTTCGAAGGTGTCGAGCCCGAGGCCGGCGTTGATCGACAAGCGCACCGCATGCGGCGCCCGCGAGGTGCGCAGGACGAAGTCCTCGGCCGATCGCAACCTCACCCCCTCGGCCTCGGCCGCCTGCACGAAGGCGCCGGTGCGCCACCCGAGCGGCAGATTGAGCCAGAGAAAGGGCGCGTCGGCGCGCCAGACCATCTGGTAGCTGCCCAGAACATTGACCGCGCATTGCACATAGTCGCGGATCGTCGCCTGGATCTTGTTGCTGAGCGGTTCCAACCGCGGATCGGCCAACAGCCGCGCGATCAGGTCGGTCAGCGGGGTCGCCAGGCCGAAAAAGCTGTATTCGGCCGAGCGGCGCAGATGCGCGGTGCGATCCTGTGGCGCCAGCGCGAACCCCACCCGCAGCGCCGGGGTGATGCTCTTGGAAATCGAGGTGACATACCAGCTGCGTTCGGGCGCCAGCAGCCGATAGCTGGGCACCGTCGCCTCAGAGACGTGATAGCAATTGTCCTCGAGGATCTGCAGATCGTGGCGCCGGGCGACCTCGACCAGGGCGCGGCGGCGCGCCAGCGGCGTATGGGTCAGCGTCGGATTATGCGCCTCGGGCGAGGTGCAGAGGATCTGGGCGTCGTGCTGGCGCGCCGCGACCTCCAGCGCCTCGGGGATGATGCCCTCGGCATCCATCGCCACCGGCACCACATCGGCGCGCAACAGCTCAGCCGCACGACGGAAACCGGGATAGGACAGCTCCTCGACCAGAACCACCGGGCGGCGGCCGCGCAGCACCGTCTGCAACACCAGGCAGAGCGCGTTCTGCCCGCCATTGGCAAAGACCACATCGCCTTCGCGCACCCGCCCCACCGCGCGTTCCGACAACCAGCGCGCCGCCGCCTGCCGGGCCGGTCGGGCCCCTTCGCGCGACGGGTAATGCATCAGCCCTGAGGGCGGGTTCCGCGCGATCTCGCCCAGAAGCTCGCGGATCAGACGGGCCTGGCCGATATTGGGCAGATGCGGCGAAAACAGGTTCACGTGATAGCCGTCGCCGGCCTCGTTGTTATGGGGGGCGACGTCCAGCACCAGTTCGCTATCGCGAAATCCCGGCTCGTCCGGCCCCTCGCTCACTGGCGGGGCCACGAAGGTGCCACGCCCGACCTCGGCCTGCAGCACCCCTTCGTCGGTCAGGATCTTATAGGCTCGCGCCACCGTGCCCGGCGTGATCTCGAGCTGATAGGCCAGTTCGCGCACCGGAGGCAGCTTTTCCCCGGCCGCAAGCTCCTTGCCACGCACCGCGCGCCGGATCCGGTCGACCACGGCCCGGTACTTGGGTCCGCTGCTGGCTGAGAAGGTATCCGCCCAAATTGTATTCATAACAATCTTTCTTTTGACCACGGCCAAAGTTCATTGTACCAAAATCATACCGAACAAAACGAAAGTGTGTCAATACAATCTCGATAGGTGCTCTAATGTCTCGCATGACGCAAACCGGATCTTCCACTGTCCTCGGCGCAGGTCGGCGCCAGCAGCCGACCATCTCCGGGTTCAAGCGTCTCACTCAGGTATTCGGCATGTGGTTGATGCGACGTCGCACCCGCATGCAATTGAGCGAGCTGGACGCCTATATGCTGGATGACATCGGCGTCACCCAGGCGCAGGCCCGCAGCGAGGCCGACCGCCCGTTCTGGCGCGGCTGAGCCGAGGCAAGATTATCCCCGTCCGTTTTATCGGACCTCTTCCTGGCCGGGGCTTTGCCCCGGCTCTTTTTTTGCCTGTGGTCGAGGTTACTCGGGCTGACAGATTTCCTTGCGGGCTATGGCCAGAAGCGTGCGCAGCGACAGACCCAGGATGATCACGCAGAGCGCCGCCAGCATCCCGTAGCCCAGCAGCAGATGCGCCGCCGATTGCGCCACCCCGGCATAGAGGAAGGACGCGATGGTCAACGCGGCGACCGGAAAGGACAGCGCCCACCAGCTCAGCGTGAAGGGCAGCCGCAAGAGCTTGGGCAGCTGCACCAGCACCAGAATGGCAAAGACATAGGCCGCGTTCAGCAGGATATGCGCGAAGGGGTCGATCTGGCCGACAAGCTGGTAATAGGCGACAAAGGCCACGGCGGGCGGTGCGATGAGGATCACCAGCGTCGGGAACAGCCGCGCCGGGATCGGATTGTGGAACACCAGCCGGTTCATCACCAGGGTCAGAAGCACGATCCAGAACACGATACCGCCGGAAAAGAACAGCCAGGACAGTTCATTGTACCCCAGGCGCACACCGGCGACTGGTACAATCACATTGCCCACCGCCGGAATGAACCAGGCCGGGGTCAGATGCGCCACCTCGAATGACCGATGGCTGATCCAGCCGGAGACCACGGCGATGGTCAGGATCCCCTGCCCGACCGTCCCGAGGATCCAGAGCGCCAGCGCCAGCTTGGGATAGGCGCCAAGGCAGGCCGTCGCCGTCAGCAGCAGCGCCACGGTCATCGCCGGAAAGAAGGCCAGCTTGACGGGGTGGTTCCACTCGGCCCGCACCGCGGCGGGATAGCGCAGCAGCTTCAGCAGATAGACCGTCGCGATCGCCATGAAGACGATTGCCGCGGCATAGAACACCCCCTGGCTCAAAGGGGCCGCCCAGGCGAGCGTCCGACCGGCGCCATGCAGCGCCAGCACCAGCCCCATCAGCCCCATCGCCACCGCAAAGAAGGTGACTGGGAAATGCGACAAACGTTGCGCCTCGGGCGTGGCAGAGGCGGCAGGATCGACAGCGGAAGACATTCAGAAAACCTCATGTGTTTTCCAGACCCTGCCCAAGCTTGACGCCGGCGACATTGATTCAGGTCAAAAGCAGCATTCCAAAAACAGCTTTTCTGCCCTTGCTTTCTCTCCGCGCTCGTCGACCCGCGCCCGCTATTTCGGCGGGATCGAATAGGTCATGCTGGCGCGCGCCACCGGATCGGAGCCGCCGTCCGAGAACATCAGCACATCGGCCACCGCCAGCACCCGCCCCAGCTTGAGCAAGCGGCATTCGGCGATCAGGTCGCGCCCGGCCTCGGGCTTGCGCATGAAATCCAGCGAACAGTTGGTGGTCACCGCCAGCGCCTTTTTCCCGACCCGAGCCAGCACCATGGCATAGACCGCCACATCTGCCAGGGCGAACATCGAGGGCCCCGACACCGTGCCGCCGGGCCGCAGGTGCCGCTCTGCCGTCAACAGCCGCATGGTGATCCGCTGGGGGCTCAGGTCGTCGATGGTGAAATCGTCGCGGATCTGCGGAAACACCTCGTGCAGATACTCCGCCAGTTCGTCCCGCGTCAGGGCCAATGTCATGCTTTTCCTCCCGTCTCTCCTCTCCTAGACTAGAGGCGAAGTGTGGGAGGAGAGACAAGATGGCAATTCTGGAACGTCACGACACCGGCGCGGTGGCGCATCTGCGGATGACCGCGCCCGAGCGGCTGAACGCCCTGTCGGACGAGATGCTGGCGGCGCTGCAATTCGAATTCGATGCGTTGAAGCAGGACCACGGCATCCGCGCCGTCATCCTGTCAGGCGCGGGCAAGGCCTTTTGCGCCGGCCACGACCTGAAACAGATGACCGCGGGGCGCCAGGCCGAAGACGGCGGCCGCGCCTATTTCACCGATCTCTTCGATCGCTGCACCCGGATGATGCTGTCGATCCGCGATCTGCCGCAACCGGTGATCGCGCAGGTGCATGGCATCGCCACCGCCGCCGGCTGCCAATTGGTGGCAAGCTGCGATCTGGCGGTGGCCGCCGCCGGCACCCGCTTCGGCGTCAACGGGGTGAACATCGGCCTGTTCTGCTCCACCCCCATGGTGGCGCTCAGCCGCAATATCGCGCGCAAGCAGGCCTTCGAGATGCTGACCACCGGCGCCTTCATCGAAGCGGAGGAGGCCCGCGCGCGCGGGCTGGTCAACCGCGTGGTCGCCCCCGAGACGCTGGAGGCCGAGACCGCCGACTTGGCCCAGACCATCGCCGCCAAGCTGAGCGCGGCGGTGCGCATCGGCAAGCGCGCCTTCTACGATCAGATCGAGATGCCGGTGGAACAGGCCTATGCCTATGCCGGCGATGTGATGGTGGAAAACATGCTCTACCGTGACACCGAAGAGGGTATCGCTGCCTTCCTCGACAAGCGGCCGCCAAGCTGGCAGCAATAGCCGCAATCCGGGGGATGTGACAGACGTCCCGCCGCCTGCGCCGCGACGGTCAGGCCCGCGTCCCGGCCATCGCTGCGACCCGCCCGCATCATCGCCCGTTGCGCCCCGCCGTCGCCTGGCCTATCTGGCAAAGCATGAGCGAGACACTTCATATCGTCGGCGGCGGCATGGCCGGGTCCGAGGCCGCCTGGCAGGCGGCAAACGCCGGGGTGCGCGTGGTGATCCACGAGATGCGCCCCAAGGTCGAAACCTTTGCCCATCGCACCGGCAACCTGGCCGAGATGGTCTGTTCCAACTCCTTCCGGTCGGATGACAGCGAACAGAACGCGGTCGGGCTGCTGCATTGGGAAATGCGCGCGGCGAACGGGCTGATCATGGCCACCGCCGACGCGCATCGCCTGCCCGCCGGTGGCGCCCTGGCGGTCGACCGCGATCCGTTCTCTGAGGCGGTGACCGCGACCCTGACGGCGCATCCCAATATCTCGGTCTCCGCCGAGGAGATCACCGAGCTGCCCGACCAGGGGCATTGGATCATCGCCACCGGGCCGCTGACCTCTTCGGCGCTGGGTCAGGCGATCCAGGCGGAAACCGGCGCCGATGCGCTGGCCTTCTTCGACGCCATCGCCCCGATCGTCTATGCCGAAAGCGTCAACATGGACCTGGCCTGGCGGCAAAGCCGCTATGACAAGGGCGAGACCGAGGAAGAGCGCACCGCCTATCTCAACTGCCCTATGGACAAGCCGCAGTACGAGGCTTTCATCGACGCGCTGCTGGCCGCCGACAAGACCGAGTTCCACGAGGGCGAAACCGCCGGCTATTTCGACGGCTGCCTGCCGATCGAGGTGATGGCCGAACGCGGCCGCGAGACGCTGCGCCACGGGCCGATGAAGCCGGTCGGGCTGACCAACGCCCACAAGCCCGAGGAAAAGGCCTATGCCGTGGTGCAGCTGCGCCGCGATAACGCCTTGGGCACGCTCTATAATATCGTCGGCTTCCAGACCAAGATGAAATACGGCGCCCAGACGGATGTGTTCCGCATGATCCCCGGGCTGGAGAACGCGAGCTTCGCCCGGTTGGGCGGCATCCACCGCAACACCTTCATCAACTCGCCGACACTGCTCGACAGCAACATGCGGCTGAAATCGCGGCCGAATATCCGCTTCGCCGGCCAGATCACCGGGGTCGAGGGCTATGTCGAAAGCTCGGCCATGGGGTTGCTGGCGGGCCGCATGGCCGCGGCCGAACTGGCGGGCCATCCGCTGACGCCGCCGCCGGGCACCACCGCCATGGGGGCATTGATCACCCATATCACCGGCGGGGCCGAGGCGAAGACCTTCCAGCCGATGAACGTGAACTTCGGCCTCTTCCCGCCCGTCGACGGGCTCAAGGGCGGACGCCGTGGTCGCAAGGATCGCTACAAGGCCTATACCGACCGCGCCAAGGCGGATTGGCAGGCCTGGCTCGGCGCGGCGGAGACCCTGGCCTGATCACCCGCTTCGCCCCCTCGCCCACCGGCCCGCTGCATCTGGGCCATGCCTATTCGGCTCTGCTGGCCTGGGACATGGCGCGGGCGGCGGGCGGGCAGTTCCTGCTCAGGATCGAGGACATCGACCAGAGCCGGTCGCGGTTCGAGTGGGAGGCGCAGATTTACGACGATCTGCATTGGCTGGGACTAAGCTGGCCCCTGCCGGTGATGCGGCAATCGGACCGGCTGCCGCGCTATGCCCTGGCGCTGCGGCGTCTGTCGGACATGGGGCTGACCTATCCCTGCCGCTGCCGGCGTGCCGATATCGAGGCTGCCGCCGGCGCGCCACAGGAGGGCGTGCCGCAATATGGCCCTGACGGGCGGATCTATCCCGGCACCTGCCGCGCCCGGCCGATGGCCGAGGCCGGCCCCGAGGATGCGATCCGGCTCAACATGGAAAAGGCCACGGCCTACCGCCCGCTGCGCGGCTTCACCGAAACCGGGCCGACGCATGGCGGTCAGCATCTGCTCGACCGCCCCAGTCTGATCGAAACCGTGGGCGATATCGTCCTGCTGCGCCGCGGCATGGGCGGGTCCTATCACCTGTCGGTGGTGGTCGATGATGCCGACCAGGGGATCATCCATGTCACCCGCGGCGAGGATCTGTTCGAGGCGACCCAAATCCACGTGCTGCTGCAGGGGCTGCTGGGCCTGCCGACGCCGATCTACCACCACCACCGGCTGATCCGCGACGCCACCGGCAAGCGGCTGGCCAAGCGCGACGACGCCCGTGCCATCGCCCGCTATCGCGACGAGGGGGCCACGCCGGCGGATATCCGGGCGATGGTGGGCTTGGCGGGCTGAGGACGGGGGGCTCTGCCCCCACGGCCTGCGGCCGCCCCCCGGGATATTTCACGCTAGAAAAAGGCTGCAGGCCGTCTTCCTTGGAAGCATGTCGCGGGCGCGGGCCCTCAGTCTTCCATCGGCTTCATCAGCTCGACCGGCTCGCCATCGCGGATCGCGGTGTAAAAGCAGCTCTGCCGGTTGGTGTGACAGGCCGGACCAGTCTGATCGACCAGCACCAGCAGGCAATCACCGTCGCAGTCGATGCGGAAATCGACCAGCTCCTGCACGTGACCCGAGCTTTCGCCCTTGATCCAGAAGCTCTGGCGCGAGCGCGACCAATAGGTGACGCGGCCCGTATCCAGCGTGCGGGCGACGGCCTCGGCATTCATCCAGGCCATCATCAGCACCTGATGGGTGTGCGCGTCCTGGGCAATCACCGGGATCAGGCCGGCCTCGTTATAGCTCAGGGACTCAGGATCGAAGGACATGCGGAAAACCTTTTGCAACGCGGATCGGGGTGACTATGTAAGGATATAACAGAGGAAGGGAACCCCATGTCCGGCGATAGCGATCTGGTCAAGCTCTATTCCCAGCGTATTCTGGCGCTGGCTGCGGATATTCCCCATCTGGGCCGGCTCGGCGCCCCCGAGGCCAGCGTCAGGAAACGCTCGCCGCTCTGCGGCTCGACGGTGACGGTCGACGTGGTGGTCAAGGATGGCAGGATCGCCGATTTCGCCCAGGACGTGAAGGCCTGTGCCTTGGGTCAGGCCGCCGCCGCGGTGGTCGGTGCCGCCGCCATCGGCGCCACCCGCGCCCAGGTGGAAACCGCCCGCGACCAGCTCAAGGCGATGCTGAAAGACGGCGGCCCCGCGCCCGAGGCGCCCTTCGACGGGCTCGAGGTGCTGCTGCCGGCCCGCGAGTACAAGAATCGCCACGCCTCGATCCTGCTGGCGCTGGAGGCGACCGCCGAGGCCATGGCGGAGGCCGATAGGGCCCATTGCGCCTGACCTGAACCGGATCCGCAGGCGGGTCTCGCATCTTGACCCAGCACCGCCCGGTCGTGATCGCCATCCCCATCTTCCTCCCCCTCACCGCCAGGAAGGTGGCGCAGCGGATTGCCTTGGGCGGCGCCGGAGGCGGCGGTTCTTCCAGCTCGGCGGCCGGGTCCTGATCGCGGCGCTGGCGCTCGCCTTCACCGCCTTCGCGGCGGGCATCGTTCCGGTCCTCTTCGCCCTCACGATGACAGGCGGCGAGGTCAGGGCAGAACCGAGTGCAAGGAGATCAGCAACCAGCGCGGGGAGCCCTCAAACCCAATCCGGCGCGCTTTCCGCTCGCCCGGCGCGGTGCCAGGTTGGCATCCTATCCCGACCGCGAACGATCGCCTCCCCCTCGCGGGTCGGGAGGTGAGCGCCGCGATCCGGCTGGCCGTGATCGTCGCCGCCTATCTGCTGACGCACTTGGCTGCCTCGATCATCGGGCTGATCGGTCATCCTCAGCCCTGTGATAGGGATGACCCTCGCTGCGGTCGCGGCCGATGCGGTCTTGATCGAGCGGCTGAAGCGCCGCGCCATCGGCGATCTCTGAGGTGACGAACATGCTCAGGCCTGGCCTGAGCCCCTCGGCGCCCTGCCCGATCGGCGCCGATGGCGCCGACCTCTGGCCGCCCCGCCGGAGGAGATGCGCCAGAACTCAAGCGTTCTGCGCGTTCGCGCCCGCCTCCACTTGCCCACCGGCGCGGCACAAGAAAAAACCGCCGCACGTTCCGGATGGGAACGGCGGCGGTGAAGTAAGCGTCTCTCGCGCGGGATCCGAGGTTGGCGCCATCCGGTCCAAGAGGCGGCGGACCGGTGGGAATGGGACAGGCAGGTCACCTTCCTTCGCCCCCAATGGGACAGTGAGACGAAGGCAGCGCTGACCTCGGCGCGAGATCGCAGGCAGAACCGAAAAATCTCCTTCAGATAGGAACCGGGAATATGGGAGCGATCAGATCAGCCCGGGCAAATGCAGCCCCGCCACCAACATGATCACCAGTGAAATCACCCCCATCGCATCCTGCAACAGCGTGTTGCGGTGGGTAGAA
The DNA here is from genome assembly GCF_048268305.1 of Pseudodonghicola sp. Classification (NCBI taxonomy): domain Bacteria; kingdom Pseudomonadati; phylum Pseudomonadota; class Alphaproteobacteria; order Rhodobacterales; family Paracoccaceae; genus Pseudodonghicola; species Pseudodonghicola sp. The sequence continues at coordinate 246,576 of NZ_JBLWVT010000005.1, forward strand.
ACAACGGTCTTGATCTGGCGCAGCATGGGATCACCTCCGGGTTGGTCAGCCAATCTGTTGCCACTTTGTTCTCATACCCCCCCGAGTCGATCAAGAACTTTTTGAGAACATTTGTGAACATCTGAGAACATGAAAGGCAAGGCACGGAAAAGACGGGGATTTTTTTTACCCCCTCTTTGTTCTCATTTCAAAGCTGCTGCGCCGGCGCCCTTCCGTTGACGGCTGAAAGGCTCCACGGGAGCCTTTCCGGGACGCGGCCTCCCCGGGGGCCAGGCCCGTCCGTGGCTGAAAACGGTCCGTGGGGCCGTTTTCCGGGACGAGGCCTTCCCGGGGCTCCGCCCGTTCGCGGCTGAAAGGCTCCACTGGAGCCTTTCCGGGACGCCGCTCACCCCACGGTGATCAATCGGATGGCCTGATCCTGCCGCATCAGCCACAGCATGGCGCGCGCCGCCTGCCCCCGCGGCCCCTGCAGGTCCGGATCGGTCTCGAGAAGCGTGCGGGCATCGCTCTGCGCCACGGCCATCAGCGCCGCCTGGCGTTCCATGTCGGCGATGCGAAACCGCGGCAGACCCGATTGCGCCGTGCCGATCAGATCGCCGGCGCCGCGCATTTCCAGATCGACCTCGGAGAGGCGAAAGCCATCCTCGGTCTCGCGCAGCACTTCCAGACGCCGCCGCCCGCCCTCGCTCAAGGGAGGCTGATACATCAGCAGGCAGGTGCTTTCTTCGCTGCCCCGCCCAACCCGGCCGCGCAGCTGATGCAGCTGCGCCAGGCCGAAAATCTCTGCCCGCTCGATCACCATGATGGTGGCATTGGGCACGTTCACCCCGACCTCGATCACCGTGGTGGCGACCAGAACCGATGTCTCGCCGCGCTGGAAGGCGGCCATCGCCGCATCCTTTTCGGCGGGTGGCATCTGGCCATGGACCAGACCCACATGGCCCTCGCCCAGCACCGCGCGCAGATGCTTGAACCGCTCCTCCGCCGCGGTCAGATCGGTCACCTCGGATTCATCGACCAGCGGGCAGACCCAATAGCATTGCTTGCCCTCGGCAATGGCGCGACGCAGATGCGCGACCACCTCGTCGCGCCGCTCGGTCGAGATCACGGCGGTCTTCACCGGCTTGCGCCCCGGCGGTTTCTCATCGAGGATCGAGACATCCATGTCACCATATTGCGCCAGCGCCAGCGACCGCGGGATCGGCGTCGCCGTCATCACCAGCACATCGGCCCCCATGCCCTTTTCCGCCAGCTCCAGCCGCTGGCGCACGCCGAAGCGGTGCTGTTCGTCGACGATGGCAAGCCGCAGGTCGGCAAAGCTCACATCCTGCTGGAACACCGCATGGGTGCCGACCAGGATCTGGATATCGCCCCGCGCCAGCGCCTCGAGCTTGGCGCGCCGCTCCGCCCCCTTGTCGCGGCCGGTCAGCAGGTCCAGCACGACGCCGGCCTCCTCGGCCAGGGGCCGCAACCCCTCCAGATGCTGGCGGGCGAGGATTTCGGTGGGCGCCATCATCACCCCCTGGCCGCCGGATTCCACCGCGATCAGCAGCGCCAGGAAGGCCACCAGTGTCTTGCCGGCGCCGACGTCGCCCTGCAGCAGCCGGTTCATCCGGCTGGGCTGCGCCATATCGGCGGCGATTTCCTCCACCGCGCGGGATTGCGCCCCGGTCGGACGATAGGGCAAAGAGGCCAGCACCTTGTTGCGCAGCCGGCCAGTGCCGACCGAGACGATGCCGCGCGCCTTGCGTTCGCGCCGCCGCGCCAGGGCCAGGGTCATCTGATGGGCGAAGAATTCGTCATAGGCCAGCCGTTCCCGCGCCGGCGCGGTCAGGGTGACGTCATCGGCCCCTTCAGGCGCATGGGCCATGCGCATGGCGCCCGCCCAATCGGGCCAGCCCTGCTTGACCAGGAGCGCCGGGTCGATCCATTCGGCCAGATCCGGCATCCGCATCAGCGCCCCGCGCGTGGCCTTGTACATCACCTTCTGGCTGATGCCCTGGGTCAGGTGATAGACCGGCTCGAACTCGGGGATATCGCCGGCCTCCTCGACCGGCAGCACATGGTCGGGATGGACCATCTGCGCCAGGCCGTCGAACAGTTCGAGCTTGCCCGAAACCAGCCGCCGCGCCCCCTGCGGCAGCAACCGCTGCAGGTAATCGCCGCGCGCATGGAAGAAGACCAGCTGGAATTCCTCCTGCGCGTCAGAGACATGCACGCGATAGGCGCCACCGCGATTGCGGGGCGGCCGATGCATCCCCACCGTCACCTCGACCGTGAGGGTGGCAGGCAGCTCTGCCCCGCGGATGGTATCGCGGCGGCGCCGGTCGATCACCGCATAGGGCAGATGGAACAGCAGATCGCGCGGCGCCTCGATATCGAGCTGCCCCATCAGCTGCGCCGTCTTGGGGCCGACGCCTTCCAAGGTCTCCAGCCCCGCGAAAAGCGGAAACAGGGGTTCCGGCCGTCCCTTCATGCCGCTCCGATCAGATCGAGCCATTCCGCCTCGTTCAAGGTGCGGATGCCAAGTTCGCGCGCCTTCTCTTCCTTCGACCCGGCACCGGGGCCAGCGACCACGATGTCGGTCTTCTTGCTGACCGAGCCCGAGACCTTGGCGCCAAGCGCCTCGGCCCGCGCCTTGGCCTCGGCCCGGGTCATCCGTTCGAGGCTGCCGGTGAAGACCACCGTGAGGCCGGCCACCGGGCTGCCCTCGGCCTTGGGCGCTTCGACCGCCTGGATGGCGAGATGCGCCGCCAGCCGATCGATCGAGGCGCGCTCGCGGCTTTGCGAAAAGGCGGTGACGAAGGCCACGGCGACGGTGGTGCCGATGCCGTCGATGCCGACCAGATCGTCCCAGGCGGCGCGGGCGCCTTCGGGGAGCGCCGGATCGGCGGTCCAGATGGCGGCGCGGGTGTCCGTGATCTTGGCCCGCCGCCCGTCATCGGCCGCCGCCTGCCGTTCGGCGTCGACAGCCTCTTCAGCCCTCAAATGGCGTTCCAGCGCCGGGCGGGCGGCGTCGAGCGCGGCGATCATCGCCTCCCAGGTGGTGTAATGGCGCGCCAGATCATTGGCCACCACCTCGCCCACATGGCGGATGCCGAGCGCGAAGATCACCCGGTTCAGCGGGATCTCCCGCCGCTCCTCGATGGCGGCGAAAAGGTTCTGCGCCGATTTCTCGCCCCAGCCCTTGATCTGCGCCAGCGGCTTGCCGGCCAGATGGCGAATGCCGGCAATCACGTGATCGGCGTCGCCCTCGTCCACCGGCACGCCAGAGCTGCGCAGCAGATCGGCCAGTTGCGCCAGAACCACGCTCCGCCGCTCCGGGTCGCTGCTGATCTGCTGGTCGATCCGGGCGCGGGGATCGGCGGTCAATTGCGCGGCATCGCCATCGCGACGCGCCAGGGTGAAGATATCGGCCGGTTCCGAGATCCGGCACATGAAATAGAAGAACTCCACCTGCTTGGCGCCGAGCCCCTCGATATCGAAGGCCGCGCGCGAGACGAAATGCTTCAGCTTCTCGACCGCCTGGGCGGGGCAGATCAGCCCGCCGGAACAGCGGCGGACGGAATCGCCCTCCTCCCGGATCGCGGCAGAGCCGCATTCCGGACAGACGTGCGGGAAATGATAGGGTTGCGCCGTCTCGGGACGTTTCGACAGATCGACATCGGCCACCTTGGGGATCACGTCACCGGCGCGATAGACCTGCACCCAGTCGCCGACGCGGATATCCTTGCCGTCGCGGATCTGGGCGCCATTGGCGTCGCGCCCGGCGATATAATCCTCGTTGTGCAGGGTGGCATTCGACACCACCACGCCGCCGACGGTGACCGGATGCAGCCGCGCCACCGGCGACAGCGCGCCGGTGCGGCCGACCTGAATGTCGATGGCCTCAAGCCGGGTCCAGGCAAGCTGGGCGGGAAACTTGTGGGCGATCGCCCATCGTGGCGTGGTCGAGCGGAACCCGAGCCGCGCCTGCAGCGCCAGATCGTTAACCTTATAGACCACCCCGTCGATGTCATAACCGAGCGTGGCGCGCTGTTCCTCGATCCTGGCGTAATGCGCCAGCATCTCTTGCGGGCCACGGCAGAGCACGGTCAGATCATTGGTGACGAAACCCAGATCGCGCAGCCGCGCCATCGCCCCCATCTGGGTGTCGGACAAAGGCTCTGACAGCTCCCCCCAGGCGTAGGCGAAGAATTTCAGCGGCCGCGACCGGGTGATTTCCGCATCGAGCTGGCGCAGCGATCCGGCAGCGGCGTTGCGCGGATTGGCGAAGGTCTTGTCGCCCTTCTCCTCCTGCCGCCGGTTCAGCGCCTGGAAATCGGCATCGGCCATATAGACCTCGCCGCGCACCTCGAGCAGATCGGGGGCGCCCTCCAGCCGATGCGGGATATCGGGGATGGTCATCGCATTGGCGGTGACGTTCTCGCCCACCGCGCCGTCGCCGCGGGTCGCCGCCTGCACCAGCACCCCCCGTTCATAGCGCAGCGACAGCGACAGCCCGTCGATCTTGGGTTCGGCGGTATAGGTGACCTCGCCATTCTCCAGCCCCAGATACTTCCGCACGCTGAGATCGAAGGCCTCGACATCCTCGGCCGAAAAGGCGTTGCCCAGCGACATCATCCGATGCACATGGGTGACCTTGGCAAAGCCCTCGGCCGGCCGCGCCCCCACCCGGTCAGAGGGGCTGTCGGCCCGTTTCAGATAGGGAAAGCGCGCCTCGATCGCCGCATTGCGCTGCTTCAGCGCATCATAGGCCGCATCCGACATCACCGGCGCGTCTTCGGCGTGATAGGCGTCATCGGCGCCCAGAATCACCTGCGCCAGCCGCGCCAGCTCGGCCCGCGCCTGATCTTCGGTCAGCTCATCGACCGCAAGAATATCGCCTCTCGAAAGGTCTTTGTCGTCCGTCACAGTCCCGCGCGCCCCGTTCCATTCGTTTCGGAATGAATGTTCCGGTTCCCTGATAGGGCGCGCGCCGCCGTTGGTCCAGACGATTGGATCGGTCTCGCCCGGCCGCGCGTCAGGCGCTGACGGCGATCCGGGCGTTTTCCGCCGTCTCGCGCGGATCGCGCAACACATAGCCGCGGCCCCAGACGGTTTCGATATAGTTGTCGCCGCCGGTGGCCTGGCTGAGCTTCTTGCGCAGCTTGCAGATGAAGACGTCGATGATCTTCAGCTCGGGCTCGTCCATGCCGCCATAGAGATGGTTCAGGAACATCTCCTTGGTCAGCGTGGTACCCTTGCGCAGGCTCAGCAGCTCGAGCATCTGATATTCCTTGCCGGTCAGATGCACCGGTTCGCCCGCGACCTCGACCGTCTTGGCATCGAGATTGACCGAGACCTTGCCGGTATGGATGACCGATTGCGAATGCCCCTTCGACCGGCGGATGATCGCATGGATGCGCGCCACCAGCTCGTCGCGATGGAACGGCTTGGTGAGATAATCATCCGCGCCGAAGCCGAAGCCCTTCAGCTTGTTCTCGGTATCGTCCGAGCCGGTGAGGATCAGGATCGGCGTGTCGACGCGGGCGAGCCGGATCTGGCGCAGCACCTCATGCCCGTTCATGTCGGGCAGATTGAGATCCAGCAGGATCAGATCGTAGTCGTAGAGCTTCGCAAGGTCGATTCCCTCCTCGCCCAGCTCGGTCGAGTAAACGTTCAGATTGGCATGCGTCAAAATCAGCTCGATGCTCTTCGACGTAGCCGGATCGTCTTCCACCAACAGGACGCGCATAATGGAAATCTCCCTACATACCGTAATCGATAGTTCACATTAACCTTGACCCGAACTTTGGCCAAAAAAAGTTAATCGTGTGTTACTATCGTGAAAACTTCCATAACAGCATGGCATGACAACTTATGGTTGTCGATATCTTTTCAAGGCGGTGGCCTTCAACGCCTGTTCTCCGTGCTGTGCGACCGCCTGCATCCAAGATTCCAGCTCTTCGTCGCTCAAAGAATAGCGTTTCTTTGCCTCGCTCTCGGAAATCAGACCGTAGATGATCCCCCGAACCACCGCCGCCTTGCGCGAGGCGACCCAGCGCTGGGTCGACGCCGGCGGCAGATCGGCACGCGTCATCGTCGTTCCATCCGGCAATCTGACCGCACGCGGTCCTTCCACTTTTTTCAGATACATAGTCGTCACCTCAGCATTCCCGGGACTGAGTCTGACGATCAGGCCTTAACCGTTGGTGAAACCCACCCTTGAGAGTAGTTCGGATTTTCCTATATTCCGAAATATCTCACGCCGCCCTTCCCCGCGACCTGTCCGAAGACCATTCAAGGAGCCACCGCCATGGCGCTGGATACCGATATTCCGCTGAACACGCTTGACCTGCCGAAGCCGCCCGAACAGACCCGGGTGGTGGTGGCGATGTCGGGCGGGGTCGACAGTTCCGTGGTGGCGGCGCATCTGGCGGATCAGGGCTATGACGTGGTGGGCGTGACGCTGCAGCTTTACGACCATGGCGCGGCGCTGGCCAAGAAGGGCGCCTGCTGTGCCGGCATCGACATCCACGACGCCCGCCGGGTGGCCGAAGAACGTGGTTTCCCGCATTACGTCCTCGATTATGAGAACATCTTCAAGGATGCGGTGATCGACGAATTCGCCGACAGCTATCTGGCCGGCGCCACCCCGGTGCCCTGCATCCGCTGCAACGAACGGGTGAAGTTCAAGGATCTGCTGGAAACCGCCAAGGATCTGGAGGCCGACTGCATGGCCACCGGCCATTACATCCAGCGCAAGATGGGCCCCAACGGGCCCGAGCTGCACCGCGCCGCCGATCCGAACCGCGATCAATCCTATTTCCTGTTCTCCACCACCCGCGAACAGCTCGCATACCTGCGCTTCCCGCTCGGCCATCTGCCCAGCAAGGACGCGACGCGGGCGATGGCGGCGGATTACGGGCTGGCGGTGGCCGACAAGCCGGACAGCCAGGACATCTGTTTCGTGCCGGACGGAAATTATGCCGCGGTGATCGAAAAGCTGCGTCCCGGCGCCGCCGATCCCGGCGAGATCGTCCATGCCGACGGCCGCGTGCTGGGCACCCATGAAGGCGTCATCCACTATACCATCGGCCAGCGCCGCGGCCTCGGCATCGGCGGGCTAGCTGAGCCGCTCTATGTGGTGAAGCTCGACGTCGACAAGAAACAGGTCGTCGTCGGTCCGAAAGATCTGCTCTCGACCCGCATCGTTCCGGTGCGCGAGATCAACTGGCTCGGCGACGAGCCCTTCGAGTCGCGCCCCGAATGGCATCTCTCGGTCAAGCTGCGCTCGACCCGGCCGCCGCGCGAGGCGATCGTGCGGCCGCTGTCGCCCACCACGGCAGAGGTGGAGCTGCTGATGCCCGAGGAAGGCGTATCGCCCGGTCAGGCCTGCGTCTTTTATGAAACCGAAGGCACCAGGGTGTTCGGCGGCGGCTGGATCTGGCGGGGTTACTGACCCGCCTGCCCCAGCCCGCGCAGCACCGCGCGGGCTGCGCGCAGCCCCGGCGCCTCGCCACCCCGCCCAAGCCGGTCCATCGTCAGCGCCATGGCGGCCTGTTGCGCCTGCGGATCGGCCAGAAGCTTGAGCACATGATCGGCGATCGGGCCCGGCTGGCAGGCGGGGCCCAGATATTCCGGCACCACCCGGGTTTCGCTGACCAGATTGACCAGATTGGCGGTGTCGAGCTTGACCATGTATTTCGCCATCTGCCAGGTCAGCCAGCTGAAATCATAGGCCATGACCATCGGCGTCGCCGCCGCAGCCAACTCCAGCGCCACCGTGCCCGAGGCCGCCATGGCAACATCGGCGGCGCCGAAAGCGGCGCGTTTCTCGGCCGCGTCAGCGCCATCCAGAATCAACGGCTGCTGCGCCCAGCCCGAGGTCAGCTCGCGCACCAGCGCGGCGACCGGACCGGCGGCCGGAAGAACCGGGCGCAGATCGGGGCGCGCCGCCATGATCCGTTGCAAGGCCTCGCCGAAGACCGGCGCCAGGCGCGTGACCTCGCCCCGCCGCGATCCCGGCAGGACCAGCAGCACCGGCGCCTCACCCAGGCCATGGGCGGCGCGGAAAGCCGCAACCTCTGCGGCGCTCGCCACCGGCTCCGCCACCACGGGATGGCCGACGAAGTCGCACTCCATCCCGGCGGCTTCCATATAGGGCGGCTCGAAAGGCAAGAGCGCCAGAACGTGATCAATGACCTTGGCCATCTTCACCGCGCGTCCCGGCCGCCAAGCCCAGACGCTGGGGGCGACATAGTGAACGGTGCGGATATCGCAGGCCTGTTTCACCAGCTTGGCCACCCGCAGACAGAAATCCGGGCTGTCGATGGTGATCAGCACATCGGGTTTGGTGTCGATCACCGCCTGCGCGGTCTCGGCGATGCGGCGTTTGAGGTGGAAATACTTCGGCAGGACCTCGGCGATGCCCATCAGGCTGAGTTCGTCCATCGGAAAGCGGCTGCTCAGCCCCTCGGCCTGCATGCCTGGGCCGCCGACACCGTCGAAGGTGACGCCCGGCACCAGTTCCTTCAGCCCGGCCATCAGCGCCGCGCCCAGCTTGTCACCCGACAGCTCTCCGGCGATCAGAAAGACCCGCATCAGCCCTGCGGATCCCGCGACCACAGGAACAGCCCCAGCCGGTCACAGGCCGCGATCACCGCCTCGGGATCCAGCAGGATGACGCCGCCGGCCTCGATCACCAGCCCGTCAAGCCCGGCGTCGGCGGCGCCGCGCACGGTGTCGGGGCCGATGGCGGGCAGATCGGCGCGGCGGTCCTGATCCGGCTTTGGCGCCTTGTAGAGGATACCGCCCCCCTCGTCCGGGCGGTCGAACAGACAGGCCAGCATCCAGTCGGTGCCAAAGACGCTCTCCACCGCCAGCGCCTGGCCATTCAGCACGGCGCAGGCCTGGCCGATATCGGCGGCGCCCATGGCCGCGACGATCTCGGCGCCACGCCGGGCATCGCGCTGATGCGCCTCGGTCGGCTGGGCGATGGTGGGGCTGCTGGCCTCAAGCAACAGGCCGGGCGCGGCCTCCTGCGCCGGAACGACGGCAAGCCCCGCCGCCTCGAACACGCTCAGAACCGCGCGCAACGCGCCATCGTCGCCGCTTTGCAGCGCGCCCATCAGCACCGGGATCAACGGCAGGGTGGCGGCATCGAAGCCGGCCGGATCAACCTGCGGGCGGCGGATCCCGCCAGCGAGACAGACGCGGGTCACCCCGCGCTCCTTCAGCGCCGCGATCAGCGACCCCAGCGTCTCGATCCGGAACCAGAGATCGACGTCCAACCGCTCGGGTCCATTGTCCTCGAGCGCGCAGATCAGCGCCGGCTGCTCCTGCGCCCCGGCGATGGCAACGGGCAGAGAACCACGCCCGGCGATCAGCGCCAGCATCGGTTCAGCCCCCCGGAGTCAGGAACGACCGGTCGCTCTGACCGGTGATGAATTCCACGATCTGACGGACATAATCGCTGTCGGTTTCCTCGCCCAGACGATGGGCGCGCTCCTGGAAGGTGCCCTCGCCCTGCGCCAGCATCTGGAAGGCGGCGCGCAGCGCGGTGATATCGGCCCGGGGAACCCCGCGCCGCTTCAGCCCGACCAGGTTCAGCCCATGCAATTCGCCGCGCGGCGCCTGCACCAGCCCATAGGGGATCACGTCGTTCGCCACCATGGTCAGCGCGCCGATGATGGCGCCGCGACCGACCCGCACCCATTGGTGCAGGCCCGAGATGCCGCCGATGATCACATCATCCTCGATCACGCAATGCCCCGCGGCGCCGGCATGGTTGACCATGATCACCCGGTTGCCGATCTGAACGTCATGGGCCACGTGACAGCCGGCCATGAACAGGCAATCGTTGCCGATGCGGGTGACGCCGCCGCCGCCCTCGGTGCCGGGGTTCATGGTGACATGCTCGCGGATCCGGTTGCGAGCGCCGATCTCAAGCCGGGTGTTCTCTCCGTGGAACTTCAGATCCTGCGGGATCTCACCGATCACCGCGAAGGAGTAGATCGTGGTATCCTCGCCGATCCGTGTGTCGCCGGTCACCACCACATGGCTTTTCAGCACCACGCGGTCGCCCAGAACCACTTGCGGGCCGACGATGCAGAACGGTCCGATCACACAGCCGTCGCCAAGCTGTGCCCCCTCTTCAACGATTGCCGTCGGATGTACCTGAGCCTTGTTCTCGGGGGCCATCGGATCAGTCCTTCTGATAATCGACCATTGCAGAGAATTCGGCCTCGGCCGCGACCTCGCCGTCGACCGTGGCAAGGCCCTGGAACTTGAAGATCTTGCCGCGCATCTTGCCACGCAGCGTGGTGACATGCATTTGCATCACATCGCCCGGCACCACCTTGCGGCGGAATTTGCACTTGTCGATATTCATGAAATAGATCAGCAGCTCGGTATCGACGATATCCATGCCGACCCCCAGCATCACACCGGCAGTCTGCGCCATGGCTTCGATGATGGTCACGCCGGGCATGATCGGGGTTCCGGGGAAGTGGCCCTGGAAATGCGGTTCGTTCATGGTGACGTTCTTGATGCCGCGCGCCGAGCTGTAGCCGTCGATGTCGATCACCTTGTCCACCAGAAGGAAAGGATAACGGTGGGGAAGGATACGCTGGATCAGCTGGATATCCGCGCTTTTCATCTCTGCGGTCATGAAGGGGGTCCCATTGGTCGTCATTCGGGCCTGACTAACAATCCCGGCCGGTTTGAGCAAGCCGCGCTATTGATCCGGCGCATCTGTCGAGGCATCGCCAAGATTGGCGCCGTCGCCGATCGTCGCGTCGATCCGGATAATCGCCTCGTCGGTGACATCGGAGGCATTGGCCGAGAGAAAGACGCTGGAGCGTTCCAGGATCACGCTGGCCCCGGCCTCGGTCATCAGCGCTTCAAGCACCGGCCGAGCCGCACGCAGGAAGGTCCCCCGCGCCTTGTCGGCTTTCTGGTTGAGCGCGCGCGCCTTGGCGTCCTGGGTGCGACGGATATTCTGCACTTTCTGGTCGAAGGCATCCGCCAGGGCGCGAAAGGCAATCGGCTGCATGGTCTGGCGCTGCTCGGTAAGCTTCTTTTCCTCGGCCGTCAGTTCCGCTTCCATCTTGCGGTTCTCCGCCGACAGGACGGCGCTTTCGGCCTCGATCTCGCTTGCGATCCGCTTGCCGAAGGCCGAGCCGGCGAACAGCCGGTCGGTCTCAAGTGTGAGAATGGCGCTGTGCGGCACCTGCACGACGGGGGTTCCAAGCTGCTGCGCCGATAGCGTCGGAGCGGCAGCCAGCAGGAGACAGGCGGCCAATAGCCCGGCCCCTGCTCCCGTCATCCGGCTGCGCGCCCTGATCATGGCGGATCAGAACTTCGCCTGCAGCGTCAGATCGAAGGATTGTTCCTTGTCATAGGATTCCTTGCTGATCGCCTTGGAGAAGTTGAACCGCAGCGGGCCGAACCCGGTGGTCCAGAGGAACGACAGACCGATCACCGAACGCCAGGAGCCATCCGCCCCGACGATGCAGGAGGCCGTCCCCGAGGTGCCGCAGCTATTGGCCACAGCGGTGTTGACGTCGCTCAGGTTCCACAGGTTGCCGACATCGAGGAACAGGCCACCGCGCAGGCCGATCTCGTCCGGAAGACCCAGCGGGAATTCAGCCTCGAACCGCGCCACCGCATAGAAGTTCCCGCCAAGCGCATCATCCGACACGCTGCCGCCGGCATTCAGCGACATGTCCCGCGGCCCCATGCCGCCCGGTTCGAACCCGCGCATGATGTCCGAGGACAGCAGGAAGCGATCGACGGTCCGGCTGGTGTCCGAGCCGAGCCAGCTCAGCGCGCCCGCCTCGAAGGTCGCCCGCAGGATCACATCGTCGTTCATGACCTTGCGCTGGGTGATCGCCTTGGCATTGGTGCGGACGAATTTGCTGTCCCCACCCAAGCCGGCGAAATCGGCGCCGATCTGGAACATGGTGCCTGCATTGGTATCGAGCCCGTTGAGACGGCTGTCGAAAGTATAGCTGAAGCCAAGCGAACTGGCATCCTCGCGGCCGCGCTGGATTTCGCTGTTAATCACCGCACCTTGCCCGGCGGTATCGCGCGCCTGCATTTCCGCGCCCAGCCAGGAATACTGCAGCTTGAGCTTTTGCAGTTCCGACAGGTTGAAGGTCAGCGCCGGGGTGAAGAACAGCCGCTTGGTATCGTAGGAGGCATAGCTCGAGTTCGTCGTTGCCATCCCCAGGTCCAGATCGAACTTCAGATCGCGACCCATCAGGTAAGGTTCGGTGAAGCCGAAGACATAGGCCTCGGAATCCTGCGCGGTCGAGAAGGTGAAGGACAGCCGCTGGCCACGCCCGAGAAAGTTGTTCTCGGACAGACCAAGCGCCACGCCGAAACCATTGTTCACCGAATAGGAGCCACCGAGGCTGAGCGAGCCGGTGGCCTGCTCTTCGACGTTCACGTCGACGATGACCTGCTCGGGCGAGGAGCCTTCGCGGGTATCGACATCGGCCTTGGAGAAATATCCCAGCGCGCGGATGCGTTCGGCGCTGGCGCGAATTTCACGCGGGTTGAAGGGATCGCCCTCGGAAATGCGGAACTGCTGACGCACGACGCGGTCGAGCGTGGTGGTGTTGCCCTCGATGTCGATCCGCTCGACGAAGACCCGCGGTCCCTTGGTCAGCACGAACTGCACATCCAGGGTCAGATCGCGATCGTTGCGGGTGACACGCGGTTCGACCCGCAGGAAGTCGACACCGTTCTTGATCGCCAGCCGCTCCTGCCGGGTGACCGAATTGTCCACCTCGGTCGGAGAATAGATCTCGCCCGACTTGACCTTCAGCGCCGCCTGATATTCTGCGGCGTCGACACCGGGATATTCACTGACGGTGGAAATCTTGCCGAACTTGAACTGCTGGCCCTCGGTGACATCCATCACCAGATAGAAGGCATCCCGTTCGCGGGTGAATTCGACATTGGCGCTGTTGACGCGGAAATCGACATAGCCCCGCGACTGGTAGAAATCACGCAGCAACTGCTTGTCAAAGGCGATCCGATCCTCGACCAGCGTATCGCCCCGCAGGAAGGTGCGCAGGATATTCGCCTGTTTGGTGGCCAGCACGCGACGCAGGCGGCGGTCCGAGAACACCCGGTTGCCGACGAAGCTGACGCGCTCGATCTCGATGGTATCGCCTTCGGCAATCTCGAAAATCAGATCGACCCGGTTGTCGCTGCGCCGGATGATGCGCGGCACCACGGTGGCGGCGACCCGCCCCTGCTGCGAATAGGCCTTGGCGATCGCATCGGCATCGCGATCCGCCTTGGCCGGGCTGAACACCTGACGCGAGGTGGATTCGATCAGCTTCGACAGCGCATCGTCCTTGATCCGCCGGTTGCCTTCGAAATTGATGACGTTGATGGTGGGGTATTCCTTGACCTTCACCACCAGAGTACTGCCCTGGGGCTCCAGATCGACGGTTTCGAACAGCCCGCTCGCCATCACCTTCTGATAGACGTCGTTCAGTTCCCCGGCAGACATCGTCTTGCCGTTCGCGATTCCCGTGTAGGACGCGATCGTGGCACTTTCGACCCGCTGGTTGCCTTCGACCTTGACCGAATTAAAGCGATAATCCTGAGCCATCGCCGGAGCAGCGAAGGAGAGGAAATACAGCGAAACGAATAAAACAAGAGCGGCCAGCACACGGAAAAAAACGGTGCTGCCGATGCCACGCTCAACGCAGGGTTCTCCTGCGGTGCTCCCCAATCCCATAGTCTTGAACCCAGTATTTTGCAGACAGTTAGGAAGTAGGTATCGGGATTGCCACGCGATGTCAAAAGCCCAATTGGCCGACCCGCCCCAGCGGCGCGCGAACGCCGCCGAAGCGGTCGCGATCACATCGCGCCGGCCAGCCACCCCGCCGCAGCGAACGCCAGGAGAATTGTGGAAACGAACAGGATCAGGTCCCAGTTCAACTGCATCAACAGGCTGAGACCGCGATAGGAATGGCGCAGATTCTGCATCCTTTTGGCCCTTCTCGACGCGTTGGAGTACGATTTGCGTCGACAGGCTAGGTGCGCAATGTGGCGACACTGGGGCAAAACCGGGGCAGCGCCTGCCCCGGTGCCAACGTCAATGCGGGGTTAACCGCCGGCGCAATCAGCAGAAGATATCGTTGCCGAGCGCAAAAAACATCAGCGACAGGATCAAGGTCAGCCCAAGGGTCATCAGCACCCGCAGCGCCTTGTCGCTGGGCGGGCGGCGGAACACCGCCTCATAGGCGTAGAACGCCAGATGCCCGCCGTCGAGCGCCGGAATCGGAAACAGGTTCAGCAGCCCCACCGCCGTCGACAGCGTCGCAATGAACGAGATGAAGGTCTGCACCCCCTGGCTTGCCAATTCCCCCGAGGTTTCGGCGATGCCGATGGGCCCCGAGATGTTGCAGGTGCTGATCGCCCCGGTGATCATGTGCCACAGCCCTGAGATCGAGCCGGTGATGATCGCCCAGGTCTGTGCCACGGCGCCGAGGATGGCCTGCCCGGGACCAGCGGTGGTCGTGGCGGGCTCGAAGGCCATGCCGCCGACAATGCCGATCCGCCACTGGGTGGCAAAGCCGCCATCGGCCGCCGGTTCGTCCACCCGGCGCGGGGTCAGGGTGAATTTCGATTCTGCCCCCTCGCGCCAGACCGTCAGCAGCACCGGCGCACCTTCCGAGGATTCGACCGCCGCCTTCAGATCGCTGAAGACATAGACCGGCTTGCCATCGACCTCGGTGATCACATCGCCGGGACGCAGCCCGGCATCGACCGCCGCGCTGCGCGGCGCGACGCGGTAGACATAGGCCGGGAAGGGATGCGGACCGCTGGCGGTCACCTCCTGCCCATCGCGGCGCACGGTGTAATCCAGCGCCCGGGCATGCGGCAGATGGTTCAGAAAGCTTTCCCAGGCAAGACCGTCGGTGAAGGACGGCGCCGGGGTGCCGGCGATCGCCAGCACCACATCGCCTTGCTGCAGGTTGGTCTCGATCCCCGGCATCGGGTGCATCTTGCCGACCGTCAGCGGGTCGCGCGCGACCCCCTGGAACATGAACACGCCGGTGAAGACGGCAATCGAGAAGATGAAGTTGAAGGCCGGCCCCGCCGCCACCGTCAGCACCCGCGCCCAGAGCGGCGCGCCATGCATGGTGTGGCGCAGGTCGTCCGGATTGTGCTGATAGATCTCGGCCATCGTCGCGCCATCCTTGCCCGAGGCGGCATTGGCGTCGCCAAGAAACTTGACGTAACCGCCGAAGGGCAGCGCCGCGATCTGCCAGCGGGTGCCCCGCTTGTCGACCCAGCTGAGCAGCGTCGGCCCGAAGCCGAGCGAGAAGACTTCGGCATGAATGCCGCTCCAGCGGCCGACGATATAGTGACCGAACTCATGCACGAAGACGATCACCGACAGCGCCACGACAAAGGCGATCAGGGTGTAAACCAGCCCGCCAAACTGCGGGATTAACTCAACAATATTCAAGGTCTTATCCTGCTTTCTTCGCCGCCGCCTCATCGGCCCATTCCCGGGCGAGATGGTCGGTCAGGAGCACGTTATCAAGTGTCATCGCGGCTTCGTCATTGCGGCGTTGCGCGGCGTAACGGTCAAGAACCGCCTCGACCACCGCCGCCATATCGAGAAATCCGATGCGGCCGGCAATGAAATGATCGAGGCTGCGCTCCTTCGCCGCGGTGAAGACCGCACCGGCCAACCCGCCCATCTGCATCACCTCGCGCGCCAGCCTGAGCGCCGGATAGCGGGCTTCGTCCGGGGCGCGGAAGGTGAGCTGGCCGATCTTCGCCAGATCGAGCCGGTCGACCGGCAAGGCACGGCGCTCGGGCCAGTTCAGCGCATAGCCGATGGCATGGCGCATATCCGGCGCGCCCACATGGGCCATCAGCGCCCCATCGACGAAACCGACCAGGGCATGGATCATCGATTCCGGATGCACCAAGACCTCGATCTGATCCGGAAGAATTCCGAAAAACTCTTTTGTCTCAATCACTTCCATGGCCTTGTTGAACATGGAGGCGCTGTCGATGGTGATCCGCTGCCCCATGTCCCAATTGGGATGGCTCGAGGCCTGCTCGACGGTGGCGGACCGCAACCGCTCCAGCGGCCAATCGCGGAAGGCGCCGCCCGAGGCGGTGATGATCACCCGCTCGACCGCCGCCATATCCTCGCCCACCAGGGCCTGGAAGATCGCCGAATGTTCGCTGTCGACCGGCAGGATGCGGGCGCCATGCGCCGCCGCGGTGCGCAGCACCAGCTCCCCGGCGCAGACCAGCGATTCCTTGTTGGCAAGCGCCAGCGTCGCCCCCTGTTCCAGCGCGGCAAGCCCGGGCGCGAGCCCGGCGGCGCCGACGATCGCCGACATCACCCAATCGGCCGGACGCGCCGCCGCCTCGCGGATGGCCTCGGCCCCCGCGGCGGCCTCAACGCCCGAGCCGGCGAGCGCGGCGCGCAGATCAGGCAGACGATCCTCATAGGCGGTCACCGCCAGCTCGGCCCCGAGCGCGATGGCATCGGCCGCCAGCCGCGCAATATTGCCGCCGCCGGTCAGCGTCACAACCTCATAGGCCTTGGGATCGCGCCGGATCAGGTCGATGGTGTTCTGCCCGATAGAGCCGGTCGCCCCCAGGATCGTCACCCGCCGCATGTCGATTGCCTTCTCATTGAATTCCGGGGGGATAGCCCGTCAACTCCATCACGATCAGCACCAGGATCGCCGCCCCCAGCATGCCGTCGAAACGATCGAACAGCCCGCCGTGTCCGGGAATGAGCGAGCTGGAGTCCTTGACCCCCGCCCGCCGCTTGACCGCGCTTTCGGCGATATCGCCAAGCTGCGAGGCGAAGGAGGCCAGCGCCGACAGGCCGATCAGCCAGGCGCCTGCACCGGTGACAAAGGTAAAGGCCCAGCCCACGATCATCGCCACCAGCCAGCCGGCCGCGGTGCCGGACCAGGTCTTTTTCGGGCTGATCTTCGGCCAGAACTTCGGCCCGCCCAGCAGGCGACCGGCGAAATAACCGGCGATATCGGTGCCCGCCACCACCAGAACCAGCCAGAGCATCCAGGGAAAGCCGAATTCGCTGCGCACCGACATCATGCCGAAACCGGCGAGCAGGATGAAGATCAGATAGGGCACGAAGACGCGCCGGTGCTGCGGCAACCAGAAGAAGCCGACGATCGCCGGCAGGAGCAGCATCGGCAGAGCAAAGCCCGCCTTGAGGTAGATCGCCAGAAAGGCCGCCCCTCCGGCCAGCAGCCCCATCGCGACCGAACGCGCCGCGACATCCGGCGGCATCATCCGCGTCAGTTCCCAGACGATCAGGCCAATGGCGATCGAGACGAAGGTGATGAAGACATAGCCGCCCATCCAGACCGCGCCGAGCCCCAGCACCGCCAGCACCAGACCCGAAAGCACCCGCGCGGTCAGATCGCCCCAGCGGCCGGCGGCCCGTGGCTGGTTCATGTCTTCACCGCCCCGAAGCGCCGATCACGCCGGCCGTAACTCCGGCACAGCCGGTCCAGCTCCTCGCCGGTGAAATCCGGCCAGAGCGTGTCGATGAATTCATATTCGGCATAGGCCGATTGCCACAGCAGGAAGTTGGAAATCCGCGCCTCGCCGCTGGTGCGGATCACCAGATCGGGATCCGGCAGCACACAGGTGTCGAGGTATTTCGGCAGGGTTTCCTCGTCAACGTCCTCGGGCTTTAGCTTGCCATCGGCCACGTCCTGCGCCAACCGCTTGGTGGCGCGCGCCACCTCGTCGCGGCCGCCATAGTTCAACGCGATGGTCAGATGGGTGCCGTCGTTGCCCTCGGTCTCGAGTTCGAGCTGATCCATCAGCGCGATCAGCTTGGTATCGAGCCGCACCCGGTCGCCGATGAACCGCACCCGCACGTTCTTGGCGGCGAGCGCCTGCATTTCCTTGGCGATATAGCGGCGGAACAGGCTCATCAGCCCGGCCACCTCGGTCTGGGTGCGCTTCCAGTTCTCGGTCGAGAAGGCGAAGATCGTCAGATACTTGATCCCCAGCGCCGGGCAAGCCTCGACGATCTCGCGAACGCGCTTGGCGCCGGCGTGATGGCCGAACAGCCGCGGCCGCCCGCGCGCCTGCGCCCAGCGGCCATTGCCATCCATGATGATGGCGACATGACGGGGGCCGCGCGACAGAGCCTGCGTCGCGGCGCCCGTATTCGGGCCGGTTGCGGGGGCGGGATCGCGCGGCATGATCCGGGTCAAACCTGCATGATTTCGGCCTGCTTGGCTTCCAGCGCCTCGTCCACCGCCGCGATCATCTTGTTGGTCAGCTCCTGCACCTCGGTCTCCCAGAACTTCTGGTCGTCCTCGGACATGCCGTCGGTCTTGGCCTTCTTGATCTGATCCATGCCATCACGGCGCACGTTGCGAATCGCAACCCGCGCATGTTCGGCATATTGGCCCGCGACCTTGGTCAGCTCGCGCCGGCGTTCCTCGTTCAGCTCGGGGATCGGCAGCATGATGATGGTGCCGTTGAGCTGCGGGTTGATGCCGAGCCCGCTTTCGCGGATCGCCTTTTCCACCTTGCCCACCATGCCCTTGTCCCAGACGTTGATGGTGACCATCCGCGGCTCGGGCACGTTGACGGTGCCGAGCTGGTTGATCGGGGTCATCTGGCCATAGGCGTCGACCATCACCGGCTCGAGCATCGAGCCGGAGGCGCGCCCGGTGCGCAGCGAGGCGAATTCGGTGCGCAGGTTCGACATGGCGCCGTCCATGCGGCGTTTCAGTGCATCGGTATCGAGTTCGAAATCTTCGGACATGCTGTCCACTCCCCCGGTCTTGTTCGGAATGTTCGGATTGTCGCTTGCGGGGTCTATAGCCCTAGCCATACACCTTTGTATAGGTGCCCTCACCGCAGAGGATGCCGCGGAAGCCGCCCGGCTCGTCCAGCGAGAAGACGATGATCGGCAGATTGTTGTCGCGTGCCAGCGCGATGGCGGCGGCGTCCATCACCCCCAGCCGCTTGGCCAGCGCCTCGTCATAGGACACGGTGTCATAGCGCTTGGCATCGGCGAACTTGTGCGGATCCTTGTCATAGACCCCATCCACCTTGGTGCCCTTGAAGATCGCCTCGCAGGCCATTTCGTTGGCGCGCAGGGCGCCGGCGGTATCGGTGGTGAAATAGGGGTTGCCGGTGCCGGCGGCAAAGATGCAGACCCGTTTCTTTTCCAGGTGGCGCACGGCGCGGCGGCGGATATAGGGCTCGGCCACCTCATCCATCCGGATGGCGCTGATCACCCGGGTGAAGACGCCCAGACCTTCGAGCGCCGATTGCATCGCCAGCGCGTTCATCACCGTCGCCAGCATCCCCATATAGTCGGCGGTGGTCCGCTCCATCCCCTGGGCGCTGCCGGACAGGCCGCGGAAGATATTGCCGCCGCCGATCACCATGCAGATCTCGACCCCCATGTTGTGCACCGACTGCACCTCGCGGGCGATGCGTTCGACGGTGGGCGGATGCAGGCCGAAGCCCTGATCGCCCATCAGCGCCTCGCCCGATATCTTGAGCATCACGCGATTGTATTTGGTCATTAGCGTTCGGGATTCGGTTGATTGGGAAGAGGTCATGTTGCGCTCCGCTCTGGCACGGGTTTATTTTTCGCGCCAAAATGTCGGAAATCGCCGCCGGGTTCAATGCAACAACCGCCGGAACCGACGCGAAACTGTGCATTTGGAAGATGGATCATGCTGGCGCAGAAACTGGGACCGAAGCTGGGGCTGTCCGGCCTGCCGGAGATTCCCGACGATATCCCGGTGCTGATCGCCGGCCCCACCGCCAGCGGCAAGTCCGCGCTGGCGCTGGAAATCGCCCGCCGGCACGGCGGGGTGATCATCAATGCCGATGCCAGCCAGATCTATGACTGCTGGCGGGTGATCACCGCCCGCCCCAGCGCCGAGGAGGAGGCCGAGGCGCCGCATCGTCTCTATGGCCACCTGCCCCATGATGCGCGCTATTCCGCCGGTCACTGGCTGCGCGAGGTCGCGCCGCTGCTGCAGGGGCCGGACCGGCCCATCATCATCGGCGGCACCGGGCTTTATTTCCTGGCGCTGACCGAGGGGCTGGCCCAGATCCCCGCTACCCCGCCCGAGGTGCGGGCCGAGGCCGATCTGATCCCGCTCGACCGGCTGCTCGCCGATCTCGACCCAGCCACCGCCGCCGGGCTCGACCAGCGCAACCGCGCCCGGGTACAGCGCGCCTGGGAGGTGCAGCGCGCCACCGGCCGACCGCTGGCAGAGTGGCAGTCCGACACCCCGGCGCCCCTATTGCCGATCGACCGGGCGATGCCGCTGGTCTTCGACGTCGACAAGGACTGGCTCAACGACCGCATCGCGCACCGCTTCGACCTGATGCTGCAAGGCGGCGCGCTGGAGGAGGTAGCGGCGATGCGCGACCGCTATGATCCCGCCCTGCCCGCCTGCAAGGCGATCGGCGTGCCCGAGCTGATGGCGCATCTCGACGGCGATCTGACGCTGGAGGCGGCCCGCGCGCGCGCCACCGTCGCCACCCGCCAGTTCGCCAAGCGTCAACGCACCTGGTTCCGGGCCAGAATGCGCGCCTGGCATCCGATCACCCCGCAGCGATAGGCAGGCGGGCGAACCGGCGAAATAAAGCGCAGGATCAACCGGTCGGCTTGTCCGATTCGTCGGGCGGTGCTCTATTGGTCGGCAAATCCCTGCGCATCGGATGTCCTTTTCGAACACATGGCCTATGATCCGATTGAAATGACCGACATCCGGATGGTCACGCTGGCCCAGCTCAGCCAGCGGGGGGCCTGGCAGCTTGAACTGGTCCATGACCGCGCCGAACATCTGCTGATCTGGATCACCCGCGGCCAGGGGGTGGCGCTGTTGGACGGGCAACGGCGCGGCATCGGGCCGCATAACGCCCTGTTCATCCCGGCGCGCCACCTGATGGCGCTGGAGCTGATGCGCAACGGCTTCGGCCAGGCGCTGCTGATCCCGCAATCCAGCGGGCTGACGCTGCCGCGCGAGGTCCAGCACCTGAGGGTGCGCGACACCGCCAGCCAAAGCGATCTGACCGCGCTGTTCGAAGCGCTGGGGCGCGAACAGTCGGGGATGCAGCCGCTCTATCATTCCGCGGTCCATGCCTATGCCGAGCTGATCACCATCTGGCTGCGCCGGCATATCGAGGACGCCGGCCCGCAGCCCGCCAACGCGGGACAGAGGCTGGTGCAAAGCTATTGCGACCTGCTGGTGCGCGAATACGCCAGCGGCGCCTCGATGGCGGTTCTGGCCGAACGGCTGGACGTCACCCCCACCCATCTGACCCGGGTCTGCCGGGCCGAAACCGGGCGCACCGCGGCCACCCTGCTGACCGAACGGGTGCTGCACGCGGCGCGACGGCTGTTGATCAGCACCGATACCCCGGCGCAGGACATCGCCCGCCATCTGGGTTTTGGCAGCGCCGCCTATTTCACCCGCTTCATCCAGCAACACACCGGCCATCCGCCGACCGCCCTGCGCCGGGCAGCGCATGCGGGTCGCCAATAGCGCCGCCTGGCAGATGGTCGCTTTTTCACATCGTCGTGTCGTAATTTTGATATCAACAGGAGTTGCGCCGGTTGACGCTAAGGGATTTCTGTTGCCGAATCCCCCCATGGCGAACCAGACACTCCGGAACATAAATCTGCCGAGGGCGGCCTGAAGCCCGGCGCCCCCTCCCGCCGGCTCCTTACCGAACCACCCCCATGACAGGGAGACATCCATGCAGCATGCCATCACGCAAGGCGAGACCATTCATCCCGCGGCCCGGATGCACGCGGAGGAATACCTTGACGGCAAGCTCAGTCGGCGCGAATTCCTGACCCGCTCCACCGCGCTCGGCGTCACCGCCGCGGCGGCCTATGGGTTGATCGGAGAGAGCCCCGCCCAGGCGCAGACGCTGCAGGGCACCCCCAAGATGGGCGGCACGCTCAGGGTGCAAATGCAGGTCAAGGCGCTGAAGGACACCCGCACCGCCGACTGGTCGGAAATCGCCGCCCAGACCAGCGGCACCTGCGAATGTCTGGTCGAATACGAAAACGACGGCTCGTTCCGGCCGATGCTGCTGGAAAGCTGGGAGGTCAACGACGACGCCACCGTCTATACGCTGAAGGTGCGCCCGGGCATCAAATGGCACAATGGCGATGATTTCACTGCCGAGGACGTGGCCCGCAATTTCGCCCGCTGGTGCGAAAAGGGGGTCGAGGGCAACTCGATGGCGGCGCGCGTCAGCTCTCTGATCAACCCCGACACCGGCCTGGCGCGCGATGGCGCGATCACCGTGACCGATCCGCTGACCGTGGTGCTGAAGACGGCGACCCCCGATATCTCGATCATCCCGGGCGTCGCCGATTATCCCGCCGCGATGGTGCATTCCAGCTATGACCCCGCCAAGCCGACCGAACTGGTCGGCACCGGGCCCTACCGGCTTGCCAGCGTCGAGGTCGGCGTCGCCACCACGCTGGAGCGGATCACCGACGAACATCCCTGGTGGGGCACGCCGATCTATGGCGGCCCCTATCTGGACACCATCGAATATATCGATTTCGGCAGCGACCCCTCGGCCTGGCTGGCGGCGATCGAAGCCGACAAGGTCGACATGCTGCATGAATCGGTCGGCGAGTTCATCGACATCATGAACGACATCGGCCTGGTGCAATCCGAGGTGGTGACCGGCGCGACGCTGGTGATCCGGCCCAACCAACTGGCCGAGATCGACGGCAAGCGGCCCTATGCCGACAAGCGGGTGCGCAAGGCCATCGCCATGGCAGTGGACAATGCGGTGCTGCTGGAGCTGGGCTATGGCAATCGCGGTCAGATCGCCGAGAACCACCATGTCGGCCCGATGCATCCGGAATACGCCAAGCTGCCGCCGATCAAGCCCGACCCGGAAGCGGCCCGCGCCCTGATGGAAGCGGCCGGCATGCTGGATTTCGAGCATGAGCTGATCTCGATCGACGACGATTGGCGCAAGAACACCACCGATGCGGTGGCGGCCCAGATGCGCGACGCCGGCTTCAAGGTGAAACGCACCGTGCTGCCCGGCTCCACCTTCTGGAACGACTGGACCAAATACCCCTTCAGCTCGACCAACTGGAACCACCGGCCGCTGGGGGTGCAAATCTGGGCGTTGGCCTATCGTTCGGGCGAGGCCTGGAACGAATTCGGCTGGTCGAACCCGGAGTTCGACGCCCTGCTGGAACAGGCGCTGGCCATCGCCGACGCCGACAAGCGCCGCGAAATCGCCGCCAAGGGCGAAGCGCTGATCCAGGAGGAAGGGGTGACGATCCAGCCCTACTGGCGCTCGCTCTATCGTCACATGCGCCCCGGTCTGGTCGGGACCGAGGCGCATATCTCCTATGATCACCACCAGTACAAATGGGCCTGGGCGGAATAATCGCCCAATACCGGCAAGCCGCCTCCCCCGAGGGGGCGGCCGATGCCACCGATCTCCCCGCGGCGCCTTGCGCGCCGGCCAGGACAGACCCCTGAAGGGGTCATGACGAGGCCTGACCAAACGGGGGCCCAATGGGACTTTTCTCCTGCCTTGTCGGGTGGGGGTGATGACGCTGACGGCGCTCTGCCTGACGGTCATCGTGTTTCCCCTCACCAACCTCTATCTCAATCTGGAGAAACTGGCGAAGACCGAAGGCAACTTCCGCGTGTCTGACCCTGCTGATCCCCCCCGAGATCATGGCGACCGGGGTGCCGGGGCCGCTCGATCTTTTCGATATTCCCGGCGGATTGCTGGTGGTTTTCGTCTCGGTCGTCTTCGTCAAGTCACCCACCGTGTTCCGCATCACGCGCGGGCTGACGATGGACATCAGATGCGCGATTACGGCGCCGCCGCCCAGCCCAGCGGCGCAGGCCCCTGGTATATCATGCTTTGGAAGATCCTGCCGAACGCCCGCGGCCCCCTGATCGTCGATTTCTGCCTGCGGATCGGCTACAGGACGATCCTTCTGGGAACGCTCGGCTTCTTCGGCCCGGGCCTGCTGCCCGAAGGCCCGGACTGGGGATTGACCATCAACGAGGGGCGCAAGCTTCTGTCGATCGGCCTGCATCCCGCGCTGGCGCTCGCTGTCGCGGGTTCTGGGGTGAACCTGCTGGCGGAGAGGCTTCGCGAGGAAAGTCTCAGGGACTGACGACAGGACCGGGGGCGCTGCCCCCGGACCCCCGACGTATTTTGAACGAGAAGAAGCAGGGGACGCGGCCCTGCCCCCGACAGGGAGAGTGATATGCCGAAACCGACCCAGGACGGCCCGATTCTGGAGATCGACAAACTGTCGATCTCCTTCTTGATCCGGCTGCGGGAAATTTGGATTTTTCCGTCTCGGTTCGACCTGGTGAAGCGGTGGGGCTGCTGGCGGAGAGCGGTTGCAGCAAATCGACCTTCGCCAAGGTGCTGATGGGGTTGGAGACCGCCACCTCGGGCCAGCTCCTGTTCGACGGGCGCAATATCGAAGCGCTGCCGATCGACGCGCGATGCCAAGACCGTGAGCGAGATTCAGATGGTGTTCCCAAAGCCCTTCGACATGCCCAACCCCTCGATGACCCTGGGCCGGCAGATCATCCGGGCGTTGGAGATCTTCGGGGTCGGCCGGAGGGTGGCGGAAGGTCGCGAGCGGATGCTTGCAACTGCTCGCCCCGGTGAAACTGCCGCGCGAATTCTCCGACCGGATGCCACGGTGCAGGCGGCGGTGACCGACCTGCTGATCGAGATCCAGCGGCAGCAAAAGACCACGCTTCTGTTCATCTCGCACGATCGCTCCGTCATGCGCTACCTGAGCGATCGGGTGATGATGTATCTGGGCCATGTGGTGGAACCGGGCAGCACCGATCAGGTCTTCAGCCCGCCTTATCCCCCCATACCGAGGCGCTGCTATCGGTGGTGCCGATCGCCGATACTTCGGTCGAGAAGACCCATATCGCGCTGGAGGATGACGTGCCTTCAGCCATGAACCTGCTGCCCGGCTGCCCGTTCCAGACCCGCTGCCGCGAGTAATCGCAGGTGCCGGGAGGGCTCTGCGACCGCGAGGTGCCGCCGGTTCGGCACCTCACCGAAGGCCATCAGGTGAAATGCCACCTGGGCGACGATCTGCTGGGCACGATGGAGCCGGCGATCAAGATCGCGGCGCAGTGAGGCGGATGGACAGAGATCCAGCCCGCGCTGCGCCGGACACAAACGACAGCCCAACATGAGGTAGCCGTTGGAAGTCAGGCAGTTGCGATGCCCTGCTCTCGCAACTGCGGCGGAACCGCCCTGGGGTCTCAGGCGACGACAAGCTTGCCGTTGCGCGCCATACGCTCGGCGAATTTGCGTGCGCGGCGGCCCGGGATCAGCAAACGCACCGCGGCGGCGCCCACTTCGGGATCGGCCTCAAGGCCCGGGAAGATTTCCAGAATTTCCTGACGCGCTTCTGGAGAGACTGACTTGAGCGCCTCGGGCCCGGTGAACAGGCTCTCGGTCAACGCCCCATTCGAGAATACCACCTGATGCGCGTCGAACAAGAAATGCCAATAGGTCACCTCAACCAGATCGTCGGCCACCTCGATGCCGTCAAGCGCCAGCAGATGTTTGGCGGCGACCAGAACTTCGGCTTCGTCGAACATCCGCTCGGCCACCTTTGACCGCACCAACACCCGGTGCTGCGGCGAGACGACAAGGTCCTCTACCGGCCGGTTCTGTGCCAACGCCCCGGCACGGATGCGGATCGGGCGTAAGTTCGGATTGGCCGCCATATCCATCCTGGACAGTGTCCGCGAGCCGATCCAGCGTACCGGTTGATAGCCACAGTCGAGCGTCAGAACATCGGCGCCGACTTTCAAGTGTTCCACCGCAATTTCGCCGGCGCGTGTTTTGATCAATGTGCCGGAGGCGAAGCAGATGATCGGAGCCGCGAGGTAGTGAAACCCCTGTGCCATGCCGTAGCCATTCAGGGTATCGCTGGTTGCGCTGAATGTGGTCGACGTACTCTGGCTAACCGTGAGGGATTCCATCGGGACCTGCGTCCACTTGCTGGTGTCCTGCGTGTAACCGTTCTCATCCACGCCGCCGCCCGTGGAGTTGTTCGGCATCAGAAAGGTGTCGCCATTGGGCATCTGGGCGTACCAGACCTGATATTTTCCCGTCGATCCATCGGTGTAGACCACATCGACATAGACCGCGTTGAAATAGTCCATCGGGCCGTTGTAATCGTTGATCCCATCGCCATTGAGATCGTAAAAGAACCCATCCCCCGTCCCGCCATTCGGGTCATCGGGACTGCTGGTGATGTTGTCCTGTTGAACAATATTGGTGCTGCCGTCGTTATACGAGGTCACACTGACGACGGATTGCGCAATCGGGTTGGCCGCATCACCGTAGGTGCCGTATATCTGCGAGGAGTTACCGGCGGTTTCGGTCCCTGGGTTTCCCGGTTGAACCAGATTCAGATTTCCGAGATAGAAGGCATCGGTAGTAAAGTCAGTCATGTCGTTCTCCCAGCAACAACATTCACTCACATTTTGAATTGCTGTCGTTCAAACTGACGCTACGGGTACTCATGTCGCTTCCCCGTTGATCAGCCCCAAAACTGCCCCTGAGCGGCCGAAATCGCCCACCTCATCGGTAATGCAGGGCGGCATCAATGGAATTGCGCTAGAAAGCTCCAAAAGCGGATTAAACTAGCTTCACCTATCGGGGTGCGGGTACAGCCCGCGCACTGTCCAGGTTGCGGTTCCGCCTCCTGGTAGCGTGTAGGTCAGAACAGTGTTGCTATAGATGACGACCTCATTGACTTGGCGATAGACGCCATCCGCCGTTACGAACCGATCACTGGTGCTTGTCGTGGTATCGTCGGTATCAGCATCGTCCATTCTGTCGTCATCGTTGGCATCATACATTTGCATGGTGCCGTAGGCTTGGTATCGGTAGGTTTCCCCCGTACCCGACCCGAGATTGTAGCTGTTTCCCCCCAAGGTTTCTGCATCGTTATTGCCGGTATTGGTCAACCCGGTCGCATACCAACCCCAAGTGTTTGATAACGTGGCCATTGCATCCTTCCCTCTATATAGGAGTCGCATAGGTGTCGCGTGGGGCCGGTAAGAAATAAGAATCCTCCCCTTATGGAAGGAAAGCTTACCTGCAAATTCTGCAGCAAAGATTCTCTGATGAGTTCCGCGATGTCCCCCGATTGCGAAATCGGGACGCAATCTAGGGTTTAAAAATATCGTCGCGCACCTCGCGACCATAAGAATTTCCGCTGAAAATCACGCTGGCCGGGGTCTCGACATCACCACACCGAAATGGCGGCGTGCATTTGAGACCTGATTCCCGGCAGTTTTAGGTCCGAAAGATAGTTCTGCGGGTTTGGTCGTGGCGGTTTTATTGCACGCATCCCATGAGGGGATTCACCTGGTGAACTCAGCTTGGCATCACGAAGCATCGGCGGCGACAGAGCGGGACAAAACACGGTGCTACGGCGATAGGATCAGGTCGGTTTCCAGCGGACTGCGCTCCAGCACGGTGGCGCCGGATCGGGCGCAGATTCGGGCGCGCGGCTCACTTCTCAACGAAGCAGGCGCGGATCCCGATCCAGCGCGGGTTTCCGGTATCCGTCGCCCCATGTCAGCCCACTGGCCCCCGACACGCAGCCCTTGCCGTGCTGGACCTTTATCATGGTGCTGGATGTGAAAGAGGACAGCCGCCGCCCCCAAAGGATCGCGATTGTTTCCCAAGCCGGAAAACCTTTGACCGACAGAGCCTTCGGCACGCAGCGAGAAGCTGGCAATGAGGGTGAACAACGGGTCCAAGGCGTCGCTAACTGTCAGGCAGACCAGGGAAGACCCGTTTTCTCTGAGGGCAATTCCTTCGGCGGGATCGACATTTGCAGAAATGCCCGGAGAGACGACATTGAACGCCGTCGCCGCCTACTTGCCTTATCTTTCTCTGGTTCTCGCGCCGCCAGAGCCGGCCTGTCACAACACGCCCGGAGGGGACGGAAAAACAACCAGTAATACGATTGCCCTCCCGCCCCTTCCGGAACGTCCCGCCGCCAGCATTGGGGGTGCTAGACGACGAGTGACTTGCCGCGGCGCGCCACACGCTCGGCAAGTTTTCGAGCCAGGCGACCAGGGATCAGCGGACGCACAGCGGCGCACTCCAGCTCGGGATCGGCCGCCAGGTTCGGAAAAATCTCAAGAATCTCCCGACGGGCCTCCGAGCCAACGGCTTTGAGGGCTTCGCGGCCGGTGAACAGGCTTTCAGTCAGAGCCCCGTTCGAGAACACCACCTGATGCGCATCGAACAGGAAGTGCCAGTAGGTCACCTCGGTCAGATCGTCGGCAACCTCGACATCTTCGAGCGCCAACAACTGCTTGGCCGCCACCAAAACCTCGGCCTTGCCGAACATCCGCTCGGCCACCTTCGAACGCACCATAACGCGGTGCTGCGGCGAGACGATCAGGTCCGTATCCGGCTGCCGGAGCCCCAGTGCGCCAGCGCGAATGCGGATCGGGCGCAGGTCCGGGTAAGCGGCCAGATCCGCGGCATGAAGGCTCCGCCCACCGATCCAGCGCAACGTCTGATAGCCGTTATCGAGCGTCAACACATCGAATCCGACCTGAAGCTTCTCGACCGGAACCTCGCCGCCCCGGGTCATGATCCGCGTCCCCGAAGCGAAGCAAACCACATTCGTCTGGTCCCAGGTCAAGCCGCCGGTGATGCCGGTCATGGTCAGCGTCGGCCCGGTCATGTCAGTGCCGTTGAAGCTGATCACACCATCCGCGAGGTCATGGTTCAGGGCCTGAATCGGATGTTTGAAGTTCGTGCCGTTGGCGACGTTATATGCCGCCAAGGTCGATGGGTTGAAAATGCCATCGAGGTAGATGAAATCGTTATTGGTCTGATTGCCGTCGGTATAGGGGCCACCGGTGTCATTGCCGAAATCGGTAATGGTGTCATTGCCCCGGTTGGCACCGGTCCACCAGAAAAGATCATCTCCGGTTCCGCCGGTCAGCGTGTCGTTTCCGACAGGATCACCCGCATCGCCACCGTCGAGGACGTCATTACCCGCGCCGCCATCCAGACTGTCGTCTCCAGCATTGCCGGCCATGACATCGTTGCCGTCGCCACCCAGGATGGTGTCGTTGCCCTGACCACCGCGCATCACGTCGTTGCCGGCGCCGCCATCCATGTAGTCGTCGCCGGGCAAGGCGTCGGTGGCTTGGTCACCGATCACAAAGTCATCGCCATCGCCCCCGTACAAGAAGTCAGAGCCGTTTTCGCCAAGCAGAGAGTCATTTCCGATGCCGCCGTAGATGGCGTCGCTATCATCACCGCCACGGAGATAGTCATCGCCGGCGTCGCCCGAGATGATGTCGTTTCCGGAATCGCCATTTATGCTGTCGAGACCATCGCCGCCGTAGATCTGGTCATCACCATTGCCACCGTAGAGATCGTCATCACCGCCATTGCCATAAATGAGATCATTGCCGCCCTCGCCGAAGAAGATGTTCGAATAGACCGACGATGGATCGGTCGAGTCGAACCCGATCATCGTGTCGCCGAATGCCGATCCGTAGATCCCCTCGATGTTATACAGCGTATCGCCCGCGGCATCGCCGTAGTACCCATTGCCCGTGGAGAGATCGACATAGACCCCCGCAGCGCTGTTGGTATAGGAAGCGAAATCAAATCCAGCGCCACCATCGAGCACATCTGCCCCGATGCCGCCGTCGAGCGAGTCATTGCCCAGGTCACCGATAAGCCAGTCATTACCGGCAAAACCATAGAGCCAGTCATCCCCAGCAAAGCCATCGATAGTGTCGGCCGCGGAGGTGCCATAGAGTGTATCGTTTAAAATGGAACCGTTAATGATCGCCATGCTCCGCCCCCGCAAAAATGTTACCAAACTCACATTTTACCGACCCGGTGCTGGCCAAAATATAGACCTGTTTGTACCGGTTGAGCGTTTACATCGCCCTTGTTGATATTCTTCGGCGAGTGGGAGGATTCGGGCTATTCTCTACGGTGCGACAGAAGTGAGTGCGTCGAAACCCAATGGTGCGCAACTTCACAGAATTAAACACCGGTAGTCTTGGGAATGGATCGCTGAGGCAGACAAGGTGCGCCACCTTTGGGTGACGCACCTTGGGTCCTGGCGTGACGAAGGGTCAGCTTGCGACGCCGATGCCGAGCATATGGCGCACTTCCGGACCAATTTCCGGAGCGTCCTTGTGGAATACCCCGCAGGCCCTCAGGTCCGCCTTCATCAAGCGCCGGCCCTGCAAACGTTCACACACGATCGGTATCGTATAGGCTGGCCGCATAAGCGAGTTGTTCGTTGTCGTCATGTTCCCTGTCAGATAGGGCTGATAGGGCAGCACCGGCGGGTCGATCACAAAGTTAATCAGCCGTGCATTCGGCCGTCCGAGGTCCTGAACCTCGACAATATAGAGCCGCTCGCCGAGCCACTGCACCACCCCTTCCACCTTCATCGGGGGCCGTGCCCCGAAACCCTGGCCATAGGCGTCGATATACATGACCGTCTTGATGAGGGTCAGCGCGCCATCCTGGAAGATTACCGAATAGGCGCGGCCGATCCTGTCCCGGTTGGTCAGCAGCCGGCCATACATGTGATAGGCGCCGCAATACTGCGCCAGGATTTCCTTCGTTTGCGCCATATTCTCGAACAGGCCATTCATCATCTTCTCGACGCGCGGTGACAGCCCCTGCAATTGCAGGGGCGGCTGCCACAGGTTCATGAACGCCTGAGGCGGCAACAGCAGATCATCTGGCCGCAGGCCTGCTGTACCGGCGATGCTCTGCAGCGTCTCTATCGACGGCATGCTCCTGCCGCTGAGATACTTGTTGAGCTGCTGGCGGCTGATGCCGAACTGCAGTGCGGCATGCGACGTGCCTGAGTAGCTTTGCACGATGACGCGAAGGTTCTCAGGAAAATAGTAATGTTCCCTACTCTTCATGATGCGCCCTACCTGCTTGCCAGGCGACATGCAGGCGCACTGTCTTCTGGGCTCAGGCGGTAACGAACTTCGTCATTCAACGAGGGATCGCCCAGATCAAAAAGACCGCAGGCCTTCATGTTGCGCCTGATGTGACGCGATCCGGGCAAGCGCTGCAGCACCAGATTGGATTCGTAGATCGGTCTCGTACCGAAGCCGAAGCTGGTCATCAGCATGCCGCTCATATACTGGATCCCGGGGATATAGGCCGGATAGAGTAGCGAAAATCCTGGAACCGAGTCCTCGCCGTACGCGCTGCTTTCGACGAGCTGAAGCCGATCCTGAATAAAGGTAACGATATGGGTCGCTCGACGGATTTCCGAAATTTTCCAATCACTTCCGCCTTTCACGACACGTTCGAGAACAAGCGCGTAAGTCATGCTGCCATGTTGATAAATGACCATGTAGCTGCGCAAAATCTGCTGCGGAGACGTCGGTATGATGTGATAGCGGAAATACCGCCCGCAATAGGGCGCAAGATCAGCTTTAGCATTCTCGGAGATCACGACGAGTTGGTCGACGAGCTGATGCTCAGGGCGCCGCTGCGCGCCCGCTTGACTGCGCATTTGCGCTCGCGACAAAAGCTCGGGCGGGCCAGTCAGCACTTCGGTGGGCAGATCGAACGCCACAGCGAAGCGGCGAAGAATGCGCAGCGACGGGACCGAGGATCCATTGAGATATTTGTTCAATTGTTGGCGGTTGATGCCAAGGCGCCGCGCCGCGGCGGATATAGATGGCTCACTGGCCACGAGAAATTGGATATTCCTTGTGATATGAGATGCTCTATCACATTGATAATCAGTCATTTCCTTCATTCCAGAAGTCGCCCCCCTCTTACCACACAATGGTTGCAACTTCCGTTTTCACTCACGTCAGCTGCGACAATTGCACTTTCTACGTACAACTAACCTGCAGATGACGAACAACGATGGGGGCGGTAACTGGCAACTTCGCAAACGGGCTCCACTCCTGTCAACTGGTCGAATCGTTTGCAGCTAAAATAATCGAAGACGCGTGATGCAAACCTAACAGGCCGCCGCTCAGTCCGGGTATCAGGCTCAGCCGGAATCCCGCTTCTGCACAGTCAGAAGGTCGCACAGCGATCCGTTTCGAAATGTGCGACGTGCCGGTCAGCTACCGAGAGCGAGGGCCTGCGCCAGGAACAGGCCGGTCGCGGCACCTTCGCCCCCTTTGATGGCGGCCGAGAGCCCCCCAGCACATGGGCGCCCCCCCTCGAATGCGTCAAGGGGAGCCATTGATCTCAGCCCTCCCCGCTGAAACGGGAGACATGCCACTTTCAGCCTTCGCCGTTGGTGGATCCGCCGAAAAACTGACGCCATAGAGGCGCGGTTGCGACACCAAGTGACGCAAATTCGATCGGCATCGCACCTGAATCAGGACCAGTGCGGAACCAGTTTGCGAACTCTGCAGAGCCCGATCGCCCGCGTATAAGCGAAGTTTCAGGGAGCGCGCGAAGGGAATCATAAAAAGCCATCCAAAAGAGAATGGAACGCTCGCTCGAAAGGCGGGCGGAAGTTCCGGAACCATCAATCAACCGATGGGGCACATGGTTCACAAGCCGGAAAATTCCTAACTATCTTCCGTAAATACGTCGTGTTTTGATGAAAATGATCATGGTAAAAAAATGCAACCATCACGTCAGCTTCATAATCTCTCTCTCGTTGAGCCGACTGACGATCTGGAGCATTTGGTTGGAAGCTACTCCTTCCCCAGCGACGCAAATATAGACGCCTATCATTGCGAACTTTCGATTTCGCTCCTGGAACCGGGAGATATGGTTTTCACCCTGAGCGATGGGTTTCTTCCCATTTTTGAAATCAGATCAAAATGGGTATCAAGCGAGAACGGTGGGAATCGCCTAAAATTTCTCCCAGGCAGCATCGGGAACCTCGAAGCAATAACCGTTTCACGCGATCAAATATTCCAGCTCACCCATCCCCTTGCTGAATCCCTGATCGGCTCTCCCTGCGTCTTCGTCCGCGCCGAACATCTCATACCGCAGCCGGATGTGATTTGCTTTCCAGTTCGGTCACTTGAGTATTTTCAGATACGGCTGGAGCACCCCGGCACCATTTTCGTCAATGGCGTGCCATGCCTCGTTCCCGGCCAGCCCTCACAGGACATCTCCCCTCTGCCGCCCCATGAAACCACGGTCGGCAATCAAGTTTATGGGCGTTTGGTTTTGCAGGAGTGGGAAGTGGAAATGCTTCTTGCCCATGGGCGTTTTCAGTGTGGGGCGAGGCAACTGGAATGAGGTCGCGAAAAAATGACCTGGCGGATCGAAGTCAGCACCTCACCCACACCAAAACCGTGAGTTTCGTGTCGATGGGCATCTCCAGCCTCGATGGATTTCCCTCTTGCCGCCCGACATCTCCATCCGCGACGCGCCCCGAAAAATCGGAAATTTTCACAGGCATTCCCTGATCGAAACAAAAAGAGAAACCCATCCCACGGCGAATTCTGCAGATAGCGGAAGACATGAAACCAATTAGATGCCTTCCGTTAAAAATTTCACTACACAACTGAAGAGGACTCACCTTGATTTCCAAATTTGTATTGGCACTGTGTCCGATCTCCATGCTGGCCGCATGCGGGCTCTCCCCCGAATACTACGAGACAGCGCCTGTCTCGGTGGCGACATCGGCGGGCACGGTGGTCTGTCAGCTCTACACGCCCCAAATTGTTGTCTGGGACCGATCCATCGACCGGCCGGCCAAGATGGGGGTCGAGGACGCGGATCAGATCTGCAAACGCGAAGGGCTGCGCCGCCGCGATGAGCTGCGTCACGAATAACACCCTATGCGCTCGCTCAGCTGAACGGAGCCAGTTCCGATGAACTCCCACATATCCCTAGTGCCTGACGCCGGCGCACGAGCCGCAGATCGCTCTCTCAGACGGGATCGAGGCAAGCCCATGTTGGCTCGCCGGGGGCGATCCGGCACCGCTGCGACCCCCGTCGGTCTGGAGCAAGGAACCCTCGTCAGCACCTCAGCCGGACATCTGCCGGCTGAGGTGATCGAGCCCGGCATGCTCGTCAACACCGAAAATGCCGGCGCGCAACAAGTCCTTGCAGTGCTGAAGAGCCAGTCGACGGCCAGTTCCGACGACGCGCCAGTCACCTTTCCCGCCGGGTGCATCGGGAATATCCAGAGCCTTACCCTCAATCCCCAGCACTGCATCGTGATGACCTCACGACAGTGCCTCGAGCTGTACGGGGTTTCAGAGGTTTTCGTTCCGGCCCTCTTCCTGGCGGGGGGTCATGGTTCCGCAAGACCCGGTCCGTCCGTCTTCTACCAGCTCCTGTTTCGCGAACATCAGATCGTCTTCGCCAATGGCGTGATGGTGGAAAGCTTTTATGCCGGGCCGACCGAACGGGAGACTCTCGACACGGAAGCGAAGGGACTCGTCGATCAGGCGCTGCCCGAGCTCGCCGATCCCTTTATGAACCGCTACGGGCCGAGAGCACGTCTGCGCCTCACCAGACGCGAATTTGCGGTTCTGATGGGGCTTGGCGATAGCCTGACCTTGCCCCCAGTTTGAGGCGTCTGGCGTCAAAATCCCCGCAGAACGGGAACCGCAGCGGTTTTGCCGGCGGCTCGCTTGGGGGCTTTCCCTACTTCATGCATATGTCGAAACCTTGGCAGCTTGACCCGAGCAGAGCCGGCTGGGTCGATACACCCCGTTCCTGTCGCCACAAGGGGTTCGGTGCTCTGCCTCGGCAGAGGTCTTGTCCGACGGCCGAGCCAGGGAAGGTATCGCGCTGGCGGCCAATGTCTTCACGGCAACCGCTGCTGATGCGACGTTTCTCTCAAGCCGTTCTGTTCAGCTAATTTCCGTCGGTTTCGGAGCGTCCATGACAGGGGCGCTTGAACACGCCTCTTGTTGCCGAGGCCAGAGCTGGCGCTTCAGGAGATTGCGGACCGACCATCGCCTGGGCCGTCTGTCCGCCTGCGCGGGGAGTGATCGGCGCATGCATTCCTTTGGGTTAGAACACCGCGCTTGGGATGGGCGCACCTCTTTCGGAGGGGGTCAGCAGCTTGGAGTACCGGGGCGGAGCAAGGGGATCTTCCTCTCCTGATGCGCCCGGATCACCGACTCCGCGGTGCGGGGGCTCAGCGTTGGCGCAAGCGACGCGAGAAAGGCCTCGGACATGCTCTCCCGCTCTCTCTCCAGGCGCAGCTTGGCATGTTGATATTTCGCCCCGAACAGCAACAGCTGCAGCGTTTCCTCGTCGAGAGGGGTCGCGATGCGAAACCCGGCGGAGTTAAAGATCTCCTGCGCTCGGGTGATCGGCTGAACATAGGTCACTTTGCGACATGACGTCTCGACGCTGACCCCCTCCAGCGACAAGAGGCTTCGTGCCGTAATGAAAACCTTCCGATATCCAGTCAATTCGTGGATCAGATCGGAATCCACCAGAATTTGCGTTCCAGGAGAGACGAGAACATAAGATTTGACGGTCTTGAGGCCCAGAGTACGCGTCGCACGCGGATTACCCAAAAGCGACGACGGCAGACGGATGGGACGCAATTCGGGAAACATTTCAAGGTCAGCCGGCGACAGCGTTTCGGGTCTGCAGCAGGTCAACCGTTGGTATCCGCTCCAGGTGATCAAGCGGTCTGTGAGCGAAATGTCTCCGAGAGGAACCAGCCCTCGTTTCGTCGGAATCTCGGCATCGGCAGAAATGCCCAGATCGGCCCCCGCCTCCGCGATCCTGGTGAGAAACGTCCGACGTCGCAGCGAAAGCTTGCATTTCCTCTGGGTGAAGGGCGCCGTTGAAGCTCCCCTGCCCGGCTCGGAGCTCATACGCAACCGCACCGCTCGATTTGCAGGTTCGGACACCCGGGTATCGCTCACCACGGGATGCAAGCTTATAACAAAGCGCAAGTGGTCCTCGGTCACGTTGTTCCCCACCCTAAAAATCAAAAAATACCTTTAAAAGCCTCACCGACATTATGCGTTCAGGGGAGTTCTCTACCTGTTTTCAAGGTGACGCACCTTGGTGCAGGGAAACTGCGATCCGATATCCAAATCGGCGCTGATCAGAGCGTTCGATCGGGTTGCATTCGGTTTTTTACGCGTCGCAGCCACCGGCGTATCCATGCGAGAGCGAAATCATATCTTGTCACAGCGCCTCGGACCGGCGGGCTTGACGCCAACGGGAGAAATGCTTGGACAAGGCACCAGGCCAATTTCGTCAGCGGCGACAAATAGGCAGGCGCCCCAGTCGGATCACACCACGTTCCCAGGGCGGGACAGCCCGCCGGCAAGGCAGACGTGGAACTCAAAACACAGTCCGCCAATTCGCATTCCGAGGGCTGGCAACCTTGGTCCGATGCCGTGACGCATCGGTTCGGAATGACAAATGTCAACCTTGCGACGCGAACACGCGCCACCTCTGTCGCACCGTTGAGAAGTTCGGCGCTCGTGATGTTGCGCGCACAGTGGATGAAGGGCGAATAAGCAAATTGGCTCTGGCTTTGAGAGCGTGATGCGATCGGGCCACATAAAGAGGATGGCATGACCGTAACTTTGGGAAGACGGCCGAGCAGATATTCCGACGCCGCAACTGAGCGGGGCGTATTTTCAGCCAATGCAATGGTGCTGACGCCCGGCGGACCGAAACTGTTGGGGGAAATCAAAGACAGAGACTTGGTCGTTTCTCACGATCAAGGCACCGTGATGGTCGTGGGTCGCAAACGAACGGCCATTTCGTCGGGCCGCGGAAATTCCCCGATACGGATCGCCGAGATAGGGACGCCACCCTTCTGCGTATCTCCGATCACGTTGTTCATGGCCAATTCCCTCTCTTACAGGGAGAAGTTCGGCTCGGAGGAGGTATTGGTTCGCGCGGCCTCACTCAGGAATGACGATATGGGAGGCATCGCGAATGTTGAAGAAACAGAATTTATTTCAATTTCGCTTCAACATTCCGCAATGCTCTATGTGAACGGGTTTGTCTGCGAGTACAGCCCCGCATCGAGTGGCGACGATTACCATATGGGCGCAGCATTCGCTTCAAGACCCACGAGAGCCAACAAATACCCGATCCTGAGCGATGAAGAGGCGTCACTTCTTTATGATGCCGCGGGTGGGGCCGCCAATGCATTGAAATTTTTTAGATGGGGGAATTCCTGATGTCCGATGGACAGCAGACCGGTGACATGAGTTACAAACGAAGCTATGAAAATGACTTCACCAAAGGCGACGCCGCCACGGTACGCAAGATCTGGGCCGCCAACTCCATGGCGGATGGGCGAGCCGTTAGCAGTACCCGGTCCCCTCGCCCATCGAACATCTTGAGACTCGCCAATGGCGCCGTCGAGATTTCTGGAAATGAGGAAATTGTCCTGAGAGATCATCCGGAGTTCATGGATATTTCTCCGGTGGAAGATTTGCACATCTATTCCCTCGTGAAATTCCCCCAACGCTTCTTGTGCCCGCCTTCGGTCATCCTGTCATTCGGCTCGCCGCACAAAATGTTCATGATCGGCGCGGAAGACATTACCTGCGAATCCTTCACCATCGAGATTCGTTCAGGCGCTGAGAAACCCGTTATGGTCAGCGTGTTCTGGAAAGCCGCCGGTTTTGTGACCTTTGACGTCTCTGCCAAGTCCCGGGGATGGAAGAAATGAGGTCGAAACTGATGGCGCGCCATTTCGGTACCGTTGCAGCAGCCTGTCTATCAACGGCTTGCCTTTCCCTGGCAGGCTGCAGCGTGCCCTCCTCGGGCCCGTCCCGTTCCGCAGTTCAGACCGAGGCCAACGTTGACATTGTCGACGTCACTTATGGCTCTGTCCTTTCAATGCAGGAGCCGATTCAGAAAGGCTTCCCTGAAAGCTTCGTCCGTCAGCCGTTACCAACGATTGACCGGATCAGCCTTGACGAGAAACTGCAGCTCCAGGTCTTTGAAAACGTTGATAAAGGCCTATTCGGAGCGACAGAGGCCGGCCCGACAGTGATCGCGCCGCTCACCGTTGACAGCGAGGGCAAGCTAAGCGTGCCCTATGTCGGTCGGATCGACGCGGTGGGAAAATCGCTTGAAGAGCTGCGTGCAGTCGTCGAAGAAAAACTGGCGGAGCAGACGCCGGATCCTCAGGTGATCGTGTCGCGCATGGATGAAAGCGGGCTTTCGGTCTCTATTTCGGGTGATATTCGCCAACCCGGCATCTATCCTCTCGACATACCGACGCGCCGCATCAACGCCCTGTTGTCACGTGCCGGCGGTGTCGCCGCTTCCCCGGATCAGGTGAAGGTCGAGATCCGTCGGGGCCGAAACGGCGGCAGTGCAGGGCTCCGCGCCATTCAGGACGATCCAAGACAGGACGTTGCCGTTCTGCCCGGGGACAATGTCGTTGTACGGGCGGAACATCGTCGAGTGTTTGTTCTGGGCGCAATCGGCGCTCAGAAGGTCATCCCGTTGGATCAACCAAACATGGTGCTGATTGATGCCGTTGCCGCCTCAGGCGGGCTGAATAACGACGCCGCAAAT
This sequence comes from Pseudodonghicola sp., assembly GCF_048268305.1. Lineage (NCBI taxonomy): Bacteria > Pseudomonadati > Pseudomonadota > Alphaproteobacteria > Rhodobacterales > Paracoccaceae > Pseudodonghicola > Pseudodonghicola sp. The sequence continues at coordinate 285,144 of NZ_JBLWVT010000005.1, forward strand.
CCCGAGGCCGTCTATGTATTTCGCCGAAAGGCTCAGGCGGGGACACAACCGCCGAAGAGTGGCTCCGTGGGCACGGTATTTCGATTTAACTTTTCCGAACCGACCGGCGTTCTCGCCGCTGGGGAGTTCGGCCTTTGGAACTCGGATGTGATCTACATTGCTGAAACCGGCAATGTCCGCTTCAGCCGTGTTCTTAAACTTCTCTTGGGGGTCACACTGCCGGCCAAGCAGATATCCGATATGGCAAGCGGCGGATAGGAAAGCGATTAACGACCCAAATGGACTTGCCATAGGACGTACAGGCGTCCTCGGCGCGTGAAGGTAAATGAGTATATTCAAGTATGGAGGTGATCCATGGAATACGTTTCTGCATCCGAATTTAAATTCGGCAGCTCACCCGTCGAAAGAATTGACGGAAATGTCTGTGAGTTGAAGTTGTTGAATGGAGGCAGAAATATTTCTGCCTCCGTATCCCTTGTATTTCGAATGCGCTGGCAGGAGGTGACGCAATTTCAAGTCGTTGTCGATGTCTCCACGTCATTCGACGAGAGGAGAGCATTCGTCTCGATCAAGGAGGAGCTTCTCAAGGTCGCCTGGAACAGGCTCTCCGACCACTATGGTGGTTCGGGAGAGAGAGAGGATAACGAGTTGGAGTATTCTCCTGACGCGACCGATCTTCTTGATCCTATCCCGGAGAGCGACAGCAAGACCCCTGACTGGATGACTGTTTCCACATTGTCGGCAGAGGACGAAGCAGACCTTCGGCGCGAGCTGGAGGAGATTTTGAACTCCTAGGGTCAGGACCCGTTGATCTTGGCCTGCGGCCTGATTCAGCCTCCGCAAGGAGACTGATCTATGAGCAATCTTTCTGGCTGACGGACCCGCAGATGGCACCTCTGGAAGCCTTCTTCCCGAAGTCACACGGGAAGCCTCGTGTCGACGGCAAGCCTGCGCTGGGCCGAATGATCTTCACCAGCCGCAATGGCTGGTTGCTGCTGCCTATGGCCCGCACAAGACGCTTTACAGCCGCTGGAAGCGTTGGAGTGTAAAAGGCGTCTTCGCGCGGATGAGGGCCGGTCTCGCGGCCCAACACCGCGCGCAAAAGACCGTCATGATCGACGCGACTTAACCGCGAGTTCCCCTGCCACCGAAGACAGCGATTCAGCGCCGATCGTGTCAGATAGGGTTTGGCGGCTAAAGCGCATAGAGGCACTCATTCAGCGGCAGCCGCGCGTATCGTCGGGAAAGCCACAACCCTCGCCTCCTCGGCCTCGCCGAGAACGGACGAACGTGGCTCCTTCGGATCGGTCTTGCCATCCTCGATCGTCTGACGCTTCCGCCAAGTCGCGACCATCTTGGGGGTGATGCCGAACTCCCGGCTCACCGCCGCGTCAGACGCTTGCGATCACGCATCGCAGCTCTGACAGCATGCCTGGTCGTGGCGCTGCCGTGACCTGCCCCATGGTGGTTCCTTGCAATGCAACGACTGAATCGCACCATCAAACCAAGGGGTCACATGGCCGGAGTCTCGATCCCCAAAGGCTACCTCAGGGCGAACCGCGGAAGCAGACAGACCTGCACGGATAGCAGCGGGCAACCGCCCCCGCAAACCGTCTTCATTTCCCAATAACACTAGACGTTGAGGGAGCTTTACGGAGTCGTTTGAGAGTTAATGGCGGACAGTGAGGGATTCGAACCCTCGAGACGGTCTCCCGCCTACACACTTTCCAGGCGTGCGCCTTCGACCACTCGGCCAACTGTCCATGCCGCGGCTATGTGCCGGATCGGCGCCGCCAATGCAAGGTGCAAATTTGACCTTTTTGCGATTGAGGCATCGCGCCCGAACAGCGCCACCGCGGTGACGCGCCGACGGCCGAGAAACCGCGCCTCAGCTTTCCTCGCCTTCCGCCTCGCCCGCGGGGGCATCAAGGTCGTCGGGCTGCATCGGGATCGGTTGTTTTGACGCCGTGACAGCCTCTGGGACAGCCACGGGCGCCGGTTGGGTGGGGGTGGTGACCGGCGGCGCCACAGCGGCGCGCAGCGTCTCGGGATTGCGCAGCCAGATGTCACGCTGGGCGAAGGGAATCTCGATCCGCTCCTCGGCGAAGCGCTTGGCGATCTCGTGATTCATGTCGGATTTCACCGACAGCACCCAGTTCACATCGCGCAGAATCGCCCTGATCTCGAAATTCAGCGAATCCGCGCCAAAGCCCTGGAACACCACGTTCGGCGCCGGGTTGGCCAGGACCATCGGATGGCTGTTGGCGATATCGCGCAGGATGCCCTCGACCCGCCGGGTGTCGGTGCCATAGGCCACCCCCACGGGCACGATCACCCGCCCCACGGTATTGCCGCGGGTATAGTTGGTGACCATGCCACTGACCAGATCGGCATTCGGCACGATCAGGTCGGTGCGGTCGAAGGTCTCGATCCGGGTCGAGCGCACCGAGATGTCGCGGACATAGCCCATCTGGCCATTGACCTCGATCCAGTCGCCTTCCGAGATCGGCCGCTCGATCAACAGGATGATGCCGCTGACGAAGTTCGACACGATGTTCTGCAAGCCAAAGCCGATGCCGACCGACAGCGCACCGGCGACGATGGCAAGCGAGCTGAGGTTGATCCCCGCCACCGTGACCGCCACCAGGGCCGAGGCGATGATGCCGATATAGCCCACCCCGCTGACCACCGCGTTCTGGCCGCCGGCGTCCAGACTCGTGCGCGGCAGCAGGCTGCTCTTCAACGCCCCCTGCAAGGCCCGCGTGGCGACATAGCCGATGGCGAAGACCACCGCGAAGGTGAGGAAATCGGTGGGCGAGATCGTGGTGTCGCCGATGGTGAAACCGGCCAGGAACCGCGACCACAGCTCGGTCAGATCGGTGAGGCGCGCGCCCCAGATCAGCGCCAGAACCGGCAGCGCCACCAGGGCGAGCAGAAAGCCCGCCAGCGCCGGAACGATGGTTTCCTCGGCCGCCTCGCCCTTGCCGGACAACCAGGCGTAGATGTCGCTGATGAAGCGTTGCAGCACCAGCACCACGCCCAGGACCGCCAGGGACATGATGGCCGGGAAGATCACCGCCTCGGCCAGCGCCTGATAGCCGATCGCCGCCATCAGCGGCGCCTGGATGGCGATGACAAGGGTGAGGAGCCGGAAGGTCGAGGCCACCCGCCTGAGCCCGGCGGGAATCCCCTGCCCGTCCTGTTCGCTCAGCAGAGTCAGCTTGCGCACCCGCATCAGCAGCCAGGAGGCCGCCAGGATCACCGGGATCATCATCACGGCCCGGGTGGTTACCGCTATGGTCTGCACCGTCTCGATCACCGAGACCAGGCCATAGAGCACCAGCACCAATGCCGCGATCAGCATGTTACGGCGCATCGCCGCCCGCGCCGGTGCCGACAGCGGGATGATCGCTTCACGATCGTTGCGGGAATAGAGCCGTTCGCCCAGCCACATGAACCCGAAGATGGTAATGCCCCAGACCGGCAGCAGGTTCAGCAGCATGGTGCCTCGCAGCCCCACCGCCTCCGAGGCATGTACCGCCCGGGTCAGCAGGAACAGCCCGAACTGCGGCAGTGCGATCCGCCCCAGCGACACCACGAAACCGCCCACATGAACGCCCCGCCCCGCCAGCCGGCCCAGCGTCTCGCCGGCGCGCTCGGCCCAGGCGACACCGCGCAGCAGCAGCAGCAGGCCGACAGCGCTCAGCAACAGGATCAACGGCAGATTCGACCGCAGCCGCTGCAGGTCGCGCGCGGTGCGCCAGCTGTTCACCGTCTCGTTGCGCATGTCGCGCAGGAAGTCGTTGAACTCGGATACCGCCACCATCGCCGCCGTCAGGGTCAGCGGCGATTCCCCGCGCGACAGAAGCTGGCGCTTCTGACGGTCGCGGATGATGCGGTCGATTTCCGAGATCAGCCCGTCAGCGCGGCTATAGGCCTCCTGCGCCACCAGCGCCGGCACCTTCAGCGTGGCCAGCTGGTCGTTCAGATTGCTCCGCAGCGCGGCGATGTCGACCGCCTCGGTCTTGCCCTCCTCCGGCGCCGGCCCCAGCGCGTTCACCTGCGCCTGCAGGGTGGCGATCCGGGCAGAGTTCTTGTCCCGTTCGGACATGAAGGTCTGCCGATAGGAGACCAGATTGGCCCGCAACTGCTCCAGCGCCGCATCCGAGGCACGGTTGGCGTCAATCGCCAGCTCCGCCCGCCGGGCGGTATCCAGCCAGGCTGAATAATAGGCCTGTTGCCGCTTTTCCAAGGTGGTCAGCGAGGCGGCATCGGTGGCCGCCTGCACCGCGGCACCGCGGGCGACCTCGGCGGCGGGACCTGTGGTCTCCTTCACCGTCGGATCGGTCGCCGCCGCGTCTTCGACAGTCGTGGTGGTTACCGAGTTCTGGGTGATCCCGTTCTGGGCCAGCCCCGGCCGCGCCAGCGCGACAAGCGCGACAAGCAGCAGCGCCCGCGCGCCGCTGCCCCAGGACAAGGTTTTGGCGCGCCGGGTCGGGGTCATGCCACGTCTTCGAAGACGCCGGGGATGCTGGCCGGGGCAGCGGTCATCCAATCCGGCACCGGCAGGGATTTTTCCTTGAGGAAATCCGGGTTGTAGAGCTTGGACTGATAGCGCGTGCCATAATCACACAGCACCGTGACGATGGTCTTGCCCGGGCCCAGATCACGGGCCAGACGCACCGCGCCCGCCACGTTGATGGCCGAGGAACCGCCCAACACCAGCCCCTCTTCGCGCAGCAGATCGAAGACGTAAGGCAGCGCCTCCTCATCCGGGATCTGATAGGCGAAATCGGGGGCGAAGCCCTTGAGGTTCTCGGTGATCCGGCCCTGGCCGATGCCCTCGGTGATCGAGGAACCCTCAGACTTGAACTCGCCGGTGGTGTAATAGGAATAGAGCGCGGCGCCCATCGGATCGGCCAGTGCCACCTTCACCCCCTTGGGCTGCAGCGCCTCGGCCACGCCGGCCAGCGTGCCGCCCGAGCCCACGGCGCAGACGAACCCGTCGACCTTGCCGTCGGTCTGCTCCCAGATCTCGGGGCCGGTGGTCTCGACATGCGCCTGCTTGTTGGCGATATTGTCGAACTGATTGGCCCAGATCGCGCCATTCGGTTCGGTCTTGGCCAGTTCCTCGGCCAGACGCTGGGAATAGCGGACATAGTTGTTGGGGTTCTTGTAGGGCGCCGCCGGCACCTGCACCAGCTCGGCCCCGGCCAGCCGAAGCATGTCCTTCTTTTCCTGGCTCTGCGTCTCGGGGATGACGATCACCGTCTTGAACCCCATGGAGGCACCCACCAGCGCCAGGCCGATGCCGGTATTGCCGGCAGTACCTTCGACGATGGTGCCGCCCGGTTTCAGCTGCCCCTTGGCGATGGCGTCGCGGATGATGTAGAGCGCGGCGCGATCCTTGACCGATTGACCAGGGTTGAGAAACTCCGCCTTGCCGAGGATTTCACAGCCGGTCAGCGCGCTGACCTTCTTCAACCGGATCAGGGGCGTATGTCCAATGGCCTCGGCCAGATCCTGTGCAACGTTCATCCTGTCCTCCATCGACGGCTTCTGCCGAAGATGTAGCGCCGCCCCGGGATAAGCTCAAGCGCGGGCGCAGACCCTGATCGAAATGCGGACACCCGTTCGCGACCGGCTGACAGGGCCGGAACGCCGTTCCCGCCCTGTCGGACAAAGATGAACGCCCAGCCCCATCGCCCGCGGCAGAGATGATCACATTCCCGCGCGCAGCCTGTCGCGGTGGCGCGCCAGCCAATTCGCGATGACCAGGAGCGGCATGTCGCGATAGCCACAGCCGTCGATCCCCCGCATCAACTCGGCGAAAGGGATCACCGCGCTGCGGATATCCTCGCCCTCGGTTTCGAGCCCGCCGACACCACCGGCCGCCTCCAGATCGGCGAGACCGACGAAGAGGTGGCAATACTCCATCGAGGAGCCGGAGCTGGAATAGGCCTCTCCCACCTTCTCCAGCCGGCGGATCGTCAATCCGGCCTCCTCCTCAGCCTCGCGCAGCGCCGCCTGCTCCGGCGTCTCGCCCGGGTCGATCATCCCGGCCACCGGTTCCCACAGCCAGGGAGCCGGATCGCCGGCGAGGTAAAGCGGCGCGCGGAACTGTTCGACCAGCAGCACCGTGTCCCGGACCGGATCATAGGGCAGAATGACACTGGCTCGCCCGGTGGCGAGGCAAGAGCGCGGCATCGGCTCGCTCATCGTTCCGTCATAGCGACGGAATTGCAGCAGCGCCTCCTCGAAACCGAAATAGTGCATGTAAGCATAGTGATGGTCGGTCATCTTCACGTCATTCTTGACGTCACGCCCAGCCCTGGCCGGATGGCTGGCGATCTCGACCCGCGCCCAGGCGCGCAACTTGATCCCGCGCAGGCGGATACGCAGCCCCTCCGACCCGAGCCGCCCGTACCAGCCCATCGCCTCGACCGCCAAGGCGGTGGCGTAATCGGCCCATTTGACCTGCCAATCGGCAAAGCTCCAAGGCGCGCCGACAACACCCTCGGGCGCAGGCAGAAAGACTTGGGCCGAGACAGATTTCCCCTTGGTTTCCACTGCGATTTCAGCAAGATGCAGACCAAAGCTTCCCTGAAAATAATCAATCCGCGCGAGGTCTTCATCGCTGAGATGCGCCAGCAGACCGGGGGTCGCGGCACCCTCGGCGGGACAAAGGATCGCGGCGCATTCCTCATCGCCCCAATGCAGCGCAAAGCCGGTCAGCCGGGCGTCCTCCAAAACCGGCGCTGGATGCCCCAGAATGGCTTCCAGCAGGGGAAGATGCTGAAGGCAGCCCGCCAAGAATACAGTCGTCAATTTCATAATTCCTTGTTTTTCAACATCCTACCGCCACATCCTCGCGGCAAAGCGGGTCGCAGCGGCGGCGAGGAGCCCCCCCAGCAACAGCGCCACCGGGATCTCCGGATTCGCAAGAACCTGCGCATAGTCGAGCATGTTCCGGACAATTCCGCCGATCGCCTCGCCCAGCCCGTGATAGCGACGGTTCAGCGCCAGGCGGAACATCTCGTAACCGCCCTGCACCGCCAGGGCACAGACGGTCAGAACCACCGCACTGGTGATGCCATTGTTCAGCGTCGCCGCCAGCCCCGGTCGCGCCTGAGGCCCCATCAGCATCCAGCCGATCACAAGCCCAAGCCCGAGGTTGACCTGCACGAACCAGCCGAAATTGGTGATCTCGGTCATCCGTGCCATCACCATCACCGATACGCCCAGGGCGACCAGTGCCAGAGAGATCGCGGCGACAAGACGGGCGGCGGTGGGCATTGGGCGGGCTCCGGAGAGGATGGCTGCCGCGGTGGTAACGCGCCCCCGGCGGGGGGCGCAAGGGGCGTCGGGCCAGGGCGCGCGCTTAGCTCTCCGATCTGTAGCTTTCATAGGCGGCAAGCGCCCGCTGCCGCCCCTCGGCCAGGCCAACCACCGGAGCCGGATAGAGATCGGAGGGCGCCAGCCGCCAGCTCAGCGGCACGGCATCGAAATAATCGAGCGCGCCTTGCGGCGGGTTGCGCTGGCCTTCGGCGACCCAGGCCTGAACATAGGCGCCTTGCGGGTCATAGGTCTTGCGCTGCGTCTCGGGGTTGAAGATGCGGAAATAGGGCGCCGCATCGGGGCCGGAGCCGGCGCACCATTGCCAGCCCATCGCGTTGGAGGCGGGATCCCAATCGGTCAGGCAATCGGCGAACCACTCCATGCCGATGCGCCAATGGGTCAGCAGATGCTTGGTCAGATAGCTCGCGACCACCATCCGGGCACGGTTGTGCATCCGCCCGGTCACGTAAAGCTCGCGCATGGCCGCATCGACAAAGGGCACGCCGGTACGCCCCCGCGTCCAGGCAATGACCCGCAGGTCTTGCGCATCCTCGTTCCAGGGAAAGCTGTCCCATTCCTCGCGCCAGTTGCGGGTCAGGATATGCGGTGTGTGGACCATCAGGTGATAGGCGAACTCACGCCAGACCAATTCCTTGAGAAAGGTCTCGGCCCCGTCGCCGGCCCCCCGTTCCCGCGCATGCTGTGCCGCGTGCCAGATCCGATGCGGCGCGATCTCTCCGATCGCCAGCGCCTCCGACAGGCCAGAGGTCGCCGCCCGCGCCGGATAATCGCGCTCGGCCTGATAATCGGCGATGGCCCCGGCCAGAAAGACATCAAGCCGGGCCAGCGCCGCCGCCTCTCCGGCCTCGGTATAGCGCGGCAGCACCGCGGCCCCCCGGCGCAGCGCGGCGCCAAGCGCCCAATCGTCAAGCCGGTCGCTGGCGGGCCAGCTGGCCGGCGCCGGGATCCGCGCAGGCGCCGGGACCAAGGGATCGACCCGCCGGTCGCGCACCGATTTCCAATAGGGGGTGAACACCCGGTAAAAGCCCCCCGTGCCGGTCTGAACCATCCCGGGTTCGAACAGCAGGGCGCCGGGAAAAGTGCCCACCTCAAGCCCGCGCGCTTTCAGGTCAGCCTCGATCGCCCCGTCGCGCGCCCGCGCCGCAGGATCGTAAAGCCGGCTCCAATAGACCGCTGCCGCGCCGGTCTCGGCGATCAGCCGGGTCAGGACATCGGCCGCAGCCCCTCGCCGTAAGATCAGGTGACTGCCTTTTTCTTCAATGGCTTGCGACAGGGAGCTTATCCCCTGCCCCAAGCGCCATTTCGCCGCCGCCCCCAGCGTTTCAACCTGATCGTCCAGAATGAAAAGCGGGATCACCGCCCGGCCCGAGGCGCAGGCGGCGGTCAGCGCCGGATGATCGGCCAGCCGCAAGTCACGACGCAACCACAAGATCGCCGGCCGTTCCCCCATATCGCTGCCTCCCGTCCTTCTGCCTCTGGATCATAGGCCAGGGCGCCCCGCGATCACAGCACCTGATCGAGCGCCTCGATCAGCCGGCCGACCTCTGCCGCGCTGGTGTAATGGGTAAAGCTCAGCCGCAGCACCCCCTGTTCGGGGTCGATGCCCTGCGCCGACAGGGCGCGGACGGCATAAAAATCGCCGCCCCCCGCCATGATGCCATGACGCGCCAGCGCCGCCGCCACCGGGGCCGCCGGACGGTTCAGCGCCAGAGCCACCGTCGGCGCCCGCCGCTCCGCCCGCGTCGGGCCCAGCAGCCGCACCGCATTGCGATCCTTCACCGCATCAAGCAGCGGCTGCAGCAGTGCGGTCTCATGCGCATGGAACAGCCCGTTGACGAAGGCAGCCCGCTCGACCGGGTCCGAGGCCGGGCCGCCGTGGTGATCGCAGAGCAGATCGTAATAATCCGCGATCCCGGCGCAGGCCGCCACCTGGGCGTGATCGGGGCCGGCCGGGGTGAACCGCTTGTAGAGCGTGCCGCCGTTGAAATAATGCCCCTGGTTCGGCAGCAGCTCGCCCAGCGGGCGGCGGATCACCATCACGCCCTGATGCGGCCCATAGGTCTTATAGGCCGAGAACAGATAGATATCCGGCCCCAGATTGCCGACATCGGGCAGCCCGTGCGGCGCATAGGACACCCCGTCGACGCAGACAAAGGCGCCGGCGGCATGGGCCATGGCGGTGATCTCGACCACCGGGTTGATTTCCCCCACCACGTTCGAGCAATGCGGAAAACAGACCAGCCGGACATCCTCGTCCAGCAGCACCGCCAGATCCTGCGGATCGAGATGGCCGGTCAGCGGATCGACCTGCCATTCGCGCACCTCGATGCCCTCTTCCGCCAACCGCCGCCAGGGGCCCGAGTTCGCCTCGTGATCCTGATTGGTGACCACGATCGCCTCGCCGGGCTTCAGCCACTGCCGGAAGGCCTGCGCCAAGACATAGGTATTCGCCGTGGTCGAAGGGCCGAAGGACAGCTCGTCGGTCTCCACCCCCAGGATCGCCGCCATGCGCGCGCGGGCCTCGTCCATCTCCTCACCGCCAAGACGGCTGGCCTCATAGGGCGCATAGGGCTGCACCTTGCGCTGGGTATAGAACCGCGTCAGCCGACGGATCACCGGCGCGCAGGTATAGGAACCGCCCGCGTTCTCAAAGAAAGCCTGGCCTTTCAGGCTGGGTTCGGAAAAGGCGGGAAACTGCGCCCGCACGAAGTCGATATCCAGGTCCATTCCGTACCTCCTGCTGTTTGCGGCGCACTGAAATGCAAAAGACCCCGGGGCGCAAGCGCCCCGGGGCTGGATTATCGTCGCAGCACGATCCCGCGGGTCAGCTCAGCTCGGCCCTCAGCCCGCGCCAGATCGCCCAGCACATCAACAGCAGCACCAGGGTGAAAGGCAGACCGGTGGAGATCACCATCGACTGCAGGCTGGACAGCCCCCCGGCGGAAAGCAGCAACACGATGGCCACCGCCCCTTCGAAGACGCACCAGAACACCCGCTGCGGCACCGGCGCGTCGACCTTGCCACCAGCGGTAATGGTGTCGATCACCAGCGACCCGGAGTCCGACGAGGTGACGAAGAAGACGATCACCAGCACGATCCCGATCACCGAGGTGATCGAGGCCAGCGGCAGCCCCTCGAGCATCGCGAACAACGACAGCGGCGGGTTATAGCTGTCGATCACATTGGCCTTCACCGCCGATGTCGCCGGATCGCTCAACACCTGGTCGATGGCAACACCGCCGAAGACCGCCATCCACAGCACGCAGACCAGGCTGGGGATGATCAGCACGCAGATGATGAATTCCCGCACCGTGCGGCCCCGGCTGACCCGGGCGATGAACATGCCGACGAAGGGCGACCAGGAGATCCACCAGGCCCAGTAGAACGAGGTCCAGCCCTGCACGAAACCGGTGTCCTCACGCCCGAAGGGGTTCGACAGCGGCACGATTTCCTTCAGATAGGCGCCAAGCCCCACGGCGAAATCGGTCAGGATCAACAGCGTCGGCCCGGCAAACAGCACGAACAACAGCAGGAATGCGGCGATGGCCATGTTGATTTCCGACAGAACCTTGACGCCGCCGTCGAGCCCCCGCAGCACCGAGACCAGCGCGATCGAGGTGATGCCGGTGATCAGCAGCACCTGCGCCGTCGGTCCCACCGGCACGCCGAAGACATAATTCAGCCCGGCATTGGCCTGCTGCGCCCCGAAGCCCAGCGAGGTCGCCAGTCCGAACAGCGTGGCGAAAACCGCCAAAACGTCGATGATATGGCCCCACCAGCCCCAGACGCGTTCGCCCAGGATCGGATAAAAGGCCGATCGAATGGTGAGCGGCAGCCCCTTGTTGAAGGAAAACAGCGCCAGTGCCAGCGCCACCACCGCATAGATCGCCCAAGGGTGCAGCCCCCAGTGAAAGATCGTCGCAGCCAGCCCCATTCTCTTGGCCGCCTCGACATTTTCCGGGATCAGGTTGCCGTCCTCGGCAAAGGGCGACGGCACGCCGAGCGGCTCGGACACCGCCATGTGATAGACCGGCTCCAGCACGCCGAAGAACATCAGCCCGATGCCCATGCCGGCGGCGAAGAGCATGGCGAACCAGCCGATATAGCTGTAATCCGGCGTCGCCTCCGCGCCGCCCAGCCGCACCCGGCCCACCGGGGTCACGATCAGCAACAGGCAGAACAGCACGAAGATATTGGCCGCGCCCAGAAAGAACCAGTCGAAGGTCTTGGTGGCAAAGGCGAACAGCCAGGCAAAGACGGCGCCCGCCTGCTCTGGCAGGGCCAGTGTGTAGAAAACGAAGGCCACGATCGACAGCCCCGAGATCAGGAACACCGGGTTGTGGATGTCGACCCCGAAGGGCCCGATTTGCGTTTCGATATTGTCCTGACCGATCTCGTAATCGGTCTCGATCAGGGTCGCATCGCCCTCAGGCAGGGGGATGCCCTGATTTGTTGTTTCGTCGGTCATTTCTGACCTCCTCGAATATCTAGGAATTTCCCGCGGCTCAGCCGCGCACGATCATGACCGAGGTTTTCGCATGAGCAGCGAGCGCCCCGCCGTTCGACGGCCAGATGTAATCGGTCAGATTGGGAATATGGCTGGCCATCACCACCAGATCGGCCCCGATTTCCTCCAGGGCCTTGATCAGCGTGCGGTCCAGATCAATGCGGGGGTCGTGGCTGGTCAGCGCCAGCGCCTCCGCCGTGACCCCATGGGCGCGACTCTCTTCGGCGACGAAGGCGTCGAGCCTGGCAGAAAATTCCTTCGGGTTGTGCCCCAGCGCCCCCGGCGTCTGGGCGGTCACCCCGGCATAGACCACGGTGGCCCCATAATGGGTCGCCAGGTCCGCAGCCACATCCAGCGCCCGTCTCAGGGGCCCCAGATGGGCAAGATCCACAGGCATCATGATTTTCGAAAACAACGGTCTGTCGCCTCCTTCTTATTGTCGGTTTCAAGGGGAGGAGACCGGCTGAATTACCCGGACGTACCCGGTCCGGGCCTGCCAGCCGGCCTCGGTCCGTATGCTCACTTTATAGGCAATTGCCCCGGAATGCAAAAAAGCCGCGACCCTTTGGCCGCGGCTTACGACATGGGGCGGAAGATCACGCCCTGATCAGGCGTTCACATCGACGACGACGCGCCCCTTGACCTGCCCCTTCAGGATCGCCGCGCCAAGCGCCGGCAGATCGCTCAATGTGGCCGGCAGCACCATCGCCTCCAGCTTGTCTATCGGCAGATCGCGAGCGATGCGGGCCCAGGCGCGCAGCCGGTTGTCATAGGGCTGCATCACGCTGTCGATGCCCAGAAGGTTGACGCCGCGCAGGATGAAGGGGGTGATCAGCGCGCCCTCGATCGCGGCGCCCCCGGCCAGACCGATGGCGGCGACCGAACAGCCATATTTCATCTGCTTCAGCACCCGGCCCAGCATGACGCCGGCCACCGCATCGACGCAGCCGGCCCATTGCTCGCTCTCCAGCGGCTTGCGGGTGACCTCGGTCAACTCCTCTCGCGCCACGATCTGGGTGGCGCCCAAGCCCCTGAGGTAGTCTTCCTGCTCCGGCCGACCGGTGACCGCGGCCACCTCATGACCCAGATGCGCAAGAATGGCGGTCGCGACCGAACCGACACCGCCGGCGGCCCCGGTCACCAGCACCGGCCCATGCCCGGGCTTCAGCCCATGATCCTCCAACGCCATCACCGCCAGCATCGCGGTCAGCCCGGCAGTGCCCACCGCCATCGCCGCCCGCGTCGTCAGCCCCTCGGGCAAGGGCACCAGCCAATCGGCCTTGACCCGCGCCTTCTGGGCATAGCCGCCCCAATGCGCCTCGCCCACGCGCCAGCCGGTCAGCACCACCTTGTCGCCAGGCTTGTAACGCGGATCGGCGCTCTGCTCTACGGTGCCGGCGAAGTCGATGCCCGGCACATGCGGATACTTCCGCACCAATCCGCCACCCGGCCCGAGGCACAGCCCGTCCTTGTAGTTGACGGTGGAATAGTCGACCGCGACCAGAACCTCCGCCTCAGGCAGATCGTCCAGCTCGATCGATTTGACGGCGGCGGAAGTCTTGCCGCTCTCCTCGTCCTTCTCGACCACGAGTGCGTTGAATGTCATGTCGTCTCCTCTCCAAAAGCGCGCCCGTGCCCGCTTTTCCTTTGTCAAAATCGCCCCCCGGGGGCTTCCGCCGAGCCCGCCCATGGCCTCGGCTCGGGTCAGGCGGTGCCGCCCCTCACGCCGGCATGAAGATCAGATCGCTGACCGGCGCCGCCAGGTCCGATGCTGTCAGCATTCCATGGATCTGACCCCTGTGGTGGGTCTGATGATTAAACATATGCGCCACGCAAAGCGCCAGCGGCTTGACCATCTGCCGCCCCGTCGCCCCCGAATACCAGACCAAATCCCCTCTCAGGTCGACATTGCTGACACGTTCGGCCCATCGCAGGATGCGCCCGTCGGTGCGGAACCGCTCGGCGCTCCAGGCGCCGAAGGTCGGACAAAGGCCAGTGCTTTCAGCAATCCCGCCCGTTGGCCGTGCACCGCCGTCGATGCGCGACATCCACGTCAGGTCGGCCCAGAGCAGATGGTTCAGCGTGCCCAGCAGCGATTTGAAGAAGGCGCCGCGGTCGCGTGTCAGCTCTTCCCGCGGCAGCGGACGCAGCAGGGTGTCGAGCTGACCATTCTGCCAGCGGTTATAACGGGCCATTTCGCGACAATATTCAGGTCCGACCATCGGCCAAATCTCTCCCCTGCGGCGACTCGCCATCTGCTGTTCCGGGCAACAGGTTTCCGCAAACGCCCGCGAAAGGAAATCGGGAATTTCCCACCCACCCTCCGATCTCGCAGGATCGAGCCCCCCGACCCGCCCCGGCGCAGATGGCAGGCCGCGCAATCGCTTGCCCTTGATGCCAGGCGGCCCCCGGCCGTCGTCCACGGCCTTGCAAGCCGCGAAACCGGCGATGATGCGGGCCAGGTTGCGATGGACGATTACCCCTTCAAATCGCCGTCTGCTCCGCCTATATTCAACCTGTCCCCTCGGGGACTATGGACATAAACGCGCTCGTAATAAGCGGCTCGGACCCGGGGGCGGTACCCGGCGGCTCCACCAAATCACCCGTTGTTGGCGGGTCATGGGGCCGAAATAGGATCGACGAACGTCTAAAGGGGATTGCTTTGTCTCGGTGAGGTACCACCGTTATCGGTCCGAAAAGTACAATTGCCAACAACAATCGTGCTCCGATGGCTCTGGCTGCGTAAGCAGTTCGAGGTATCGAAATCTAAGCCCTTGCGCCTAGCAGCGTAAGGCGGGGTTCGCAGGTACCTGGCAACAGAAACCTGCACTTTCCTGCCTTCCTCCCCCTGTTTACATAAAAGTCGTTCAGTTTTTGTTGAGAGATTGGCGTAATGCTTCAATCGCAAAGAGCTGGGAGTCGTTCATGACCAAGATTGAAGTGTTGCAGCGTTGGTGCGAGGAGGTTTGGCGCAAAGGCAATCTCGAGGCGATCGACGATCTATTCACTCCCGACGCGATAACCAGCGGCGTCGTGCCGCAGATGCAGATCGGCCCGAAGGATTTCCGCGAACTGGTCAGCGTGCTGCGCAACCATGTCGGCGAGATCGAGGTGAACATCCTCAAGACCGTCGAACAGGATGACTGGCTGGCCGCGATGATGCGCTTTCGGACTTCGCGCGCCGACAACGGCGCCCCGATCGAGGTTGCGGGCCAGGTGATGTTGCGCTTCAGCGGCGACAAGATGGTCGAAGCCTATAACCACTTCGATTATCTCGCCTTCTTCGAACAACTCGGACTGGTGCCGCCGGATTCGCTGACCATCTTCCTGACCGGGCACAAGCTGGACTGGGCCTAACGCAAGGCTCCACCGGGGGGCTGCGATCGCATGGCAGAGAGAGAGGCCGAGTCAATCTCGCGACCTCCCACTCAGAGGTCTTTCGTTTCTCTCCGAATCCCCTATGCTGGGCGCAAGACTGATGGAGTGCGATGATGGCGCGTAATATTGATTACGGAAACCTGATGCATCAGGCGATGCGCGGCCTGATCCGTGCCGTGCTGAAAGACGTGCAGGCCAACGGACTACCCGGGGCACACCATTTTTTCATCACCTTCGATACCACCCACCCCGATGTCCGCATCGCCGACTGGCTGGCCGAACGTTATCCGCATGAGATGACGGTGGTGATGCAGCACTGGTACGAGAATCTCGAGGTCGGCGACGACGGGTTTTCCGTCACGCTGAACTTCGGCGACTCGCCGGAACCGATCTATATCCCCTACGACGCGATCAAGACCTTCGTTGATCCTTCGGTGGAATTTGGCCTTCGCTTCGAGGCCGCCGAGGATGAGGAAGACGACGAACCGCTCGCCCCCGAAGACCAGGCAGAGCCGACCGGCCCGCGTGACAGCGCCGAGGCGCCGGCGCGCACCGATGCAGACGTGGTCTCTCTCGACAGTTTCCGGAAGTAACTCAGGCCAGCCGGCCAGGTTTCAGGCCCGTGCCCCGAAAGGGGTGCGGGCTATTGTCGTTTCAGGAAGGTGGCGACCGAGCGTTGCTTGTCGCCGTTGCGCAGGTTGGTGAATTCCAGCACCAGCCCGTCTTCGGTCAGGGTCCGGTCGAATTGCTGCAGCTCATAACCACCCTGCTCGTCGACAAACAGCGAATAGATCGTCAGCGTCTGGTCGTGAATGCGCCCCCAGACGAAGGGCTCCCCCTTCATCGGGTCGAGCTGCACCTCGTGACCGAAGACATTGCGCCGCATCGCCGCCGAATAGATCCCCCCCCGCTCGGAGGGTTTGAAGTCGATGGAATAGGATTTCTCCTTCAGCCGCCCGTCCGGCTTGTGGGTGATCGAGGTCCATTGAACCGTGAACCCGTCATCGACGGCGCGGATACTGACGCTCATGTCGCGGGGAATGCGCCCGCCATCCACCGACAGCACCTCTGCCGATCCGACGTAATTGCCGACAAAGGGGACGATCGGATTATCCTCATCGGCGCCAGCGGCCCAGGCGGTCGCCGAAAGCACCAGCGCCGTCAGCATCCCCAGCCAGAACGTCGGCCACCGCAAGGAGATCATGCGCATTTCCCAACCCTTTCAATTGCCCCGCAGCGCGCCACTGCCCCGGTGGCCGGGGAATGTTGTTTCACGCCAACTCACCTTGAACCAGTTTACCCTCTGCGCGCGCCGGAACAATCGCCGATATCGCCCTTCGCGCAAATTCGCCTGTCGGATCGGCACAGCCGCTTGCCCGCTGGCCCCTGCCCGCAGAAGAAATTATGCTGCGCGCAACTGGCCGATTGAACCCCGCGCGTCGGGCGGCTAGACGGCATGCAGCCGCATACCAGACATTAGCCTACGAGACGGAGTGCACAGATGTCCCAAACCCGTACCGAAACCGACAGCTTCGGCCCGCTCGAAGTTCCCGCCGACAAATATTGGGGCGCGCAGACCCAGCGTTCGGTGATGAACTTCCCGATCGGCTGGGAAAAGCAGCCCGTCGCCATCGTGCGGGCGCTCGGCGTGATCAAGAAGGCCTGCGCCATCGCCAACAAGGCCAGCGGCAGCCTGGATCCGAAACTGGCCGATGCCATCATCCAGGCCGCGACCGAGGTGATTGACGGCAAGTTCGACGACAACTTCCCGCTGGTGGTCTGGCAGACCGGATCGGGCACCCAGTCGAACATGAACGCCAACGAGGTGATCGCCAACCGCGCGATCGAGATCCTGGGCGGCGTGATCGGGTCGAAGAACCCGGTGCACCCGAACGACCACTGCAACATGGGCCAGTCGTCGAACGACACCTTCCCCACCGCCATGCACCTGGCCGCCGGCATGACCATCCGCGACGTGCTGCTGCCGGGTCTGGAAAAGCTGCTGGCCGGGCTCGAAGCCAAGTCGGAAGAATTCAAGGACATCATCAAGATTGGCCGCACCCACACCCAGGACGCGACGCCGCTGACGCTGGGTCAGGAATTCTCGGGCTATGCCCATCAGATCCGCCAGGGCATCGGCCGCATCAAGGTGGCGCTGCCGGGCATCTATGAGCTGGCGCAGGGCGGCACTGCAGTGGGCACCGGGCTGAACACCAAGCCGGGCTGGGGCGAAACCGTCGCTGCCAATATGACCGAGATCACCGGCCTGCCCTTCGTCACCGCCCCCAACAAATTCGAGGCGCTGGCGGCGCATGACGCCATGGTCTTCATGTCGGGCGCCATCGCCACCGTGGCCGGCTCCTGCTACAAGATCGCCAACGACATCCGCTTCCTGGGCTCCGGCCCGCGCTCGGGTCTGGGCGAGCTGATCCTGCCGGAAAACGAGCCCGGTTCCTCGATCATGCCGGGCAAGGTGAACCCGACCCAGGCCGAGGCGCTGACCCAGGTCGCCGCCCATATCATGGGCAATGACGCGGCGATCAAGTTCGCCGGCAGCCAGGGGCATTTCGAGCTGAACGTCTACAACCCGATGATGGCCTATAACCTGCTGCAGTCGATCCAGCTTCTGGGCGATGCCGCCGACAGCTTTACCGAGCGGATGCTGAACGGCATTCAGGCCAACGAGCCGCGCATCGAGAAGCTGATGAAGGAAAGCCTGATGCTGGTCACCGCGCTGGCGCCGACCATCGGTTATGACAATGCCACCAAGGTCGCCAAGACCGCGCACAAGAACGGCACCACGCTGAAGGAAGAGGCGATCAACCTCGGCTTCGTCGACGAGGCGACCTTCGACGCGGTGGTGCGCCCCGAAGACATGATCGGTCCGAAGGGCTGATGGGCAAGCCGGTCAATCTGAACCGGTATCGCAAGGACAAGGCGCGGGCCGACCAAAAGGCCCGCGCCGACCAGAACGCCGTGAAGTTCGGCCGTAGCAAGGCCGAAAAGGATCTGGACCGCGCCCGCGCCGAGAAGGCCGCCCGCGATCTGGACAGCCACGCGGCGGACGAATGAGCCGACCGAAGAAACATTCCCTGACATTGCGCGGGCATCGCACCAGCGTCTCGCTCGAGGACGAATTCTGGGCCGCCTTCCGCGAAATCGCCGCCGACGAGGGTCGCGCGCTCAATGAGCTGGCGACCGAGATCGACGCCGAACGCGGCACCGACACCGGGCTCGCCTCGGCCATCCGGCTCTATGTGCTGCGCCGATTAAGGGCGCGTTAAGCACGCTGCGGAAAACTTCCGGCCATGACCCAGCTTTCGCCCAACCTCCACCCCGAGAAATGGCTGTACCAACTGTTCAGCTCCCGCGCCGCCTGCGAAGGCGGGGTGATCCGCCGTCAGGCGCGCGACATCGAACGGCTGGTCGGCCGGATGCGGTTCGAGGCGGAACTGGCCCGGCGCGGCTTTCATGCGGTGGAAAACGCCGGCCAGATCGTCATCTTCTGCAATCAGGAACCGGTCCGCGTCATTCGCTGACCGCAAATTTCTTCGAAGAAATTTGCCAAGAAAATTCGAATTTTCTTGGCCTTAATCCCGCCGGCTGATCTTCAGCCAAATGCCGTCCTGCGCCCGCACCGTCAGATGCGCCACCGGCACCGGCTCCCTCCCCGCCACCCGTTCAACCCGGAAGCGGCGCAGCAGCATCGACAAGATCAGCGGCCCCTCGACCATGGCAAAACCGGCGCCGGTACAGACCCGGGGACCGGCCGAGAATGGGATATAGGCCTCGCGTTGACACTGCTTGCCATTCTCGGTCTGCCAACGGGTCGGATCGAAGCCATCGGGATTGTCCCACAGCCGTTCATGCCGGTGCAGATGCCAGGGGCTCAGCACCAGTTGCGAGCCCTTCGGCACATCGCGGTCGCGGAACCGCTCGGGACAGCTCGCCTCGCGCACCATCATCGGCACCGGTGGATAAAGGCGCAGCGCCTCGCGGAACACATCACGGCTGAGGCGCAGCCTCGAGACGGCGGCGAACTCGGGTTCAAGCCCTTCGGCCTCCTCGGCCAGCCGTTCCTGCCAGTCGGGGAACATCGCCATCAGATAGAGCGTCCAGGCCAGGGCAGAGGCGCTGGTCTCGTGACCGGCGAGGAAGAAGATCGCCACCTGGTCAACCATCTCCTCGGTGTCGAAGCCCTCGCCGGTCACCGGGTCCAGCGTGGTCATGATCTTGGTCGCCAGATCGTCGGGCGCGGTCCCCGCCCCGATCTCCGCCATCCGCTCCGCCGTCAGCCGACGGATCAGGTCGCGGATGATCCTGGCGTTGGCGCGCGTTCCCCTGGGATAGAACCGCGGCACCCAGCGCGGCAGCGGCACAAAGGCGGCCAGGTTCAAAATCGGCTGGGCGCGCTGATAGGCCCGGAAGCGGGAGAAGACCTCGGCCGCGACCTCATGCTCGATGGGAATGGAAAAGAGGGTGCGAAAGATCACATCGGCGGCGGCGTGGCTGGTGACCTCCTCCACCTCGATCGGGGCGCCACCGGCGCCTTCCACCTGACGATCCAACCGCGCCACGGCGGCCTCGCCCGCCGCCCACATGGCCGGAAAGGTATCCCGCAGCCGGCCGCCCTCGAAGGCCGGGTCGATGATCCGACGCTGACGTTTCCACACCGCGCCATTGGTCAGGAACACTGACTGGCCCAGAAGCGGCCTCAGCCCCTCTCCGATCCGCTCGGACTTGGGGAAATCGTCGGGTCGCTCCTTCAGCACGGTCTTCACCAGATCGGGCTGGTTCAGCAGGAAGGAGCGGAAGAAGGGCGTGCGGAATTCGGCCATCCAGGCGCGATAGAGCCGCGCCGGCTGGGCCGAGAGGATATCGGCCTTGAACAGCCTCAGATAACGCCAGAGCGACACGCGATCGGGCCGGGACGGCGGTTTCGGCGGCAGCTCGGTCATGGTGCGACGCTCGTGTATTTCGACACCGGATGTTCGATCCGCGATTTCGACGGCACCCGGTCGCGATAGCGATCCGCCAGCGTCAGGGGGCCGGCGGTGATGCGGAAGTAATCGTAATCCCCCGGTCGGTCGAAGGCGCAGAGATACTGGAAATGCAGCCGGAAGAAACGCCAGCGCAACGCCTTCCAACGCGCGGCACTCAGCGTCTGGGTGAAGGCGGCAGAGACCACCAGCGGCCAGCATTTGTCACCGGGCGCCACGCCGCTCACCCCCACCGGATCGCAGAGCGCGAAGGCGCAGCCGTCGCCGGGGGCGGAGACATCGACCCAGGTCAGTTCCCGACGCGCCGAAAGATAGGCCAGATCGGCCCTGAGCCGCCAGGCATCCGGCAGGAAGGAGACCATGGGCACCACCTGCCCCAGGCTCAGAAACCCCAGCGCCGGGCCCTCGGCCGGCACCCTTCCCTGTCGGATCAGATCGGCCAGGACCGAAACGCCCAGATGCGCCCCCGAGGAATGGCCGACCACCAGAACCTCATCGACATCGCTGTGCAGCGCCGCGGCGATGCGATCGCCGAACTCCGTCATCCGCGCTTCCAGCTCCGGCGGATTGGCGCCGCGGTGACGGGCGGAATAGGCGTAGTCATGCATCAGGTAATAGGCGAAGAACTTGCCATCCTTGCCCTTGAACCAGCGCAGAAGCGCCACGCCCAGCCCGGCGCCGATCACCGCGCCGATCCAGCCGGCCAAAGGCGCGAGCGCCGCGCCGAGACGCGCCAGGGCCCAGATCAGCAACAGCGCCAACAGCGCCTGTCCCAGCAGCATCCCCACCGGGTAGAGCGCGGCGATCACCGGACCCTTGCGCAGCCGCATCAACCGCCAGAGCGCGCCGCTGGCGATATAGGCCCAGGCGGTTTGCAGCAATTGCAGATAGGTCGCCGCAATTGAATTCGACATGCTGTCGCGCACGATATCCGACCACACCAAGACCTCGACATCGGCGGCGACCTCGGCCCCCTCGATCCGCGCCGCGACCTGCCAGCCATAGGGGCCGGCGGTGGCCTTGGGTTTCAGTGTGATCTCATAGCCCGAGATCGTGGCCTGGGCGGCGCCTTCCTTGCGATAGAGCTCGCGATAGCGGCGCGGATGGATCGGGTCATAGCCGGGGATATAGAACACCCGCCGCCGGCGCACCCGGCGCCCCGCATCCCGCTGCCCATCCTGATCGCCGCTCATGCCGCCCTCGTCTGACCTGGACCGAGGTTAACCGCGTTTTGGGGCAAGAGTAAGACCCGGCCGAGGCAGTCTCAGCCCAGGAGCGCGAGGCCGGGGAAAGTTTCCAGCAGCCAGTAGGAGAAGGTGGAAAATCCCCCGGTGAGCATCAACAGCCCGATGGTCCACAACAGCAGCCCCATGATCCGTTCGATCCGCTCCATATGGCGCTTCATCCAGCTCATCAGCCCGGTGAGCCGCGGCAGGAAGGCGGCGACCAGCAGGAAGGGAATGCCGAGCCCGAGCGCATAGACCGCCAGCAGCAGCGTGCCCCGCGCGACCGAGGCCTCGGAGGCGGCCAGCGACAGGATGGCGCCCAGTTGCGGGCCGATGCAGGGGGTCCAGCCGAAGGCGAAGGCGAGCCCCAGCACATAGGCGCCGAGCGCGCTGCCCCCCCGGTCACCGACGTCGATCCGCGCCTCGCGGTCGAGAAAGCCAATGCGATAGACGCCGATGAAATGCGCCCCGAAGATCATCACCAGAATGCCCGCAACCGTGTTGAAGACGGATTGATACTGCAGAAACAGCGTGCCGATCGCCGAGGCGGTGAAGCCGAGGAAGAGAAAGACCGTGGAGAGGCCCAGCACGAAGAACAGCGCCGGGAGCAGCGCCTTGTTACGCGCCGCCTGCCCCTGGCTCAGCTCGGTCACCGAGACGCCGCTCATATAGGCCAGATAGGGTGGCACGATGGGCAGCACGCAGGGCGACAGGAAGCTGACGATGCCGGCGGCCAGCGCCGCGACCATGGCAGGGATCAGGCCTGCGTCGAAGATATCGATTCCGAACATGGCGAAGACATAGGCGATCGCGGCCGCTCGGTCACGGGGCCATGGCGTCGCATCGCGCAAATGTCAGGCGATGGTTGGCTGCCGCGCGGCGGCCCTCGGCGCGGATCAGACGTAGACAGGGGCGTGGCTCTGTCCTATCGCTCCGGCATGGATGACGAAAACGCCCAGATCGAGATTGCCGAGACGGTCGACGCCCTGGGGCTGCTCTGCCCGCTGCCGGTGCTGCGCGCGCGCAAGCGGCTGCAGGCCCTAGCGCCCGGCGCGGTGCTGCGGCTTCTGGCCAGCGATCCGGCGGCAGTGATCGACGTGCCGCATTTCTGCAACCAGTCCGGGCATGCGTTCCTGGGCTGTGAGGAGCTGGACGGGCATCAGGCCTATCTGATCCGCAAGGCACTCTGAGGCCGGTTCGCACGTCGCCCCCTGCAATGGGGGCGCTGCCCCCGGTGCCTGCGGCACCTCCCCCGGGATATTTTCAGCTAGAAAAAGGGCTTGGAGCCGCGCGGGCCCCGCCGCGCCCGCAGCTCCGGGGCGCGTGCGCGATCTGGCGGGCCAAGAAAAAGGCCCCGGACCTTTCGATCCGGGGCCCGATGATCTGGGCTTAGTTGCCGCCAGCCGACCACCAGCCGCGCCGCTTGGGCTTGTTGGGGTCTTCGGACTCGGCGGGTTCCGCCGCGGTTGCCTCGGCAGCTTGCAGCTCCGGCTCGGCCGCAGCGGCGACCTCGGGTTCGACCTCGGCCGGCTGGGCCGCAGGTTCCTCGGCGACCGGCGTCTCGGCCACGGCGACCGGCGCCTCGGCCACGGCGACCGGCGCCTCGACTGCAGGCTCTGCCGGGGCCTCAGGCAAAGGCTCGGCGGCAGGCTCCACCTCGGCCATCTCGACCTCGGGGGTGGCGATCACCTCGACCTCAGCGGCAACGGCGACCTCAGGCGTTTCAGCCTGTACCGCCGTCTCCACCGCAGTGACCTCGGCCTCCGCTGCCGGCGCCTCAAGCGTTTCGGCAGCCGGCACCGCGGCTTCGCCCCCGGTCTCGGCCACGGTTTCCGCAGCCTCCTCGGTCTTCTTCTTGCTGCTCGACTTGCTGCGCGAGCGCGAGGAGGAGGAACGCGACCGGCTGCTGCTGCGGGTCGACTTCGGCTTCTCGGCCGGCGCCTCTGCCGCGGCTTCGGCTTCCGGCTCTGCGGCCGCTTCGACCGGCGCGGGCGCCTCGGTCTCGGCCTCGGCCGGGCCCGATTCTTCCACGGTCAGGTCTTCTGCCTCGTCGCCTTCTTCGCCAGTCTCCTCGGCCTCGGACTCATCGCCCTGATAGCTGTCGGATTTCGACGAAGACGACGGCCGCCGCCGCCGCCGGCGACGCTTGCGCTTGGGCTTGCCGACCTCGTCGCCAGTGCTGGCGGTCGAAGGTGCGGTGGTCGAGGGTGCGGTGGTCTCTTCGACCTCATCCTCGTCCTCAAACTCGGCCTCGGCGTCACTGTCGACCTGATCCATCAGCGAGGTGTCGACCGACACCACCGGCGCCACCGGTTCGGGCACCACGCGCGAAGCGGTCTTGAATTTCTCGATCGAGAAATCCGGGCTAATCAGACGCGGGTCGCCCTCGATCCGGACCGAAAGACCATAGCGGGTTTCGATCTGGGCGACATGCTCGCGTTTCTGGTTCATCAGGAAGTTAGCGATGCCCACCGGCACCTTCACCAGCACTTCGCGCGAACGGCGGCGCACGCCTTCCTCTTCGATCTGGCGCAGGATGTTCAGCGCCAGGTTGTCGTCGGAGCGGATCAGCCCGGTGCCATGGCAATGCGGGCACGGCTGGGTCGTCGCCTCGATCATGCCGGGACGCAGACGCTGACGCGACATTTCAAGCAAGCCGAAGCCCGAGATGCGGCCGACCTGGATGCGGGCGCGATCGGTCTTGAGCTTGTCCTTCAGCCGCTTCTCGACGGCGGCGTTGTTCTTGCGCTCGTCCATGTCGATGAAGTCGATGACGATCAGACCGGCAAGGTCGCGCAGACGCAGCTGGCGGGCGACCTCTTCGGCGGCCTCCAGGTTGGTCTTGAGCGCAGTCTCCTCGATCGAGCCTTCCTTGGTGGCCCGGCCAGAGTTGACGTCGATGGCGACCAGAGCCTCGGTCACGCCGATCACCAGATAGCCGCCGGATTTCAGCTGTACCACCGGGTTGAACATCGAGCTGAGATAGCTTTCGACCTGATAGCGCGCGAACAGCGGCATCTGATCGGCATATTGCTGCACGTTCTTGGCGTGGGACGGCATGATCATCTTCATGAAGTCCTTGGCGATGCGATAGCCACGCTCGCCCTCGACCAGAACCTCGTCGATGTCGCGATTATAGAGGTCGCGGATCGAGCGTTTGATCAGATCGCCTTCCTCATAGATCTTGACCGGCGCGATGGATTGCAGCGTCAGTTCGCGGATCTGTTCCCAGAGGCGTTGCAGATATTCGTAATCGCGCTTGATCTCGGCCTTGGTGCGCTTGGCACCGGCGGTGCGGATGATCAGACCGGCGCCCCGCGGCACGTCGATCTCGGCGGCGATTTCCTTAAGTTTCTTGCGGTCGGTGGTATTGGTGATCTTGCGCGAGATGCCGCCACCACGGGCGGTATTGGGCATCAGCACGCAATAGCGGCCAGCCAGCGACAGATAGGTGGTCAGCGCCGCGCCCTTGTTGCCGCGCTCTTCCTTGACGACCTGGACCAGCATGATCTGCCGGACCTTGATCACCTCTTGAATCTTGTAGCGACGCGGCCGCGGTTTGCGCGGCGGACGAATGTCCTCGTGATCGTCGTCATCGGCGACGGATTCGATGGAATCGTCTTTCGAGGCGGCATCAGAGCGGCTTTCGCCTTGCTCTTCACGACCGTCGTCTTCGTCCTCGTCCTCGGACTCTTCGGTCTCGGCCTGAGCAAAATCCGCCGCTGCCGCCGAGGCTTCCTCGCCGGGCTCTTCGACGGGGGTGTCGCCCACCCGCTCCATCGGCGAGCTGCCTTCGAGCGGATCGCTGCCCTCAGGCAGAGCGAAAACCTCCTCCGCGCCCTCTTCCGGCTCGGAGAAGTCGATCATTTCCATGCCGCTGATTTCGGCCTCGACCTCTTTGGTCTCGACGGCATCAGCGGATTTCAGATCCTCGGCTTTGGTCTTGCTCCTCGATCTCGAGGAGGAGGATTTGCTCCGGCTTTTCGAGCTGGTCTTCGGGCCCTTGTCGTCATCATCATCGCGGGCGCGCATGGCATCGGCATAAGCCTGTTCCTCGGCCATCAGAGCTTCGCGGTCGGCGACCGGGATCTGATAGTAATCGGGATGGATTTCCGAGAACGCCAGAAAGCCATGACGGTTGCCGCCGTAATCGACGAAAGCCGCCTGCAACGAGGGTTCGACCCGCGTTACCTTTGCCAGATAGATGTTGCCGGCGAGCTGCCGCTTATTTTCGGATTCAAAGTCGAATTCCTCGACCTTGTTGCCGTCCACCACCACGACGCGGGTTTCTTCCGCGTGGGTGGCGTCAATGAGCATTTTATTTGCCATATGTCCTTGTTGCACCACCTCATCGGCACCCGCCCAGGCGGACGCGTACGTCTGAAGTGAAGTCTTGTCAGGGCGATGTCTGACGGCGCACGGCCAAGTCCGTCGGACGGACCCGAAACCTGTGTGCTCCATGCTCGCGCGCGCGTCATCGCGGTTCTTCTCCGACAGGTCGGGTCCTCCCCGTTTCCTGCCCGTTCTGCCACCCCGCCGAAGTTCGGCAAGGGCAATATATGCCCACCAAGGGGCGCTATCGGTCTGCCCAGACTTCCGGAACTTGGCCGGTCAAGGCTGGGACAGCGAATCTCTCCAAAATTCGGGCGGCACAAACGCGCCATGCCCATTTCCACAACATAAGGGGAGGCGTCGGGAAAATACAATGGGCTTGTTGCACCCCCGCCACGGAATTCCCGCCGGCGGAAATGAATTTGGCGCGAAAGGTTGTCCTTTCGCGCCAGACCGCCCCCGCAGAGGCCCAAAAAGCAAGTGGATAGTATCGGTTACGGATCAAAGATAATCCGATCGCTGCAGGCCGTACTTCGCCATTTTTTCGTTCAACGTGCGCCGCGGCAAACACAGCTCGTCCATCACGCTGCCGATCGACCCCTTGTGGCGGCGCATGGTATTGTCGATCAGCATCCGTTCGAAGGCTTCGACATATTCCTTCAGCGGCTTGCCTTCGGTGGTCATCACCGGCTGCATCTCTTCATGATCGGACATCAGAAGCGAGGCGATGGTCCCCGAGCCGCGCCGCGACTGCAGCACCGCCCGTTCGGCGACATTGATCAACTGGCGCACATTGCCCGGCCAGGGCGCCTGCAGCAGCTGGGCGGCCTCCTGGGCGCTGACCTTGGGGGCGTCACAGCCGTATTCCTCGGAAAACTGCTCGGTCAGCCGGGTGAACAGGGTCAGGATATCCTCGCCGCGCTGGCGCAGCGGCGGCACGATGATCCTAAGCGCCGCCAGCCGATAGAACAGGTCGGGGCGCAGCACGTCCTCGCAGGTCTTGCCGGCCTCCTGCAGGTTGGAGATTGCGATGATCCGGGTTTCCGCCGGCGTCCCCTGTTCGTTGATGGCGCTCAGCAGGCGCGCCTGCAACGCATCGCTCAGCGCCTCGATCCCCTCAAGCACCAGGGTGCCGCCGCGGGCCTCCTCGATCGCCGGAAGTTGCGCATCCTCCGGCATCATCGGGCCGAACAGGCGTTTCGACAGCGCGTCCTCCTCGAGCGCGGCGCAAGAGATCAGCACGAACCGCTTGCCGGCGCGGCTGCCGGCGGCATGCAGCGCATGGGCCACCAGCGTCTTGCCGGTGCCGGTCTCCCCCTCGATCAGCACATGGCCGTCGGCCTGGCTAAGATCGAGGATATCCTCCTTCAGCCGCTCCATCACCGGGGAGGAGCCGATCAGCTTCTTCATCAACTGGGTGCCGTCGCTCAGTTCCTTCCTGAGCGCGCGGTTGTCCAGCGTCAGCCGGCGGGCATTGGCGGCGCGCTTGGCCAGTTCCGACATCCGGTCCGGGTTGAACGGCTTTTCCAGAAAGTCGAAGGCGCCGATCCGCATCGCCTCGACCGCCATCGGCACATCACCGTGCCCGGTGATCATGATCACCGGCAAGGCGCTGTCGCTGCCCATCAGCTTTTTCAGGAATTGCATCCCGTCCATGCCCGGCATCTTGATATCCGAGATCACGATACCGGGATAATCCGGCCCCAGCACCTTCAGCGCATCCTCGGCGCGGGCGAAGGTCTCGGTGTCATAGCCGGACAGCGCCAGCCATTGGCTGATCGACTGCCGCATGTCCTGCTCATCGTCCACGATGGCAATTTTCATCGCCTGTGCCATTGGTGTTCCTTTCCTGTTATTCTGCCGCCTCGATGCTCTCGTCCAGGATGGGAAGCTGCATCTCGAAGACCGCCCCCCCTCTCTGGCCATTGCGCGCCGTCAGCCGGCCGCCGAGATCGTTGACGATCCCCGACGAGATGGCGAGGCCAAGCCCCACCCCGTCGCCGGGCTGTTTGGTGGTATAGAAGGGTTCGAAGATCGCATCGAAATCCTCGATCCCGGAGCCATTGTCACGCACTGTCAGCGTCGCCGTTTCGCCGGCGGCGAGAATGATCTCGATCTCCGGGTCATTCACCGATTTGGTGGCGTCGAGCGCATTGCGCAAGAGGTTGATCATCACCTGCTCGATCCGCATCCGGTCGCCCATCACCAGAACAGACTGCTCGGGCAGTATCTTGGTGATCCGTACATGGCGTTGGCGCAGTTGCGGCTCCATCATCGCCAGTGATGACAGCAGCGCATCGCCCAGATTGACCGGCGACAACGTCTCGCTGCCCTTGCGGGCATAGGATTTGAGCTGCCGAGTGATCGCCCCCATCCGCTCCAGCAGATCGTCGATCCGCCCGAAGCTCGCCAAAGCCTCCTCCAGCCGGTTCCGACGTAGGAGCAGCCGGGCACCGGCGAGATAGGTCTTCATCGCCGCCAGCGGTTGGTTCAGCTCGTGACTGACCGCCGCCGACATCTCGCCCAGGGCGGCGAGTTTCGAGCTTTGCGCCAACGTCTGTTCGGCCACGGCAAGGTTTTCCTGCACCCGCTCCCGCTCGGCGATTTCACGCTGCAGCCTGGCGTTCAACGCGCGAAGCTCCGCCGACTCGCGCTGGAACAGCGCCATTCTCAGCGCGGTCTTGCGGCTGAGCACATAGAAGGCCATCGCCAGCAGGATGGCGAATCCCATGATCTCCAGCGCCAGAACCGCGTTCACCTTCTCGCGGATCGAGGCATAGGTGGTGAAAGACGTGATACGCCAGCCGCGGAACGGGATGCGGGTTTCCATCCGCATCACCGCCTCGCCCTGCAGATAGGCATCGACCGGCAACGCGGTCCAATCCGCCGTCATCCGGATCGCCCGCTGGATCGCGCCCTGCGGCGTCTGCCGCTGCAGCGCCTCTTCCTCGCTCAGCCCGCGCCAACGCGGCTCGGTCGCCAGCACGATGGTGCCGGTGCTGTCCGTGACCAGCACAGCGTCGGAAATCCCGGCCCAGGCCCGTTCGAACTTGGCCAGATCGACCTCGACGACGATCACCCCCAGAATGCCCGCGCCATCGGAAATCCGCCGCGAGTAGGTGAAGGCATAGCCGCCCGTCTCGCGCGGGATCACCGAAAACACCGTGGCATTGGCACGGATGGCATCGACGAAATAGGCCTCCTGCCGACGCATCTGCCCCAGCCGGTTGCGATCGGTCGCCGCCACCACCCGGCCGTCCTGATCCAGCAGCAGGAGCGAGGCCGCTCCGATCTCCTCGACGAAGGAGATCAGCCGCTGGGTCGACAACGAATAATCCTTGGATTGCAGCGCCGCGATCAGGGTCGGATCGCGTGACAAGAGCTGCGGCACGATGGCATTGCGGCGCAGCTCGCTCAACAGGTTGCCGCTGTAAAGCGCCAACCTGAGCTCGGCCCGATAGCGCGTGCTTTCGGTGAAACGGTCCGACAACAGCCGGTTGGTGGTCCAGATGGTGGCGATGGCAACCGTCACCAACACAAGCAGGGCCACCCGCACCCGCCAGCTTATGGCCGTGGCACGTGTCCGTTTCGCGGGCGGGAGATGTGTCGCATTCATGCGACGAAATTACTGCTCCGCCGGCGCAGGCTCAAGTCATGCAGGAGTCAGAACCCCGGCCAATGCGCGGAAGAGCGCCGCTCCGTCGTTTCCGCCATGCCCGTTGTCGCAGGCGCGCTCGGGGTGCGGCATCATTCCCAGCACCCGACGGTTCTCGGACAGGATGCCGGCGATGTCGGCGAGCGATCCGTTGGGGTTCTGCGCATAGGTGAAGGCGATCCGGTCCTGATCCTGCAGCGCCTTCAGCGTCTCGGCATCAGCGAAATAGTTGCCGTCGTGATGGGCGACCGGGATCATGATCTCCTGCCCGGCCTCATAGCCGCTGGTAAAGGCGCTGTCGGTGGTGGTGACCTTCAGCGCCACCGGCTTGCTGATGAACTTCAGTCCGGAATTGCGCAGCAAGGCGCCCGGCAGCACGCCGGTTTCGGTCAGGATCTGGAAGCCGTTGCAGATGCCCAGCACAAAGCCGCCGCGCGCCGCGTGTTCGATCACCGCCGCGGTGATATGCGATTGCGCCGCGATGGCGCCGCAGCGCAGGTAATCACCGAAGGAAAAGCCCCCCGGCACGCCGACGATGTCGACGCCGGCGGGCAGATCGCTGTCCTTGTGCCAGACCATTGTCACATCGAAACCGGCCTGTTCGAAGGCGACGGCCAGATCGCGGTCGGCGTTCGACCCGGGAAAGGTGATGACGGCTGCGCGCATGGCTGGGCTCCTTCAGCTCGCGTCTTCAATGGCACGGCGCCGCCCGGACCTGGCCGGCGGCGCCTGATGGGTCGGATCAAGCCGGGGTCCGAGGCGAAAGACCGGCCCGCCTGGCGCCAGGGCGCCCAGCGGGCCCGCCCGCCTCAGCCCAGCTCGATCTCGTAGCTTTCGATCACCGTGTTGGCGAGCAGCTTCTCGCACATCTCGGCGATCTGTTCCTTGGTGGTGCCCTCGGCCAGGTCCAGGTCGATCACCTTGCCCTGCCGCACGCCTTCGACGCCGTCGAAGCCCATGGCGCCGAGCGCGTGGCGCACCGCCTCGCCCTGCGGGTCGAGCACCCCGTTCTTCAGCATCACATGCACACGTGCTTTCATTCCTGCACCCCGGTCGTTTTCAGATCGGCCCTTTCGGGCGTCTTCTCTGTTCAAGTAATAGACATTCCCCATGCCCGGGTCCGGGCATGAATTTCAGTTGATCAGCGTGGGCTTCGTCGGCGCCGCCTGCGGCAGCACACCAAGACGGCGGGCCACTTCGGAATAGGCGTCGGTCAGGCTGCCCAGATCGCGGCGGAACACGTCCTTGTCGAGGTGACGACCGGTTTCGATGTCCCACAGCCGGCAGCTGTCCGGGCTGATCTCGTCGGCGACGACCAGGCGCTGGAAGTCGCCCTCGTAGACACGGCCGATCTCGATCTTGAAGTCGACCAGCTTGATGCCCACGGCCAGCATCACGCCGGACATGAAATCGTTGACCCGCAGCGCCAGGCTGAGCACATCGTCCATGTCCTGCTGGCTGGCCCAGCCAAAGGCGGCGATATGTTCTTCGGAGACCATCGGATCACCGAGCGCATCGTCCTTGTAGCAATATTCCACGATCGGACGCGGCAACTGGGTGCCCTCTTCGATCCCCAAACGCTTCGACAGCGATCCTGCGGCGAAATTGCGCACGATCACCTCAAGCGGGATGATCTCGCAGCTCCGCACCAGCTGTTCGCGCATGTTCAGGCGGCGGATGAAGTGAGTCGGGACGCCGATCTGATTCAGCCCCAGCATGAAGAACTCGCTCAGGCGGTTGTTCAGAACCCCCTTGCCTTCGATCACGTCTTTCTTCTGCGCGTTAAAGGCAGTGGCATCATCCTTGAAATACTGCACAATCGTGCCGGGCTCGGGGCCTTCGTACAGGATCTTCGCCTTGCCTTCGTAAATCTTCTTGCGGCGGGCCATAGCATACCTTTCGGCTGTGCGACGGGGATGAGTCCCCGCGCCTGAGGCCCACATAGTACAAGCTCCACTATGTCGCAAGCCGCGCGGGATCCTCTTGCCCTCGCGGACGCGGGGCGGCATACGGGGGGAAACAGTCTTTTCTAGGGAAGCAGACCCATGACCACTTTCGACGATCGCGAAAACGCCTTCGAGGCCAAGTTTGCTCATGACGAGGAAATGCAGTTCAAGGCGCAGGCCCGCTGCAACAAGCTGCTGGGTCTCTGGGCCGCCGACCTGATGGGCATGACCGGCGACGAGGCCACCGCCTATGCCGCCTCGGTGGTCAAGGCTGACTTCGAGGAAGCCGGGCAAGAAGATGTGGTGCGCAAGGTGGCGGCCGATCTGGGCGAGAAATCGAGCCCCGAGGCAATCCGCGCCAAGATGTCCGACCTGCTGGTCGAGGCCAAGGCGCAACTGATGGGCGACGCCCAGGGCTGATGCCCCTTCCGGGCCGGGCGCCGCGCGTCTCCTGATCCTGACCGGCGCCCCGTCCCTCACCGGCGGGGCGTTGTCGTATCTGCGCCCCCGGTCGCCCCCACACGAAGGAGAGCCAGATGACTGATGTCCTGTCCAAGATGCTCGCCACCAACGAGGTGATCCTGGCCGATGGCGCCACCGGCACCAATCTGTTCGCCATGGGGCTGCAGTCGGGCGACGCGCCCGAGCTGTGGAACACGGCCGAGCCCGCCAAGATCACCGCGCTCTACCAGGGGTCAGTCGAGGCCGGCAGCGATCTCTTCCTGACCAATACCTTTGGCGGCAACGCCGCCCGGCTGAAGCTGCACGAGGCGCAGAAACGGGTGGGCGAACTGAACCGCGTCGGGGCGGAGCTGGCCCGCGACGTCGCCGACAGGGCCGAACGGAAAGTCGTCGTCGCGGGCTCGGTCGGCCCCACCGGGGAGATCATGGCGCCGATCGGCCCGCTGTCCCACGCCCTCGCGGTCGAGATGTTCCACGAGCAGGCCGACGCGCTGAAGGCGGGCGGCGTCGATGTGCTCTGGCTCGAGACCATCTCGGCGCCGGAAGAATACCTTGCCGCCGCCGAGGCCTTCGCGCTCACTGGCCTGCCCTGGTGTGGCACCATGAGCTTCGATACGGCCGGGCGCACCATGATGGGGGTGACCTCGGCCGATCTGGTGCGGCTGGTCTCCGACCTGGCGCCGCAGCCGCTGGCCTTCGGCGCCAATTGCGGCACCGGCGCTTCGGACATCCTGCGCACCGTGCTGGGCTTCGTCGCCCAGGGGACGGAGCTGCCGATCATCAGCAAGGGCAATGCCGGCATTCCAAAATATCAAGATGGCCATATCCATTACGACGGCACGCCCGAGCTGATGGCCGATTATGCCGCCCTGGCGCGCGATGCCGGCGCCCGGATCATCGGCGGCTGCTGCGGCACCACGCCCGAGCATCTGCGCCACATGCGCGAGGCGCTCGACAGCCGCCCGCGCGACGATCGGCCGACGCTGGAACAGATCACCCAGGCGCTCGGCCCGTTCAGCTCGGCCTCGGATGGCACCGGCGACGATGATGGCGCCCCCCGCCGCGACACCCGCCGCCGGCGTCGCGGCTGATCGCCGCCTCTGCTGATCGGGCGGCGTCAGGCGGCCCGATCAGACGCCGAGCCAGCGAAACGCCCGCGCCAGCAGGCCGGCGACATCCTCGGTCACCACCGGACCATGCGCCATCACCAGCCTCTGCGCCGGCCAGTCGAGAACCCGCGCCACCCCCGCCCGCGCGATCTTGCGATCCTGGAACGCCAGCCGGAACTTGCGCGGCACCGCGGGTTCCGCCCCGACCATGCCGTCAAGCCGCACCACCGCCCGCCGCCAGCCGGAAAACCAATCGGGCGGAAATCCTTGCAACAGATCGGTGAACAACACCGTGCCGCTGGCGCGATGGAAAAAGACCGCCTCGGTGGTGATCAGATTGCCGCGGATCAGCACCTGATCGACATCCCCCGCCCAGGCCGGATCCGGCGCCTCGCCCAGGGTGCGATCGAAGGGGATGTCGCGGCGCTTTGCCGGCAGGCCGGGCGCGGCGTGAAGCTGCGCCTGCGGAAAGGCTTGATGCCACTGGAGAACCGAGAGGTGATGCAGCGCATTGGGCGCCACGATATGCGCCACCGGCCCCAGCGCCAAAAGCTCGGCCCGCAAGTCGGGATCAAGCGCCACCGGCGACCAGATCATCAACCCGCCGGAGCCGAGCCGAATCACCGCCATCCGGGTCGGATAGCAAAAGCCCAGCACCGCGACGGTCGGACCATCCGCCAACCAGATGTCAGGGCCCAGGGGGGCAAGGCGCGTCTCGGACATGTGCTGCAGGCTCAGCGCCCCTCGAACTCGGCCGGGCGTTTCTGCAGGAAGGCCATTACACCCTCCTCGAAGTCGCGGCTGCGGCCGCAGTCGCCCTGCAGCTTCGCCTCGAGATCGAGCTGTTGCTCCAGCGAATGGCCAAAACTGGCGCGCAGGGCGGTCTTCACCCCGGCGAAGGCCTTGGTGGGGCCGCTTGCCAGATAGGCCGCCCGCGTCCGCCAATGCGCCTCGAAAGCGTCATCCGCCACCGCCTCCCAGATCATGCCCCAGTCCTGCGCCTGCCGGGCGCTGATCCGATCGGCAAACAGCGCCGCGCCCATGGCCCGGGCCATACCGATCTGACGCGGCAGGGTATAGGTGCCGCCGGCGTCGGGGATCAGACCGATGCGAGTGAAGGCCTGCAGGAAATAGGCGCTCTCGGCGGCGATCACCACGTCGGCGGCCAGCGCCAGATTGGCCCCCGCCCCCGCCGCCGGCCCGTTGACCGCCGACAGGGTCGGGATCGAGCAATTGGCGATCGCAGTCAGCATCGGGCCGTATTCCTCGCGCAGAAGACGCTCCAGATCCATCACGCCGCCCTCGGCGTCACCCAGATCCTGGCCGGTACAGAAGGCTCTCCCCACGCCGGTCAACACCAGCGCGCGCGCCTCTGTCGCCGCCAGGCCCACCGCATGGGTGATCTCGGCCCGCATCTGCGCGTTCAGCGCATTCATCTTGTCGGCACGGTTCAGCGACAGCACTGCCAGATGGTCGGCGATGTCAAAGGTGATGGTCTGATAGTCCAAGGCTCTCTCCCGGTCCGGTGTCAGGCGGCACCCTGCCGCAAGCGGCGACGCGGGAAAAGGGACAACCGCGCGTCACCCCTCCTGATCGAGGATGCGGCGCAGGCGCTCCTGCTCCTCCTCGGTCAGGGCGGCGTCCTGCGGATGCGGCGCCCTGGAGCGGCCGCGCAAATAGACCCAGGCCAGCCCGCCGCCCATCAGCAGCATCAGGGGGCCGGCGGCCCAGAGCAACCAGTTCGCCCCCTTGGTGGTGGGGCTGAGCAGCACGTATTCGCCATAGCGGTCGACCACGTAATCGACCACCTGCCGGTCGCTATCCCCGGCGCTGAGCCTGTCGCGCACGAGAATGCGCAGATCGCGCGCCAGATCGGCGTTCGATTCGTCGATATTCTCGTTGCGGCAGACCAGACAGCGCAGCCCCTTGCTGATCTCGCGCGCCCGCGCCTCAAGCTTGGGATCGGCCAGCATCTCATCCGGCAACACGGCCAGCGACGGTGCGGCGACGGCCAGCAGCAGGGCGGTCAGCCCGGCGCGGATCATCGCGCCGCTCATTCCGCCGCCACCGGCTTGGCGGCCGGCTTGCGCGCCCCCGCCGCCACCCGGAACCGCCGGTCGGACAGGCTGAGGAACCCGCCGAAGGCCATCATCAGCGCGCCGCCCCAGATCCAATTGGCGAAGGGCTTGATATAGGTGCGCACGGTCCAGCCGCCATCGGCCTGCTGATCGCCGATCACCACATAGACGTCGCGGGTGAACCCGTTGTCGATCGCCGCCTCGGTCGTCGGCATCTGCGCCACCGGATAGACCCGTTTCTCAGGGCGCAGCACCGCCACCTCGCGGCCCTGGCGCAGTACCCGCACCGTTCCCGTGGTCGAGAAATAGTTGGGCCCGCGCAGCTCCTCCACCTTCTCCAGCGTCAGATCGAAGCCCGAGACGGAGAAGCTTTCGCCCAGCTTGGCGACGCGGATATCCTCGCTCTGCCAGGCGGTGAGCCCGGCGATGGCGAAGATGGTAACGCCCAGCCCCGCATGGGCCAGCGCCTTGCCCCAATCGGCACGCGGCAGCCGGATCAGTCGGCCCAGCCGGTTAACGCCCCGGCCCGAACGCGACCACAGGTCGACAGCCACGCCCGACACGATCCAGGCGCCCAGAAACACGCCGACCGGCCCCAGCGCGCTGCGCCCGCTCTGCAGCGCCCAGACCAGCGCCGCCAGCGCCACCGCCAGCCCGAAGGCATAGCGCAGCGACCAGAGCGTACGACCCAGCCGTCCGCGTTTCCACGGCAGCATGGCGCCCGCCGGCAGGATCAGCCCCAACACCACCATGAAGGGGCTGAAGGCGGCATTGAAATAGGGCGCCCCGACGCTCAGCTTGCGGCCAAAGCCCATCTCGGCCACGACCGGCCAGAGGGTTCCGAAGAAGATCACGAAGGCCGCCACCGCCAGCAGGATGTTGTTAACCACCAGCGCGCTTTCCCGGCTGACCATGGCAAAGACGCCCTTCGCCTCCATCGCATTGGCGCGGGCGGCAAACAGCATCAGCGCGCCGCCGGTGAAGACCGCCAGAATGATCAGGATGAAGATGCCGCGCTCGGGATCATTGGCGAAAGCATGCACCGAGGTCAGCAGACCCGAGCGCACGATGAAGGTGCCGATCAGCGAAAAGCCGAAAGCCAAGATCGCCAGCAGGATGGTCCAGGCCTTCAGCGCCTCGCGCTTCTCCACCACGATGGCGGAATGCAGCAGCGCCGCGGCCAGGAGCCAGGGCATGAAACTGGCGTTCTCGACCGGGTCCCAGAACCAGAAGCCGCCCCAGCCCAGCTCGTAATAGGCCCACCAGGAGCCCAGGGCGATGCCAATGGTCAGGAAGATCCAGGCCGCCAGCGTCCAGGGCCGCACCCAGCGCCCCCAGGCGGCATCCACCCGTCCCTCGATCAGCGCCGCCACGGCAAAGCTGAAGGACATCGAAAGCCCGACATAGCCGAGGTAGAGAAACGGCGGATGGAAGGCGAGCCCCGGGTCCTGCAGCAGCGGGTTCAGATCCTGCCCGTCGAAGGGCGGCACCGCCAGGCGCAGGAAGGGGTTCGAGGTGAAGAGGATGAAGGCGTAGAACGCCACGCCGATCGAGCCCTGCACCGACAGCACCCGCGCCTTCAGCCCGGGCGGCAGGCCACCGCCGAACCAGGCCGCCGTCGCCCCGAAAAGCGAGACGATCAGCACCCAAAGCAGCATCGAGCCCTCGTGGTTGCCCCAGAGCCCGCTGATCTTGTAGAGCATCGGCTTGGCGGAATGGGAATTCTCCACCACCACCTTCAGCGAGAAATCCGAGGTGACGAAGGCATGCATCAACGCCGCGAAGGCAAACCCCGTCATCAGGAATTGCAGCGTGGCGGCGGGTTCGGCCACGGCCATCCAGCCGGACCAGCGTTTCTGCGCGCCCACCATCGGGACGACGGTTTGCACGATTGCGGCCATGAAGGCCAGCACCAGGGCGAAGTGACCAAATTCGGTAATCATGCCCCGATGTATAGGGCGCTCTGCGGGGCCGGCCAATGGTTTTCGCGCCGGCCCCGGGATCACGTTGTCGCAACCCCCTGGCGGGCTCAGCCCACCCTGGCGGCGCGCCAATCCTCCAGCGCCCGGTTGGCCTCGGGTCGGGTCGCCGACAAGACCAGTTGCGCATCCCGCCCGGTATCCGCAGCGCCGGGGCTGTCATGGCGCATCTTCTCCAAGCCGGCGACGTTTTCCATCACCTGCGGCGCCCGCGCCAGGGTCTCGGCGATACCCTGCTGGAACGCCTGGTGCTTCACCTGATAGCGCGCCCCGAAGTAGAAGGAGACGATCACCCCCAGCAGCCACCAGAGCGGTTCCGGCACCAGCGCCAGCCCCTGCATGCGGGCGGCGAACCACAGCGGATCGACCATGGCGGCGACGAACATTCCCAGCGTTCCCAGTGCCAGCGCCGGGCGCGGCAGCCGGTTGACCCCATCCATCAGCCGGTCGAACCGGCCCTGCCGGGCCACCGCGAATTCGGCGCCAAGCTGCGCCATCGCCTGCCCTTGCAGGTCTGCCGCCCGGACCGCGCCCGCCTCGGCATTCTCGCGAAACACCTCCGCTGTCTGGCTGACCAGATTGCGACCGCCGCCGAACAGCGTCAAAAGCAGTTCCCGAAACATCGCCCTACCCCCAGGCCGCGACGCGGGCGGAGAATTCCGCCTGCGTCAGGTGATAGCGCGGCGACAGGAACGCCTCCGCCCGGCTGATCCAGCCGCCCTTGCCGCCAAGGCGCGTGCGCGCATATTTGCGGCTCGCCACCCGGCTATCGGCCAGACGGAAGTAATAATTGCGCCGCGCCACCCCATAGGCATCGCGCAGGGCGACCGGGTCGGGCGCGGCCGCATCCATCGCCGCCGCCAGCGTCTGCGGCCCGATCACCCCATCGACCGCGACGTCATACCCCATCTCACGCAGCAGCCGCTGCAGGATCTGCACCGCGTTCGACCCCGCATTCACATACATGTCGAAGACCGAAGGCTGCAGCGCCACCGGTAGTTCGGCGATCCGCGGCCGCTGGTAATACTGGCTGATGAAGATCTCCACCGCCCGCTCCCGGCTCAGCACCCGGAGATCGGCGACGCTCACCTGCCCGTCGCCGGTCAGATCGAGCCCAAGCCGCCGCAGCGTGTGGATGGTGACCCCGTGATTGGTCGCCCCACCCGGATCGTCGGGGTCGGACACGAACCCGCCCTCCCGATCCACGATCGCCTCGGCGATCTGCCGCACATCCTGCATTGCCGCACCTCCTGCCAATCCGGCGCAGAGGCTCCGACAGGAAGGTTAACGCGCGATCACCTTGGCGCGCGCCACATCCCGCCCCTTCCTGGGGATTGGGGCGCACCCCGCTCTTTTTCTAGCTGAAAATATCCCCGCCGGAGGCACGCGCCGCAGGCGCGTCAAACCGATCGCCCCCGGGACTACCTCCAGGAGAGATCACGAAACCGCCGCGCCTCAGCTCTCGCCCGGGGCCTTGTAGACGCCCTGTTCCTTCAGCGCCTCCATGACCTCTTTCGGCATATAGGTTTCATCATGTTTCGCAAGGATTTCAGATGCTTCAAAGACGCCATTCACGTAACGCCCGGTGCCGATCATCCCCTGCTTCTCGCCGAAGAGATCGGGCAGCACCCCCTTGTAGGTCACCGGCACCGAGGCGCCGCCATCGGTCACCACGAAATGCACCACCTCGCCCTGATCGCGCACCAATGTGCCCTCTTCGACCAGACCACCCAGCCGGAACACCTCGGAGGCCGCCGGCGGCTCTGCCATCACCTGGCTGGGCGAGCGGAAGAAGTTGATGCCATCGCGCATCGCATAGCCGATCAGCGCGGTCGAGACGACCAGCGCCACCGCGGCAAGCGCGATGATCTGGATGCGACGTCGCTTTTTCAGACTCTTCATCTTCCCCTCGCCCGGAAACGCCTGTTACGGGAACAGCGGGGCCATGGTTAGCCCCTCCTCCTCATCCTCACCTAGCATCAGGTTGGCGTTTTGCAATGCCTGGCCGCTGCTACCTTTTGTCAGGTTATCGAGCGCGGCGAAGACGATTGTCCGCCCCGGCAGCCGGTCGGCGGCAACGCCGATGTGGCAATAGTTCGACCCGCGCACATGGTGGGTCGAGGGCGCCTCGCCAAAGGGCAGCACCTGGATGAAGGGCTCGGCCGCATAGGCCGCCTGCAGGGTGTCATAGATGACCTGCGGGTCGCCCTTGACATAGACGGTGCCGAGGATGCCGCGGTTCGCCGGGATCAGATGCGGGGTGAATTGCACCTTGACCGGCCGGCCGGCGAGTTTCGAGAATTCCTGATCGAATTCGCCCAGATGCCGGTGCGTGCCGCCGAAGGAATAGGGGTTATACCCCTCGCTCAGTTCCGCATGCAGCAGGTTTTCCTTCAGCGACCGCCCGGCGCCGGAAACGGCGCATTTCAGATCGAGGATGATCTCGTCCAGGTCGATCACCCCGGCGCTGATCAGCGGCCGCAGGGCGAATTGACCGGTCGCGGCGTTGCACCCCGTCCCGGCGACCAGCCGGGCGGCCCGGATCTCGTCACGATAGAATTCGGTGAGGCCATAGACCGCCTCTTCCTGCTGGGCGAGCGCGGCATGGGGGTTGCCATACCATTTCTCGTATTCCGCCGGATCGCGCAGCCGGAAATCGGCCGAGAGGTCAACGATCTTCAGATCGGCCGGCAGCGCCGCGATCACCTGCTGGCTGGTCTTGTGCGGCAGCGCGCAGAAGCACAGATCGATGGCAGAGAAATCAATCTCCTCGATCTTGCACAGCGTCGGCAGCTTCATGTGCCGCAGATGCGGAAACACCTCGGCCATTTCCATGCCGGCCTTGCGTTCGCCCGACAGGGCCACGATTTCGATGTTCCGATGCTGGGCAATCAGCCGGATCAGTTCGGCCCCGGTGTAACCGCTGGCCCCGAGAATGGCGACTTTATGGGTCATCTTAGACCTCTTCCCTTTTGAATTCATTGGGTTTTGCGACAGGCTTGGAAGGTCACTCAGACCTTTTCGAATTCCACTTGTCGTCGCAACAGCCGCATCGCCTGATCAGAGACCTTGCGCGGATTGCCGGTGGTCAGAAACCCACCCTTGCCGGCGCCCAGCATGCCCGGGTGACGGTTCAGATAATCCGTCAGGCTCTCGGCCACCAGATTGGCCTGGCTGAACACTTTCACATCCGGCCCCAGCGCCTCGCGGAAGGTGTCCTCGAGGATCGGGTAATGGGTGCAGCCCAGGATCGCCGCATCGGGCTTGGGCATCTTCCGCTTCAGCGCCTCGACATGGCTGCGCACCAGTGCCTCGGCCAGAATCCGGTCACCATCCTCGATCGCGTCGACGACGCCGCCGCAGGCCTGCGCCTCGACATCGACACCGATGGCCCGAAAGGCCAGCTCGCGCTGGAACGCCCGGCTCGCCACCGTCGCCGGCGTCGCGAACAGCGCCACGGTCTGCACCTCGACCTCGCGCGGGGGGGAATTGTCGCCCCACTGCCGTTCCGTCAGCGCCTCGATCAACGGCACGAAGACGCCAAGCACCCGCTTGCCCTGCGGCACGCCGGCCTCCTGCATCCGCCTGAGCGCCGCGGCGCTCGCCGTGTTGCAGGCCAGGATCACCAGATCGCAGCCACGATCCCACAGCGTTTCCACCGCGTGTTTGGTCAACTGATAGATGTCTTCGGCATCGCGCACCCCATAGGGCGCATGCGCGCTGTCGGCGAAATACAGAAACTCCACCTCAGGAAGGCGGTGCTGCACAGCGTCCAGGACGGTCAGCCCGCCCAGACCGGAATCGAAAATACCTACTGCCATTGCTCGTCAGGCGCGATGCCGTTCCTCGAATTCATTGCCATAGTCATAGGACTTCGGCGGTTGTGGAAACACCCCATACGTTGCTTTGCCCGGAAAATCCATCATCAGCGGCGCGTCCCGTGTCATCGGGGCCGAAATGTCGCCCCTGACGGGATTGCGCTTGCCCCCGCGCACCGGGCGGCCAATCCGCACGCGCAATTCTTTGATCAAAAGCCCGTGGCACAAGGCGCCCAGCAAGTCCGCCGAAGATCGGCAGCAGCCCCTTCCCGCGCACCTTCATCGGATGCGGCGACGATAACGGCGCCCCTAGCCGCCGATGACGATGCCGCGAGCCCTGCCGGGGTCACCCCTTCGGCCCTCTCCGCAGGTTTGATCAGACCCGCGCCCCCGGGGGGCCTTTTCCATCGGGCGGCTCCCTGCCCGGCCACCGCCCGCGACGGCCGGACGGAACGAACAGCCATCACCGGCAGCAGTCCGTCGCGCGCGCCCCAGACGGTCACGCCCGAATCACGCCTGCGCTGGTCGGCGCCGCTTTGCGACCAGAGGCCCGCGGCGCCGACAGCCGGATCACTCAGCCGCCTTGGCCAGTTCCGGGCCGCCCTGGCGGAAGCTCGCCAAAAGCTCCTCCCGCCGCTTGGCCGCCTTGGCCTCGTTCTCCTGCTTGACCGGGCCGAAGCCGCGGATCTGCAAGGGCAGAAGCGCCAGCGCCAATGCGATGTCGCGGGTCTCGGGCGTGACCTTCGGCAAGACCTCCTTCATGTCGCGCTCGAACTGCTTGATCAGCGCCCGTTCCATCTTGCGCTCGGCCGAATAGCCGAAAAGATCGAAGGGCGTGCCGCGCAGCCCCTTCATCCGGGCCAGAAGCTTGAGCGGCCCCAGCATCCATTCGCCGAATTCGCGCTTTTTCGGTCGCCCATCCGGCCCGATGCCGCCCAGGATCGGCGGCGCCATGTGAAAGCTCAGCTTCAGATCGCCTTCGAATTCGGCCTCGGCCTTCTCGCGGCTCGTCAACAGCAGCCGCGCGACTTCGTATTCGTCCTTATAGGCCAGAAGCTTGTGATAGCCGCGCGCGACCGCCTCCTTCAGCCCCTTGTCAGCGATCCCGTCCAGCAGCTTGCGATAGCGTTTCGCCAGCCGCGACCCCTGGTAATCGACCAGTTGCCGCGCGCGGAACTCGATCTTCTCGTCCAGGGTCTTGGGCAGTTCGATCACATTGGCAGCCGGTGCAATCAGCTTGGCGGCCTCCTCCGGATGCACCACCGCCCAGCGGCCGATCTCGAAGGCGCGCTGGTTCATCTGGACGGCCGCGCCGTTCAGCTCGATCGCCTGGGCAATCGCCTCATGGCTGATCGGCACCAGCCCACGCTGCCAGGCGGCGCCAAAGACCATCATGTTAGAATAGATCGAATCCCCCAGCGTCACCCGCGCCAGGTCCGAGGCATCGAACAGCGTCAGCCCGTCCTTGACCCGCGCCTCCAGCGCCAGCGACAAACGGTCGGTCGGGATGGTGAATTCGGTGTTGCGGGTGAAATCGCCGGTGATGATCTCGTGGCTGTTGACCACCGCGCCGCTTTGACCCGGGCGCATCAGCCCCAGCGTCTTGGCGCCGGCGCTGACCACCAGATCGCCGCCGATCAGCGCGTCGCATTCGCCGGTGGCGACGCGGATGGCGCTGATATCCTCGGGCTTTTCGGCCAGCCGGCAATGGATATGCACCGCGCCGCCCTTCTGGGCGAGCCCCGCCATCTCCATCATCCCGGCGCCCTTGCCGTCGATCTGCGCCGCCTGCGCCAGCACCGCGCCGATGGTGACGACACCGGTGCCGCCGACGCCGGTGATCACCACGTTATAGGTGCCATGGATCGCCGGCAGCTTTGGCGCGGGCAAATGCGGCAAGTCGAGATCGGCCGTCGCCTCTTTGCGGATCTTGGCGCCCTGCACCGTCACGAAGGACGGGCAGAAGCCCTTGAGGCAGGAGAAATCCTTGTTGCAGGACGACTGGTCAATCGCCCGCTTGCGGCCCAGCTCGGTCTCCTTCGGCACGATCGAGACGCAGTTCGACTGCACCCCGCAGTCGCCGCAGCCTTCGCAGACATCCTGGTTGATCAGCACCCGACGGTCGGGATCGGGGAAGGTGCCGCGCTTGCGCCGCCGCCGCTTTTCCGCCGCGCAGGTCTGGATATAGACGATGGCGGAAACGCCTTCCTTGTCGCGAAAATCCTCCTCGACCTTCAGCAGCTGGTCGCGCTCGAAGGTGGGCACGCCCGCCGGCATCGCCTTGAAATCCACGTCCTCTTTCTCGTCGTATACGATGGCGAGGTTTTGCACCCCCATCGCCTTCAGCTCGTTGGCGATGCGCGCCGCCGATAGGCCGCCCTCATTCTCCTGCCCGCCGGTCATGGCGACGGCGTCATTATAGAGGATCTTGTAGGTGATCGTGGTGCCTGCCGCCAAAGCCGCCCGGATCGCCTGCACGCCGGAGTGGTTATAGGTGCCATCGCCCAGGTTCTGGAACACGTGTTTGGTGTTGGAGAACGGCGCCTCGCCGATCCAGTTGGCGCCCTCGCCCCCCATATGGGTGAAGCCCAGCGTGTCGCGGTCCATCCACTGCACCATGAAGTGACAGCCGATCCCGGCATAGGCACGCGATCCTTCGGGGATCTTGGTGCCGGTGTTATGCGGACAGCCCGAGCAGAAATAGGGCAGCCGGCTGGCCAGTTCCTCGGCATTGTCGGCGCGCCGTGCATCGTCCAGCGCCTGCAGGCCGGCGCGGATCGCATCGGTGTCGCGCCCCTCCTCCAGCAGGATCTTGCCCAGCTTCTCGGCGATCATCAGCGGGTCGAGCGCGCCGCGCGTCGGGAACAGCTCTTCCTGATGCATGCCGCCGGCGCCGCCCTTGTACCAGCCATAGACCCGGCGACCGCGGCGGTCGTCAAAGATCGCCTCCTTGATCTGCACCTCGATCAGCTTGCGCTTTTCTTCCACCACCACGATCAGATCGAGCCCTTCGGCCCAATCGTGGAACCCCTTCATGTCCAGCGGAAAGACCTGGGCGATCTTATAGGTGGTGATCCCCAGCCGCTCTGCCTCGGCCTCATCTATGTTCAACATGGTCAGCGCATGTTGCAGGTCGAGCCAGTTCTTGCCCGCCGCCACCAGACCGATCTTGGCGCCCGGCTTGCCCCAGACCCGCTTGTCGATCTTGTTGGCATGGGCGAATTCCTCGGCCGCAAAGCGCTTGATGTCGATCAGCCGCGCCTCCTGCGCGGTGCGGTCGTCGACCAGCCGGATGTTCAACCCGCCCTCGGGCATGTCGAATTTCGGCGTCACCAGCTGCACCCGGTCCGGCCGGCCATCCACCACCGAGGTCACCTCGATGGTGTCCTTCATCGTCTTCAGGCCGACCCAGAGACCCGAGAACCGCGACAGGGCAAAGCCATAGAGCCCAAGATCGAGAATTTCCTGCACCCCGGCCGGGCTGACGATGGGCACATAGGCATCCATCAACGCCCATTCCGACTGGTGCAGCACGGTGGAGGATTCGCCGGTATGGTCATCCCCCATCGCCATCAGCACGCCGCCCAAGCGCGAGGTGCCGGCCATATTCGCGTGACGGATGGCGTCGCCTGACCGATCCACCCCAGGCCCCTTGCCGTACCACAGACCGAAGACGCCGTCGTACTTGCCTTCACCGCGCAGCTCGGCCTGCTGGCTGCCCCAGAGCGCGGTGGCCGCCAGATCCTCGTTCAACCCGTATTGAAAGGTGATGTCGCTGGCGGCGAGCGGCTTGGCCGCCCGGGTCATCTGCATGTCGACCGCGCCCAGCGGCGAGCCGCGATAG
Source organism: Pseudodonghicola sp. (assembly GCF_048268305.1). Taxonomy (NCBI): domain Bacteria; kingdom Pseudomonadati; phylum Pseudomonadota; class Alphaproteobacteria; order Rhodobacterales; family Paracoccaceae; genus Pseudodonghicola; species Pseudodonghicola sp. Next base: position 329,837 of record NZ_JBLWVT010000005.1, read on the forward strand.
CCCGTCACCAGACCGGCCGTATTATGCCCCGCCGCCTTGTCCCGCGCCTTCTGCATCAGCATCAGGCGGACCAGAGCCTGGGTGCCGTTCAACAGCACCGGGCTCTTCTCCAGATCAAAACGGTCGTTCAGCGAAATTTTCTGCTGACTCATCTGCTCCTCCCAAAGCTGACTAGTTTGCAACAATTGCCGCCAATAATAGGTCAAAAAAGCTGACCTGTGTAGCGTTTTTTTGCCCATTTCCTTACGAAGCATAATACAGCATGTTAGATGCCCCACCCGCACTGGCGGGAAAGACCGCAAGAACGAAAGCGATACAGATGGATTGGGACAAGCTGAGAATTTTTCACGCCGTTGCCGACGCCGGCAGCCTCACCCATGCGGGTGACCGGCTGAACCTGTCGCAATCGGCCGTCAGCCGCCAGATCCGCGCGCTTGAGGAATCACTCAACACCACGCTGTTCCATCGCCACGCCCGCGGCCTGATCCTGACCGAACAGGGTGAACTCCTGTTCGAGGCGACCTCCTCGATGTCGAAACGGCTGGAGGCGGCCTCTGCCCGCATCCGCGACAGCGAGGAAGAGGTCTTCGGCGAACTCAAGGTCACCACCACCACCGGCTTTGGCACGCTCTGGCTGGCGCCCCGCCTGCCCAAGCTGTTCGAGAAGTTCCCCGACCTGAAGATCGACCTGATGCTGGAGGAGCGCGTGCTCGACCTGCCGATGCGCGAGGCCGATGTGGCGATCCGCATGAAGGAGCCGAGCCAGGCCGATCTGATCCGCAAGCGACTGATGACGGTGCAGATGCAACTTTATGCCTCGCGCGACTATCTCGACCGCGCCGGCACACCGATGTCGCTGGATGATATTTCCGACCACCGGCTGATCTGTCAGAGCGCCGGCGCCCATCAGGTGGCGGCGGGCGCTTCGCTGGTGCAGCAATTGATGGCCAATGGGCCGCATTCCCTGCTGACAGTGAATAACTACTTCGGCGTTCTGCAAGGGGTTCTGAACGATCTCGGCATCGGCGTTCTGCCCGACTACCTGACCGAGGAATTCCCGCATCTGGTCCGTGTGCTGCCGCAGATTGAATCGGGCGAAGTCCCTGTTTTTCTCGCCTATCCCGAGGAATTGCGCCACTCCAAGCGGATCGCGGCCTTTCGTGACTTCGTCCAGGACGAGATCATTCACCACCGCAAACAACTGCGGCAGCTCGGCAAGCTCTGAGCTATGCAGAAAAAACATGCCGGTCATGCTGCATATGCGGCATTATAGCGCTTGAACGTTCACGAAGTGACGCCTAAATGACCACGCGAAGGCGATGTCGCTCAGTTGCGCATCATCTTCATACCTCCCTGTTGGACTTGGGCCGAGCTTAGTGCTCGGCCTCTTTTTTTGTTCCAAGGTCTTTTCCGCATGCGCCGCCGATGCGCTTGGCCCTTTTCCCCAACGGGGCCATGCCCTAATAGAGGGCGCAGACAAAGCCACTCGGAGACCCCCGACCGATGCAAGACCCAGTGATTACGCCGGAGCTGATCGAAAGCCATGGGCTGAAGCCGGACGAATATCAGCGTATCCTCGACATCATCGGACGTGAGCCAACCTTTACCGAGCTTGGCATCTTCTCTGCCATGTGGAACGAGCATTGTTCCTATAAGTCGTCGAAGAAGTGGCTGCGCACCCTGCCGACGACGGGCCCGCAAGTGATCTGTGGCCCGGGCGAGAACGCGGGCGTCGTCGATATCGGTGACGGCCAGGCGGTCATCTTCAAGATGGAAAGCCACAACCACCCGTCCTACATCGAACCCTATCAAGGTGCGGCGACCGGCGTGGGTGGCATCCTGCGCGACGTCTTCACCATGGGCGCGCGACCGATCGCGGCGATGAACTCGCTATCCTTCGGGGCGGTCGATCACCCGAAGACCAAGCAACTTGTGCATGGCGTCGTCGCCGGCGTCGGCGGCTATGGCAACAGCTTCGGGGTGCCGACCGTCGGCGGCGAGGTTCGCTTCCACCCCGCCTATAACGGCAACTGCCTGGTCAACGCCTTTGCGGCCGGCCTGGCGGACGCCGACAAGATCTTCTACTCCGCCGCCTCCGGCGTCGGCATGCCGGTCGTCTACCTCGGCGCGAAAACCGGGCGCGACGGCGTCGGTGGCGCCACCATGGCCTCGGCCGAATTCGACGACACCATCGAGGAAAAGCGCCCCACCGTTCAGGTCGGCGACCCCTTCACCGAAAAGCGGCTGATGGAAGCCACGCTGGAACTGATGAAGACCGGCGCGGTGATCTCGATCCAGGACATGGGGGCCGCCGGTCTCACCTGCTCCGCCGTCGAGATGGGCGACAAGGGCGAATTGGGCGTGCGGCTCGACCTGGAAAAGGTGCCCTGCCGCGAAGTAGGCATGACCGCCTACGAGATGATGCTGTCGGAAAGCCAGGAGCGGATGCTCATGGTTCTGCGTCCGGAGAAGGAAGCCGAGGCGCGCGCGGTGTTCGAGAAATGGGATCTGGACTTCGCCATCGTCGGGGAGACGATCGCCGAAGACCGCTTCCTGATCATGATGAACAACGAGACCAAGGCCGATCTGCCGCTGTCGAAACTGTCGTCCGAGGCGCCGGAATACGATCGTCCCTGGGTCGAGACCCCGGCCGCCGAAGCCCTGGGCGAGGTGGCGCAGATCGACCCCATCGACGGGCTGCGTGCGCTGATCTCCTCGCCGAACTACGCGGCGAAACAGTGGGTCTATGAGCAATACGACAGCACCGTGATGGCCGACAGCGCCCGCGGCCCCGGTTTCGGCGCCGGCATCCTGCGGGTGCATGGCACCGACAAGCTGCTGGCCTTCACCTCGGACGTCACCCCGCGCTATGTCAAGGCCAACCCGGTCGAAGGCGGCAAGCAGGCGGTGGCGGAAGCCTATCGCAACCTGACCGCCGTCGGCGCCACGCCGCTGGCCACCACCGACAACATGAACTTCGGCAATCCGGAAAAGCCCGAGATCATGGGCCAGTTCGTCGGCGCGATCAAAGGCATCGGCGAAGCCGTCTCCGCGCTCGACATGCCGATCGTCTCGGGCAACGTGTCGCTTTATAACGAGACCGATGGCGTCGCGATCCTGCCGACACCCACCATCGGCGCCGTGGGTCTGATCGCCTGCGAGGCGGATATCATCGGCACCCGGGTGCGCGAGGGTCACGTCGCCCTGCTGCTGGGCGAGACCCTCGGCCATCTGGGCCAATCCGCCCTGCTGGCCGAGGTCTTCAACCGCGAGGAAGGCGATGCGCCCCACGTCGATCTCGATGCCGAAAAGCGCAACGGTGATTTCATCCGCGCCAATCGCGAGCTGATCACCGCCTGCACCGATCTGTCGGACGGCGGCCTGGCCCTGGCCGCGTTCGAGCTGGCCGAAGGCTCTGGCGTCGGCGTGCATCTGGACAGTGGCGCCACCCCGTTCCTGTTTGGCGAGGATCAGGCCCGCTATCTGATCGCCTGCAACTTCGATCAGGCCGAGGCGCTGATGACCGCCGCCGGTCAGGCCGGGGTCACCCTGAGCACGGTCGGCCGTTTCATCGGCGATACGGTACGCTTCGACGGCTCCGAGGCGCCGCTGGCGGATCTCTCGACGCTCTATCGCACCAGCTTCGAAGCCGCCCTGGGCTGAGCCCCGACACAGACGTCCCAACGGGCCGCCGCGCTTGCGCGGCGTGCCCTTGCGTCCTACATCTGGACGCGAGACCAACAGGAGTTACCCCGCATGGCCATGCAAGCCCACGAAATCGAAACACTGATCCGTGCCAGCTTCCCCTCCGCGAAGATCACGATCACCGATCTCGCCGGCGACGGAAACCACTGGGCCGCCGAGGTCGTCGACGAAAGCTTTCGCGGCCAGAGCCGGGTGCAGCAACAGCGCGCCGTCAATGCCGCGGTGAAATCCGAAATCGACAGCGGCAGGCTGCATGCCCTGGCGCTGACCACCAAGGCGCCCGACTGACGGCCCCTTCCCCCAATCCCCCTGCCGCAAGGAGACGCGCAAATGACCGACGCAGCAGATCGCATTCAGCAAACCATTTCCGCCAATGACGTGGTGCTTTACATGAAGGGCACCAAGGACGCACCGCAATGTGGCTTCTCCAGCCGTGTGGCCGGTGTCCTGAACTATATGGGTGTCGACTTTCAGGACGTGAACGTCCTGGCAGATGCCGACATCCGCCAGGGGATCAAGGATTTCTCCGACTGGCCGACGATTCCGCAGCTCTACGTCAAGGGCGAATTCGTCGGCGGCTGCGACATCGTCACCGAAATGACCCTTTCGGGAGAGCTGGACCAGCTCTTCGACGACAAGGGCATCACCTATGACAAGGATGCCGCCGAGAAGATCCGCGAAGCGAATTCCTGATCGCCGCATGACCGTTACGAACGAAAAGGGGGCCATTCGGCCCCCTTTTTATGTCCCGACGTGAGGTTCAGCGATCACTCGACCGCGCCCTTTTCCTCGATCTCGTCGGCCAATGCCTCGGCACGGGCGGCCAGCTCGGCCAGGGTTTCGGTGACCGCGGCCGGCACCACCGGCACCTCGATGCGTTCCGGCGCCGGAGCCGGCGCGTTGCGCAACGCCTCAAGCTCCGCCTCGCGCTCGGCCAATTGCGCCTCGACCTCGCGGATACGGTCCTCGACCGCGGCCGTCTTGTCGGCCAGCATCAACCCGGCCATCAGCAGCATCCGCGCCTCGGGCATCCGACCGATCTGATCGGACAGCACGCTGGCCTCGTCATCCAGCATCTTGGCGGCGGCGAAAAGATAGCCCTCCTCGCCCTCCTGACAGGAAACCTCGAACCCCCGGCCGCCGATATGGATCGTCACCTCAGGCATCATTCGTCCTCCCCTTCGGGCATATTGCGCGCGCTCGACAGCAAGGGCTCAAGCCGCGACAGGATGGCGCCCGCCTCGGCCGCCTCGGCGGCGCGGGTGGCGCGCAGCCCCTCAAGCTCGGCCAGCATGGCGCGGTTGATCAGCGCGGGTTCCCCCACGCCGGCCTCATTGGCCTCGCGCAGGGCGGCATTGGCCTCGCGCAGTTGTTCGTTCGACTTTCGCAGACGCTGCACATCCATGTCGAGCCGTGCCGCCATCTCGGCCTGATGCGCCACCTCGGCCTGCAGCACCTCAAGATCGCCAGGGACCGCGCCGATCCGGGCCGCGGCCAGTTCGGCCTGCAGCGCCGCGATCTCGGCCCTGAGCGCTTCGATCTCGGTATCGGCGGGCTCGCCCTCGACCGCCCCGGCCTCGATCAGCGCTTCGAGCGCGGCGATCTCCTCGGCGTGACGATCCTTCAGATGTTTCAGCCGTTCCTCAAGCTGCGCGTTGGCGAGCTTTTCTTCCTCAAGCGCCTCTGCCAGACCGGCCTCGGCCACGGCCTGACTGCCAGCCCGTTCCGCCAGCGCGCCCAGACCCACGCTGATCCGGGCCATCGCCGCCGTGATCCGGCCTTCCAATTCCTCTATCTGGCTCATGCCTCTTACCTTTTCTGCGGCGGTTTCACCACTCCGGCCCGGAACGCCGCATAGAGCAGCGGGCTCTGCCGAATCGCACGGCGGGCCGATTGACACCCAGTCTAGCGAAACCTCCGGGAAAATACCCCCCCTTTGGTTTCAAGCACTTGGCCGGCTCACCTGATGTGCGACCCACCGCACTGGGCGGCGAAGCTTGATCTTTGGTCCTCGGGTGATATTGAGCGGCATCTCCGCCCGCAACGCCAGAGGATTTCTCCCGTGGACTTGACCGCCCTGCGCACCGCCCATCCCGACCACTGGAACAAGGCCGCCGCCATCCGCACGCTGACGCTGGATGCCGTCGCCGCCGCCAACTCGGGCCACTCCGGCATGCCGATGGGCATGGCCGACGTGGCAACGGTGCTCTATGAAAAACACCTGAAGTTCGACGCCGCCGCCCCCAACTGGCCCGACCGTGACCGCTTCATCCTCTCGGCCGGCCACGGCTCGATGCTGCTCTATTCGCTGCTCTATCTCACCGGCTATCCCGAGATGACCATCGAGCAGATCAAGAACTTCCGCCAATGGGGCGCCATCACCGCGGGTCACCCGGAATATGGCCATGCCCCGGGGATCGAGACCACCACCGGCCCGCTGGGCCAGGGCATCGCCACCGCCGTGGGCTTTGCCATGGCCGAAGAAATTCAGCGCGCCCGCTATGGCCGCAAGGTGGTCGATCACCATACCTATGTGATGGCCGGCGACGGCTGCCTGATGGAAGGGATCAGCCAGGAGGCCATCGCCTTTGCCGGCCGCCAGCAACTGGGCAAGCTGATCGTCTTCTGGGACAACAACAACATCACCATCGACGGCACCGTCGAGCTGTCGGATCGCACCGACCAGTTGGCGCGCTTCCGCGCATCGGGCTGGCATGTGCAAGCGATCGACGGCCATGATCCCGAAGCGATCGACGCCGCCATCGAAAAGGCCAAGGCCAGCCGCAAGCCCTCGATGATCGCCTGCAAGACCCATATCGCCCTGGGCTCCTCGGCGCAGGACACCTCCAAGGGTCACGGCGCGCTGACCGATCCCAAGCTGATCGCCGACACCAAGGCCGCCTATGGCTGGACCGCGCCGGCCTTTGAAATCCCAGCCGACATCAAGGCCGAATGGGAGGCCATCGGCAAGCGTGGCGCCATCGAGCGCGCCAATTGGGACATCCGCTTTGCCTCGCTCTCCGAGCGCAAGCAGTCGGAGTTCACTCGCGCCTATGACCGCGAGGTGCCGAAAAAGCTGACCTCGGTGATCCGCGCGCTGAAGAAGGACATGAGCGAGACCGCGCCGAAGCTCGCCACCCGGGCCAGCTCGGAAAAGGTGCTTGAGGTGGTCAACCCGCTGATGACCGAGACCGTCGGCGGCTCGGCCGATCTGACCGGCTCGAACAATACCAAGACCCCCGATCTCGACGCCTTCATGCCCGAGAACCGCAAGGGTCGCTATGTCTATTGGGGCATCCGCGAACACGGCATGTCGGCGGCGATGAACGGCATGGCGCTGCATGGCGGCGTGCGCCCCTATGGCGGCACCTTCATGGCCTTCACCGACTATGCCCGCCCGGCGATGCGGCTGGCGGCGCTGATGCGCATTCCCACCGTCTTTGTCATGACCCACGACTCGATCGGGCTGGGCGAGGATGGCCCGACCCATCAGCCGGTGGAGCATCTGGCGATCTCGCGCGCGACACCGAACACCTATGTGTTCCGCCCCGCCGACACGGTGGAAACCGCCGAGGCCTGGGAGGTCGCGCTGACCTCGAAGGAAACCCCCTCGGTGCTGTCGCTGACCCGTCAGGGCGTGCCGACGGTGCGGCTTGAGCACAAGATGAACAACCTCACCGCCCAGGGCGCCTATGTGCTGGCCGAGGCCGAGGGCAAGCGTGAGGCGATCCTGATCGCCACCGGCTCCGAAGTCTCCATCGCCATGGCGGCGCGCGAGTTGCTGCAGGCCGAAGGCATCGGCACCCGCGTGGTCTCCATGCCCTGCATGGAGCTTTTCGCCGAGCAGGACGAAGCCTATCGCCGCAAGGTGCTGCCGGCCGGTCCGGTGCGTGTCGGCGTCGAGGCCGCGGTGCGCGCCGGCGGCTGGGATCGCTGGCTGCTGGGCGAGCGCGGCCGCGAGGGCAAGGCGGATTTCGTCGGCATGGCAAGCTTCGGCGCCTCCGCCCCGGCCGATGTTCTCTACGAGAAATTCGGCATCACCGCCAAGGCCGTCGCCGAGAAGGTCAAGGCGCTGCTGGCCTGATCCGGCCCAGAGCAACGAGATGAGGAGGGGCCAAGCGGCCCCTCTTTTCGTTTCCGAAGCGCCGAACGCACGCGTCCGGCCCTGAAGCTGGCCCGGCCCCGAAACTGGAAAGACGCTTGGCGTCTGTTGCCCGGCCGTCAGGCCGGGCCGCGCCCACCCAGGGTCGGGCGCGTCCCTCAGCGCAGCGAAAGCAACGCCCGGGGCTCCGCCCGTTCGGCCCTGAAACCGTCCCCCGGACGGTTTCCGAGACGGGCCTCACCCCGCCTTGCGCGCCACCAGATCGACCAGCGCCGACAGGCCCGAATGCCCCGGCCCCTCGTCGATCTCGCGGTCGTAATCCTCAAGCCGCAGGATCTCCCAACCGGCGAAGGCGCCGCGCAGCAATTCCTCGGTATACATATGCGCCGGATTGCCCGGGCCCCCGGTGCCATAGCCCACCTGCCTCGGCGCATAGCCGTGCAGCAACAACAGACCGCCCGGCGCCACCGCCTGCGCCATCCAGTCGAACAGCTTGGCCCGCAGCTCCGGCGGGGTGAATTGGATGAAGACGCCGACCACAGCGTCATAGGGCTGGCTCCAGTCCCAATCCTCGATCCCGGAGTGATGGACATCGACCGAAACGCCCTTCTCCGCCGCCAGCGCACGGGCCTTCTCCAGCGCCACCGACGAGGCGTCGAAGGCCGTCACCCGATGCCCCAGCCCGGCCAGATGAACCGAATTGCGCCCCTCGCCATCGGCGACACAAAGCACCCGCGCCCCCGGCGCCAGCATGCCGGCCTGCGCCCGGACGAAATCCGCCGGCTCAACCCCGAACAGATACCCCGGCTTGGCGTAACGCTCGTCCCACATCGACATCCCTGCCCTCCGATCTTCAGCTTTCTCAAGGGGATATGGGCGAAAACCCGACCGCTTCAACCGCCAGTCAGAACAAAGACAATTGATCACCCTTCTGCGGCGGCACCTTGAACAGATCACAACGCAAGGCGGGCACCGCACGATCCAGCCCCAGCCGTTTGGCGGCGGCGCGGAACCGCTGGGCGATCAGCCTGGCATATTCGCCCTCGCCCCGCATCCGATGGCCCCAACGCGGATCGTAATCACGCCCGCCATGCATCTCGCGCAACCTGGCCATGACGCGGGCGGCCCGGCCCGGTTCATGCTCGGCCAACCACTCCTGCCACAGTTCCGACACCTCACGCGGCAGTCGCAGCATGATCCAGCTCGCCGCATCCGCCCCCGCCTCGGCCCCGGCCTCGAGGATCGCCTCCAGCTCGTGATCGGTCAGCGCCGGCACCACCGGCGAGACCATCAACCGCACCGGCACGCCGGCCTGCGTCAGCCGCCGGATCGCCGCCAACCGGCGCGCCGGCGCCGGCGCCCGCGGCTCCATCCGCCGCGCCAGCCCGGGATCCAGCGTGGTGACCGAAATGCCGACCCGCACCAACCCCTTGGCCGCCATCGGCGCCAGGATGTCCAGATCACGCTCCACCATCGCGCCCTTGGTGACGATGGCGACCGGATGGTCGAAGTCCGCCAGCACCTCCAGCACCGCGCGGGTCAGGCCACGGTCGCGCTCCACCGGTTGATAGGGGTCGGTATTGGTCCCCAGGGCCAAGGGCGCCACCCGATAGCGTTTGGCGCTCAACTCCTGCCGCAACAGCTCTGCCACCTGCGGTTTCGCCACCAGCCGGGTTTCGAAATCGAGCCCCGGCGACAGCCCCAGATAGGCATGGCTGGGCCGCGCGAAACAATAGACGCAACCATGTTCGCAACCGCGATAGGCGTTCACCGACCGGTCAAAGGGCAGATCGGGCGAGCGGTTGAAGCTGAGGGCACTGCGCGCCACCTCCTCCCGCACCTCGGTGCGAAAGCCGGGGCGCGGCTCGGGGATATCCCAGCCGTCCGCCTCCTCAACCCGCGCCAGATCGAACCGGCCGGCCTGATTGCTGGCCACCCCGCGCGCGCGCCGGCGTGCCTGATCTATGGGAATTTCGAGACTCATGGGCGTCAAACTAGAACATAAAGAGAACATTCACAATCTCCCACCGCTTGCTGCCGCGATTTCGCGCCGATGGTCGGTTGCGGCGCTGCGAATGTCGCAATTATCGCGCCCCGATCGCCGCCCCCTTGGCATCAAGAAGGGCAGACAGCCACCGCCAGCCAGGGAAGACACCCATGTCGGAACAAGACGACGACATCATCCTCAGCGCACTCGATGACGACGAGCTGGTCCAGCAGATGTTTGACGACCTCTATGACGGTCTGCGGGAAGAGATCGAGGAAGCCGTTCACATCCTCCTCGACCGCGGCTGGGCGCCCTACCGCGTGCTGACCGAGGCGCTGGTCGGCGGCATGACCATCGTCGGCAACGACTTCCGCGACGGCATCCTCTTCGTGCCCGAGGTGCTGCTGGCGGCCAATGCGATGAAGGGCGGCATGGCGATCCTGAAACCGCTGCTGGTCGAGACCGGCGCGCCGCGCATGGGCAAGATGGTGATCGGCACGGTGAAGGGCGACATCCACGACATCGGCAAGAACCTGGTGTCGATGATGATGGAAGGCGCCGGTTTCGAGGTAGTTGACCTCGGCATCAACAACGCGGTCGACAGCTATCTCGCGGCGCTCGACGCGGAAGAGCCCGACATCCTCGGAATGTCGGCGCTGCTGACCACCACCATGCCCTATATGAAGGTGGTGATCGACACATTGGTCGAACAGGGTCGCCGCGACGATCTGGTCGTATTGGTCGGCGGCGCGCCGCTGAACGAGGAATTCGGCCGGGCGATCGGCGCCGACGCCTATTGCCGCGATGCCGCCGTGGCGGTGGAGACGGCGAAAAGCTTCATCGCCCGCAAGCACAATGCGATGAGCGCCTGAGCCATGGTGCGGCGGCGCTCTGCCGGCCGCCCCGGGAGGCGCCCTGCCGCCAGGCTCAGCGACCGGGCCCTGACCGAAGCGGGCCTGGCGCCTCCCCTTGCCTCTCCGGCCGCCAAGCCCGGGCAAATCCTTCTGATCGCCTGCGGCGCGCTCGCGCGCGAAATCCTCGCCCTGCGGCAGGCGAACGGCTGGCATCACCTCGACCTCACCTGCCTGCCGGCGATCCTGCACAATCACCCCGGCCGGATCGCCGAAGCGGTCGAGAGCGCGGTTCGCGCCTATCGCGGCGACTATGATCAAATCTATGTGGGTTACGCCGATTGCGGCACCGGCGGCGGGCTGCGGGCCACCTGCGACCGGCTCGGAGTCGAGATGATCCCCGGCCCCCATTGTTATGCCTTCTTCGAGGGCAATGCCCGCTTTGCCGATCGCGAAGAGGCCACCGCCTTCTATCTCACCGACTTTCTGGTCCGCCAGTTCGACGCCTTCGTCTGGCGCCCATTGCGGCTGGAGGATCACCCGGAACTGCGCGATCTCTATTTCGCCAATTACACCAAACTGGTCTATCAGGCACAGACCGATGACGCCGGCCTGACCGACAAGGCCCGCGCCTGCGCCAGCCGGCTGGGCCTGGATTTCGAGCGCCGCTTCACCGGCTATGGGGAGCTGGAAACGACCCTCGCAGGATGGACCGGACCCTAAGCGCCGAAATGCGCCTGCGGCGCATGCCTTCGGCGAGAGTATTTCAACAGAGAAGAAGGCTCAAAGGGGCGGTCCACCCCGCCATCCGGCGCGACCAGGCGGCCGGCGGGATGGCGGGGCTTCTCCTCTGACGGCCATCGGCTCTCCAGCCTGTACCGCACCGCAAGCAGAGCAAAGCTTGATTAAACTCAGGTTAACCACGCGCGCCGGTTGTGGCCGCCGGGCGCAGGCACCTCTTTCTTCTCTGTAAAAATACTCAAATTCCAGGGCCTGTCACGGCGACGCCCCTCGATCGCCCGAACCCGCCCTCAGACCGCTTCGGCGGCAACCTTGCGGATGCGTTCGATCATCGCGCGCAGCCCGTTCGAGCGCTGCGCCGAGAGGTGATCATTCAAGCCCAGCCGCCCCATCTCGACGCGGGCATCGACCTTGAGCACCTCGGCCACCGGCAGCCCGTTGTAGAGCTTGCGCAGCAGGGCAATCAGCCCGCGCACGATCATCGCGTCGCTGTCACCGTCGAAATGAAAGACGCCGCTCTCGATCACCGGATGCAGCCAGACTTGGCTGGCGCAACCGTCGACCTTGGTGGCCGGCACCTTCAAGGCCTCGTCCAGTGGCTCCATCGCCTTGCCCTGGTCAATCACATGTCGATAGCGGTCCTCCCAATCCTCGAGAAATTCGAAATCATCGACAATCTCTTCGAATGCAGGCTGCGCCATGTCGCTTTCCTCGGTGGTGACGTCCGATCCTGACCTATGACCCTGGCCTGCGGCTGTCCAGACCCGGCTTGCCGCTTTTCAACCGGGTCACGATGCGGTAACCGGGTGGGACAGAGCTAGAACGAGTGTGGGCAAGATGCACAAACCTCTCACCGCCCTGCTGCTTGCGGGACTGATCCTGGCCGGATGCGGCTGGCGCGATTCGCACCTCAATCCGGGCAACTGGTTCGGCAAGAGCCACACCGAGCGCGTCGAGATGACGAATCCGGAACCGACCAATCCGCTGGTGCCGAAGAAGACCAAGAAGAGCATCTTCGCCAAGCCCTCGGCGGCGGATTTGAGCCTGCCGATCGCCCAGGTCACCAAGCTGGAGATCGAGCCCACCAATACCGGCGCGATCATCTATGTCGAAGGCGTGGCCGCGCGGCAGGGTCCCTATGCGGTCGAACTGCGCGACATCAGCACGCCGGAGGAGAAGGCCGATGGCGTGTTGTCGCTGTCGTTCCGGGTCACGTATCCCAATGCGTCCACGCCCCAGGGCAGTGACTTCTCGCGCACGGTGCGGGCGGCCAAGACCCTGAGCAAGGGCAAGCTGGCGCCGATCCGCACCATCCGGGTGGTCGGGGAGACCAACGTTCAGGTAATCCGCCGGCGCTGAGCCTGCGGTCCCGCGCGCGCCCCGGCCCTTCGGCCGGGGACTGCGCTTTACAGATCGACGACGCGCACCGTCTGCCCCTTGGCCGCCAGGGCGATCTTGCCCTCGCAGAGCCTGAGCGCATCGGCGCCGAACACCTCTTTCCGCCAACCTTTCAGCGCCGGCAGATCCCGCTCTCCGCCAGCGATGGCATCCAGATCGGCGCTGGGGGCGATCAGCTTGGCCGCCACCCCGGCGCTTTCGGTCTTGGCCTTCAGCAGCACCCGCAGCAGATCGGCCAGCGCCGGGTTCACCTGCAGTTTTTCGCGGCTGCGGTCGAGCTTTGGCAGTTGATCGGCAGGGCAGTCGATCCCCTCGCCGATCGCCTTCAGGATGCCGTCGGCGATGGCCCCCTTGCGGGCCTCGCGCAAAAGCAGGCGCAGGCCGCCCAGATCGGCATGGGTGCGCGGCTTGACCGAGGCCATCTCGACCAGGGCGTCGTCCTTATAGACCCGGTTGCGCGGGATGTTGTGGTCCTGCGCATAGGATTCGCGAAAGGCGGCAAGCGCCCGAACGATCGCGAGGAAACGGGCCGAATTGGTGCGGGTCTTGACCCGGTGCCAGGCCTCTTCCGGCCGCAGATCATAGGTGGCCGGATCGGTGAGGATCTCCAGCTCTTCGGTAACCCAATGGCTGCGGCCCGATTTCTCCAGCTCGGCGGCGAGATATTCGTAGATCTTGCGCAGATGGGTCACATCGGCCAGCGCATAGACCTTCTGAGCATCGCTCAGCGGCCGGCGTGACCAATCGGTGAAGCGCGATGTCTTGTCGAGCGGCTGATGCACGATCTTGCGCACCAATGTCTCGTATCCCGCCTGTTCGCCAAAGCCGCAGACCATGGCGGCGACCTGGGTATCGAACAGCGGTTTCGGGAAGACCCCGGCATCGACCCAGAAGATTTCCAGATCCTGACGTGCGGCATGGAAGACCTTGACGACGCTTTCATCGCGGAAAAGCTCATAGAGCGGCTCCAGCGATATGCCTTCGGCCAGCGGGTCGACCAGGACGGCCGTATCATCGCTGTTGCCAGGCATGGCGAGCTGCACCAGACAGAGCTTCGAATAATAAGTCCGCTCGCGCAGGAACTCGGTATCGACGGTGACATAGGCCTTGGTGCGGGCGGTGTCGCAGAAGGCCTGAAGCTCCTGCGTGGTGGTGATCGTTTTCATCAAATGCGTTTTCTATCGTCCTGAATTCGGTTCCGGGCGGGCGCGCGCCCGCGCCCAAACGCCGGATTATGAACTCATACGCTCATCGTAAACGTATTGCAAATCCGGAGCGTGACGGCGCCCGAGTGCTCAGCCAAGCAGAACCGGAGTACGGTCGCCCGCTGCGAAACGGCGCAGCACCGCCGGATAGAGCTTGTGCTCCTGCTCAAGCACCCGGGCGGCGAGGATGTCAGGGGTGTCCCCCGGCAGCACCGGCACCCGCGCCTGGCCCAGGATCGGCCCATCGTCGAGCTCTGCCGTCACCTCGTGCACGGTGCAGCCGTGCTCGCTGTCGCCGGCCTCCAACGCGCGGGCATGGGTATGCAGCCCCTTGTACTTCGGCAACAGCGAGGGGTGGATGTTCAGCATCCGGCCATTCCACTGGCTGACGAAACCGGCGGTCAGCACCCGCATGAAACCGGCGAGGCAGATGATGTCCGGTTCGGCGGCCAACAGCGGTTTCATCAGCTCGGCCTCGAAGGCGGCGCGATCCCCCTTGAACGGGCGGTGATCGACGAAGGCAGTGGGCACGCCGCGTTCGGCCGCCTTGACCAGCCCGCCGGCCTTGGGGTCGTTCGACAACACCAGACAGGGACGCGCGGGGTGGTCACCGGTCATGCTGTCGACCAGCGCCACCATATTCGATCCGCCCCCCGACACCAGGATGGCGACGCGCTTGTGAGTCACTTCAGCGCCCCCTTATAGGCGACGCCCTGCCCTGCGGTGATCACGCCGATGCGGGCGACGGTTTCGCCGGCCTCGGTCAGCAGCGCCGTCAGGGCATCGGCCCGGTCGGCGTCGACCACGGCGACCATGCCGATGCCGCAGTTGAAGGTCTTCAGCATCTCGGCCTCGGCCATGCCACCCACCTCGGCCAGCCAGGCGAAGACCGGCGGCAGCGTCCAGGCATCCAGGTCGATCTCGGCGCCCAACCCCTCGGGGAAGACGCGCGGCAGGTTCTCGGTCAGCCCGCCGCCGGTGATATGGGCCAGCGCGTGCACGCCCCCCGCGCGCACCGCCGCCAGCGCCTGCTTGACATAGAGCCGGGTCGGCGTCAGCAGCACCTCGCCCAGCGAGCCTTCGGCCCAGGGGCAGGCATCGTCCCAGCCCAGCCCCGAGATCTCGACCAGCTTGCGCACCAGCGAATAGCCGTTCGAATGCACCCCGTTCGAGGCGAGGCCCAGCAGCACGTCGCCTTCGACCACCCCCTCGGGCAACGCGGCGCCGCGTTCCATGGCGCCGACGGCGAAGCCCGCCAGATCGAAATCCCCAGCCGGGTACATGCCGGGCATTTCCGCCGTCTCGCCGCCGATCAGGGCGCTGCCGGACTGCGCGCAGCCCTCGGCGATGCCCTCGATGATCCGCGCGGCCTTGTCGGTTTCGAGCTTGCCGGTGGCGAAGTAATCCAGGAAGAACAGCGGCTCCGCCCCCTGGCAGACCAGATCGTTCACGCACATGGCGACCAGGTCGATGCCGACGCCGTCGACATTGCCGGTGTCGATCGCGATCCTCAGCTTGGTGCCGACCCCATCGGTCGCCGCCACCAGCACCGGATCGCTGTAGCCGGCCGCCTTCAGATCGAAGAGCGCGCCGAAACCGCCCAACCCGCTCATCACGCCGGGACGGTTGGTCCGCTTGGCGGCAGGCTTGATCCGTTCGACCAGATCGTTGCCCGCGTCGATATCCACGCCTGCTTCGGCATAGGTGATGCCGTTCTTGCCTGTCGTCATCGGCCGGTCCCTTTGTTCGCTGATTGCGCGCGAGTTAGTCCATTGCGCGCCACGATGCAACGGTTGGCTGCAGCCAAGGCTTGACGTCGGGCAGGATCATGATACCCAAACGCTCAGGCGGGCCTGTAGCTCAACGGTTAGAGCAGAGCGCTCATAACGCTTTGGTTGCGGGTTCAAATCCTGCCGGGCCTACCAAATCTTCCGGATCTCGCCGCAGACGGCCGCCTCGCCTCGGGCGATGCCAGCCCCGGTCAAGTCCCTGCCCGCCGATCCGCCCCCGCGGAATAGTCATGTGCCGGGGCGGCACATCTGCCCCGCCCCGGCCCTGTGTCACTTGCAGATATGCACCTCGGGCCGCAGACCGCCGTGGAAATCGCCGTCCAGCGACCGTTCGACCTGCGCGGCAAGCTGCAGCAGCAACCCGTCGTTGGCCTGTTTCGTGGTCAGATGCATCCCCAGCGGCAGCCCGTTGGGCAGCCGGCCCAGCGGCAGCGAAATGCCCGGGGTGCCGGCAAGGTTGCAGATCGGCGTATAGGCGAAGAAGGCCCAGAGGTTGCGGAACCAGTCCATCACCGAGGGGTTGTTCGACGAGGTCAGGTATTCCTGCGTGTCCAGCAGCGGCGTCGGCTTCGCGATCACCGGGGTCAGGATCACGTCCCATTCCTCGTAGAACTCGCCAAGCTGGCGCGACACCGTGTTGAAGGCGAGCTGCATGTTCGCCCGGTCGGTATAGCTGCCGTTGATGCCGGCCTCCCAGATCAGGATGTTGATCGGCTCGATCAGCCCCTGCGGCGGCCGGTCATAGCCGCGCGGCAGCAGCAGGTTGTTCACCGTCTGCGCGAAGTTGGTGATATAGCACGAGGTCTGCGCGTCATAGGAAAGCTCGAAATCGACCTTGGGCACCACCCATTCGACATGATGCCCCAGTGCGGCAAACTGCTTTGCCACGCGTTCCAGCTCGGCCACGATCTCCGGGGTGGCCTTGTGCGGGCCCCATTCGTGCGACACCGCGATCTTCAGCGGCTTCGGATCGCGCTTGATCAGATCGAGATAGGGTTCGTCCGGGAACCAATAGGGCATGAATTCGCCCGGGGCGCCACCACGGCAGGCATCGACGAAGGCAGCGCTGTCGCGCACGGTGCGGGTGATCGCCCCCTGGGTCGAGACGACCGAACTGAAGTCCGAGGCATGGGGCGCCTGCGAGAACACCCCGCGCGAGGTCTTGATCGAAATCGCGCCGTTGACGCCCGCCGGGATGCGCAGCGACCCGCCGCCATCCGACCCGCTGGCCATCGGCAGCGCGCCGGCACCCACCATCACGGCGGAGCCGGCGGAAGACCCGCAGCTGGTGAACTCGGTGTTCCAGGGGTTCTTGGTGGTATGCAGCGCCGGGTTCTCGCAGGAACTGCAGGTGGCGAATTCCGGTGCGGTGGTGCGGCCGATCAGGTTCAGCCCCGCCTTGCGGAACTGGCTGGTCAGGAAGCCATCCGCCGCCGCGCGGTTGCCCTGCAGCAGCATGGATCCCATCTCCTGCAGTCGGCCCTTCATCGTGGTGCAGCCGGTATCCTTCACCAGGAAAGGGATGCCGGCGAAGATGCCGTCAAGATTGGTGCCGTCGACGAGAGGGTCTTTCACCGCATCCTCGAAGATCTCCAGCACCCCGTCGATCTCCGGATTGACCTTGGCAACCGCCTCGGCCGCCTGGGCGGCAAGCTCGGCCGGGGTCACCTCGGAATTGCGCACCAGTTCGGCCAGACCCAGAGCGTCCTGAGCGAACCATTCATCCCAACTCATCACTGTTGGCATCAGTCTTCCTTTCGATGTCTCAGCCAGCACCCCGGCGGGCACGGACGCCAGGGGCCGCCCCCGAGAGCCCGGGGGCGGCCCCTGCGCATGATCTGCCATTCTCTCGCCGCAGTTAGAAGCCACCGCCGCTCTCGCCAGACGATTTTGCAGAACTTTGTGCGATTTCGTCCCCGGCTGCGCCGGAAAAATGGTTCAAATCGGCAGTGTCGGGCGACAGGCGGTCAGACGCCGCCCTGAAAACCGCTCAGTATCCGGGTCAGGTTCACCCCCAGCGTGTCCGAGATATAGCCCCCTTCCTGCACGAAAAGTACCGGCAGGCCGGTCGCCGCGATGGCGGCGCCGATGCGGGCGAATCCCTCCTGGGTGATCGCCAGCCCCTGGAACGGGTCGTCGATCGAGGCGTCGAGCCCGAGCGCCACCACCAGGGCATCGGTGCCGAAGCTGCGCACCCGTTGCAGGGCGACCTCCAGGGTCTGCAGATAATCGGCGTCGCCGGTGCCGCGCGGCAGCGGCAGGTTCAGGTTGAAGCCCAGCCCCCGGCCGGTGCCGCGTTCCTGTGCGTGCCCCCAGAAGAAGGGATAGAACCGCTCGGGGTCGGCATGGATCGACACGGTCAGGATGTCGTCGCGGTCATAGAACATGCCCTGGGTGCCATTGCCATGATGCACGTCGACATCGAGGATCGCCGGCCGGAACCCCTTGGCGCGCAGACGCTCGGCGGCGATGCCGGAGTTGTTGAGGAAACAGAAGCCCCCCGCCATATCGGCGAAGGCATGATGCCCCGGCGGCCTTGACAGCGCATAGGCGGCCCGCGCCTCGCCGCTGGAAATCAGATCGGCGCCGGTGATCGCGGTCTGCGCCGACCAATAGGCCGCCTCCCAGGTGCCCTCGGCGATCGGACAGGCGGTATCGGCCTGGTGATAGCCGGCCTGCCCCACCGCGGATTTCGGATAGCTGTCGCTGCGATTGCCCGGGTGGATGTTGGGGATCACCTCCTCCCCGGCGCCCTCGATCCGGCGCCAGCGCGGATAGATGGTTTCGAGAAAGGTCAGATATTCAGCCGAATGCACCGCGGCGATCGGACCCATCCCGGCATCGGCGGGCGCCTGGAACGCGCAACCGGCGCCCTCGGCCCCGGCGCGCAGGATCTCGATCCGCCGCGGCTGTTCCGGGTTCGGCCGGATCGCGCCGCTTGAGATGAAGTGCTTGGGATCATGCCGCCACTGGCGGTCGTCAAAGATGGCTTTCATGCGTCTCCTTTCAGGGCCTCGAATCCGGCCGCTTGCAAGATCATATCAGTATGGCCGGAGGCCGCCGTGAACCCCAGCCGGTCATAAAAACGCCGCGCTCCGGGCGAGCTGTCATAGACCTGCAGCTTGAGAAAACCGGCCCCCCAGCAGCGCGCCGCATCAGAGGCGGCGGCGCGCAGCAATCGCCGCCCCAAGCCGGTCGCGCGCTGTTCGGCCGCGACCCAGAGGTCGGAGACATAGACCCCGGCGCCTCCGCGCACCGTCGAGAAGACCGGAGAATACATCACCACCCCGACGATGGCCCCCGCCACCTCGGCCAGGTGCGCGCGAAAGGCCGGGGTCGCTCCCCAGCCCGCCGCCTCCAGCGCCGCATCGGTTGCCTGGTGAGTATCGCCCAGATCGGCCGACAACCGGGTCAGCGCCGCATTCAAGCGCACCGCATCGGCGCGCTCGGCAAGCCGGATCGAAACCGTCATCAGATCGCCGTCCTGTCGGCGCCCTTCAGCCCCAGCATCGCGCGGGCGTCCTCGGGGCTGGCGACCTCGCGGCCCAGATCCTCGACGATGCGGCGAATCTTGGTCACCTGCTCGGCATTGGAACGGGCGAGTTCGCCGCGCGAGATCATCAGGCTGTCCTCCAGCCCGACCCGCACGTGGCCGCCCAGGGTCGCGGCCAGCGTCGCCAGCGGCATTTGATGCCGCCCCGCCGCCAGAACCGAAAAGGCATAGTCTTCCCCGAAAAGCTTGTCGGCGATCCGCTTCATGTGCATCAGGTTCTCCGGATCGGCGCCGATGCCGCCCAGCACGCCAAAGACGAACTGGATGAACAAGGGCGCCCGCACCAGCCCGCGATCGACGAAATGCTTCAGCATATAGAGATGGCTGACGTCATAGCATTCGAATTCGAACCGCGCGCCGCGCTCCTGTCCCACCTCGGTGAGGATGCGGGCGATGTCGCGCGGGGTGTTCTTGAACACCAGATCGTCGGAATTCTCCAGGAATGGCTTTTCCCAGTCGTATTTCCAGTCACTGATCCGCTCCGCCGCCGGATAAAGGGCGAAGTTCATCGTTCCCATGTTCAGGCTGCACATCTCGGGTTCGACCCGCTTGGGCGCGGCGAGACGATCCTCCAGCGTCATCACCGCGCTGCCGCCGGTGGTCAGGTTCAACACCGCGTCGGTGGCCTGTTTCAACCGCGGCAGGAAGGTCATGAAATGCGCCGGATCGGCCGAGGGGCGGCCATCGTCCGGATCGCGGGCATGCAGGTGCAGGATCGCCGCCCCCGCTTCGGCAGCCGCCAGAGCGTGTTCGGCGATCTGCTCCGGGGTGATCGGCAGATAGGGCGACATCGACGGCGTGTGGATCGAGCCGGTGACGGCGCAGGTGATGATGATCTTGGACATTGGACCTACCGCGCCACCCCTGCCGCCACCGGCATCTGCGCGATGAAACCATCGAGCGCGGTCTCCAGCCCCTCGATGATCTCGTCCAGATGGGTCTCGGTCACCGTCAGCGGCGGGCAGACCAGGATATGATCGCCCGCCACCCCGTCGCGAGTACGGCGGGAATAGACGATCAGCCCGGCGTCATAGGCCAGATCGACGATCTTCTGATGCGCGTTCCATTCCGGCGGCAGGGGCGCCTTGCTGTCACGATCCGCCATCAGCTCGAAAGCGGTCAGCAACCCCTTGCCGCGCACGTCGCCGATGATCTCGTATTTCTGCATCAGGGCGGTCAGCCGCGCCATCAGCCGGTCGCCCATCGCGGCGGCATTGGCGCAAAGCCCCTCGTGTTCGATCACGTCGAGCACGGCAAGGCCGGTGGCGCAGGCCAAGGGATTGCCGGCATAGGTGAAGCCATGGGCGAAACCGCCCGCGTCCAGCACCGGTTCGACCAGCCGGCTGTCGGCCACCATGGCGCCAAACGGGACATAGCCCGCGCCCAGCCCCTTGGACATCACCACGATATCGGGCCGCACGCCCCAATGTTCGCAGCCAAGGAAGCGGCCGGTGCGCCCGGCGCCGGTCATCACCTCGTCCATGATCAGCAACACGCCGTGACGGTCGCAGATCTCGCGCACCGCCTCCATATATCCCGCCGGCGGCACCAATGCCCCGGTCGAGGCACCGCCGACCGGTTCGACCAGAAAGGCCAGCACGCTGTCGGGCCCTTCGGCGAGGATCTTCTGCTCCAGCATGTCGGCATAATGGCGGCCGGTGGCCGGATCATCGGCCCGCAGCCCATCGAGATAGGCGCGCGGCGCCGGCACCTTGGGCATCGGCTGCATCATCGGCGCGAAGGGTCCGGTCAGCGGGCTGTAGGAGGTCACCGCCAGCGCCCCCAGCGTGCAGCCGTGGTATGAGGGCGCCCGGCTGATGACCTTCCAGCGGCTCCCCTGGCCGGTCGCCACCGCATATTGGCGCGCCAGCTTCATGCCGCTTTCCACCGCTTCGGACCCGCCCGAGACGAAGAACACGCGGTCGAGCCCCTCGGGCATCATCCCGGCCAGCCGCGCGGCGCAACGCTCGGCCGCCTCGGTCTCGAAATGCAGCCGATAGCCGAAGGTGGATTTCTCCATCTGCCGCTGCATCGCCTCCAACACCGCCGGGTGCGAATGGCCGATGTTGCAGACCATGGCGCCCGAGGAGCCATCGAGATAGCGCTTGCCGTCGGTGTCCCAGATATAGACCCCACGCGCCTGATCCAGCGTCGGCTTGCGCCCACGGCCCTGATAGAAGAGGTTGCTCAATTCATGCGTCCTTGCTGATCGCCGCGCAGTCCTGCGGGCGGAAAGTGGCGGAAACGGTGGTGCCCTCGGCAAAGGGACGCTCGTCGATCATGTTGATCGCCTGCAGCTGGGTGTCGCCGACCCGGATGAAATAGCGGACGGTCTGCCCCTGGTAATCCACCGTCTCGACAACGGCCTCGGCCTGCAGGTTGCCCGGCGGCGCCTCGCCCTGCGGCACCAGCAGCAGTTTCTCGGCGCGCAGCACCAGTTTCGCCGGGCCTTCCTGGACCCCGGCGGCCTTGGCGGCGGACACGGCGACGTCGCCGAACAGCGGCACCTCAAGCCGGACGCCCTGCGGCTCTGCGGCCGTGCAGCGCCCCTCGATGATATTCGAGGCGCCAAGGAAATTGGCGACGAATTCGCTGGCCGGAGTGTTATAGACCTGTTCCGGCGCGCCGACCTGCTCGACGCGGCCGGCGCTCATCACCACGATCTGATCGGACATCGCCAGCGCCTCGGACTGGTCATGGGTCACGAAGACCGTAGTGACGCCGATCTGCTCCTGAATGCGCTTCAGCTCGACCCGCATATCTTCGCGCAGATTGGCGTCGAGCGCCGAGAGCGGCTCGTCCAGGAGCAGCACGTCGGGTTCGATCACGATGGCGCGGGCCAGGGCGATGCGCTGCTGCTGCCCGCCCGACAGCGCCTTGGGATAACGACCGCCGACTTGCGGAAGCTGCACCAGATCGAGCGCCGCCTGCACCTTCTTGGCCACCTCGGATTTCGGGACATTGCGATATCTCAGCCCGAAGGCCACGTTCTCCGCCACCGTCTTGTGAGGAAACAACGCATAGTTCTGGAACACGATGCCCAGATTGCGCTTGTGGATCGGCACGTCGTTGACCCGCCGGCCACCGATCAGGATTTCGCCCTCGCTGGGGTCGAGCAGACCCGCGATCATGCGCAGCGTCGTGGTCTTGCCGCAGCCCGAGGGGCCCAGCAGGGTCACGAAGGCGCCTTCGGGGATTTCCAGGCTGGTCTTGTGGACGGCGGTGAAGCTGCCGAAGCGCTTGACGATGTTGGTGAGGTGAACGGAGCTCATGGGCGGCGGTCCTTGCGGGCGGAAGAAGGGGAGAGCGCGGCCCTCCCCGTCCCTTCCCCCGGATGTCCGGAGGAAGGCGGGTTCAGGCGGGCTCAGTAGCCCTTCTGCACGCGGCCGAAAGTCTTGGACCATTCCGCCTCATGCTCGTTCCAATAGGTCGGATTGGCGAAGGTCAGCCCGGCCAGCGTGCCGGTCGGATCGAAGGCCGGCAGCGTGGGGATCTTCTTGCCCAGATCGACCTTGTTCGGATCGAGCGCCGGCGGGTAATTCTGCCCCTCGGCCACCGCGATCGAGGTTTCCGGCGCCAGCATGAAGTTCAGCAGTTCCTCGCAGGCCTCCATCGGCGAGCCCTTGAGCACGAAGAGACATTCCTGCCAGCCATAGCCGTTGGGCGGATCCATATATCCGATGTCATGGCCCTGTTCCTGCAGCGCATAGATGCGGCCCGACCAGCCCTCGGTCACATAGACCTCTTCCTCGGCAAGAAGGCTCATCAGCTCGGCGCCAGAGGTCCAGTATTTCAGGCTGAGGTCACGATGGGTGCGGATCGCCTCCCAGATCGCGTCCATGTCGGTGGCCTTGTTCGGATCCTGCCCGGTCTGCAGCGAGGCGAACCAGATCCGGGTGCGCCAGTCGGCCCAGCCCGAGATCTTGCCCTTATAGGCGGCGTCGATCAGGATCTTGGCGCCCTTCTCCTTCATCTCCTCGTCCGAGATGTACTTGCGGTTATAGGCGATGCCGGTGGTGCCGTAATCATAGGGCACGCAGGAGATCTTGCCGCCGGTGATCGGGCGATAGACGTCGACCAGCTTGGTGATCACATATTGCAGGTTGGGGATATTCGCCTCGTTCAGCTCCGAGGCGAAGCCCAGGTTGGCATAGCGCGCATAATCGAAGACGCCCGACAGATGGGCGATGTTGTATTCGCCGGGCTGGCTGGCCTTGACCCGGGACAGGTATTCGTCGCCGCCGCCGAAGGTGCCGTCGACCACCTTGATGCCGGTCTTGGCGGTATAGGGATCAAAAGCGTATTTGCGGAAGGCCTCGGAAACCACGCCGCCCCAGCCGTCGAAACGCACCTCTTTCACATCCTGGGCAAAGGCGCGATAGGGCGTCACCAGCCCATAGGCGGCCCCGGCGGCGCCGATCAGCCCGAGAAAGCCGCGCCGGCTGAGATCGCCGTTTTTATATCGCTCCAGCAGCCGCTCATAACGCGTCGTGTTGTCCATCTTCTTCATCATGTCACTCCTTGTTGCTTGGTTCTTGTGAAGCGGCTCTCAGACGCCGCTCTTCTTGGATAGGGCTCGGGCGATTGCCGCCCCCAGCAGTGGCAGCCCGACGGTCAGCGCGATCATCACGGTGCCGAGCGCGTTGATCTCGGGGCTGATGGAATTGCGCAGCATGGCGAAGATCTGGGTCGGCACCGTCTCGACCCCGCCGGGTTTCCAGAACAGGGTGCCGGTGATGTCGTCGAAGCTGATGGTGAAGGCGAAGAGCCCCCCCGCCAGCACCGCCGGCAGCATCAGCGGCAGGGTGATCTGAAAGAAGGTCTGGATCGGGCTGGCGCCCAGGCTCATCGCCGCCTCCTCGATATCGCGGCGGATGGCGATGAGACGCGCCTGCACCACCAGGATGACGAAAGGCAGGGTAAAGATCACATGGCCGAACAGCAGCAGGCCAAAGCTCTTGTTGATGCCGAGGAAATTGAGAAACAGCAACAGCGCCACCGCCAGCACCACCTCGGGCACCAGGATCGGCGCGATCAGCAGGGTCGACACCGCATTGGCGCCGGGAATGCGATAGCGGACCAGCGCCAGGCTCGCCAGGACCCCCAGCGTGGTGGAGATCAGCGCGGTCAGCAACCCGAGGATGACCGAGGTGCGGAAGGCCCGCAGGATCGCCTCGTTCTGGGCCAGTTCGGCGAACCAGCGAAAGGAAAATCCGGTCATCGGGAAGGCGCCGAACTGCGAGGCGTTGAAGCTGAGCAGCACCACCACCGCCACCGGCAGGAACATGAAGAGATAGACCAGAACCGCATAGCCGCGGATCACCTGCCAGCCGAGTTTGTCGCCGCCCATCAGCCCAGCCCCTTCATCAGTTGCGCCATGCCGAGATAGCGGTTGTAGATCGCCACCAGGAGACCGAGCACCACCAGCAGCATCAGCGACAACGCCGATCCAAGCGGCCAGTTCAGTTGGGTGATGATCGCCTCATAGACCAGGTTGGCGAACATCGCGTCACGCGGTCCGCCCAGCACCAGCGGGGTGATATAGGTGCCTGCCCCCAGCACGAAGCACAGAAGCCCTCCGGCGGCGAGCCCCGGCAAGGACAGCGGCAGGGTCACCTGCACAAAGCTCTGCCACCTGGTGGCGCCCAGCGAATTGGCCGCATCCTCCAGCGTGGTGTCGATGCCCTCGAGGCTGACGAAGACGTTCAGCACCATGAAGGGCAACAGGAAATGCACCAACCCCAGGATCACCGTCGCCTGGTTATAGAGCATCTGCAGCGGCTCGTGGATGAGACCGCTCCAGATCAGGAAACTGTTCAGCGCGCCGGAAACCCCGAGGATGTTGATCCAGCTCATCGTGCGGATGATATAGCTGATCCAGAACGGCAGCATCAGAAGCAGCAGCAGGATCGCCTTGTTGCCCTTGGAGCGGGCGATGAAATAGGCCGCCGGATAGCCCATCACGGCGCAAACCACCGTGGTGATGGCACCGATCTTCAGCGTGTAGAGCAGGATGTCGCGATAGAACGGGTCGGTCAGCGCCTCTTGCCAATTGTCGAGGTGAAATCCCGTCTGATCGGCACCGGTCGCGGTACGCAGCCAGAAGCTGTAGACCACGATAAAGGCGAGCGGCACGAAGAGCAGCAGCGTCACCACGGTCAGAGCCGGGGACAGGAGAATCCAGGGTTGGCGAGCTTCACGGGCTTCGACGGACATCAGGCATCCCTTGTGTCAGCAGACTTGACCAGACTCTGCGAAAGCCGGAGACATAGTTCAAATAGATAAGGTAAATCTTCATTATAGGTGTGATCTATGGCGACTCCCCCTTCCCGCTTCGATCCAGAACGCATTTCGCGGGAACTCGACTGGAATCTGCTGCGGACCTTCGTGGTTCTAGCCGATAGCCATTCAATCACCGATGCGGCCGCCAAGCTCAGGCTGAAGCAGCCTTCCGTCTCTACAGCATTGAAAAAATTGGAAAATCGAGTCGGCCGCAAGCTGATCGACCGATCACCGGGGCGCTATGATCTGACTGAGGCGGGGCAGTTGCTCTATCGCGAGGCGGTGGAGATTCACGGATCGGTCCTGCGCCTCTCGACCCTGCTGCGCGAATTGACCGACGACGTGCAGGGCCATGTGCGCATCGCGGTGGCAAGCCACGTCATCTGCCCCCTTTTTGATCAGGCGCTGACCCGGCTGCACTCGGCGCACCCGCGCGCCAGCATCTCGATTGAGGTGCACAGCAGTTCGGACGCGGTCGCCGAAGTTGCAGCCAAGCGCGCCTCTTTCGCGCTCTGTCTGGTCAAGGAGCACAATCCCAAGCTGGAGTACCGCCGCCTCTATCGCGAATTCTTCGGCATGTTCTGCGGCCCGCCGCATCCGCTGTTCGGGCGGGAGGGGCTGACCATCGCCGATCTTGCCGGCCACAGTTCGGTCAGCTTCGAAACCGACCGCCTGCATGACGTGCTGAAACCCGTCACCCTGCTGCGGGCCCAGGCCGATATGGGGGTACAGACCACCGGCGTCTCCAGCCATCTGGAAGAGGTGCGCCGGATGATCACCGCCGGGCTTGGCATCGGCCCACTGCCAGTGCATGTCGCCGCCCGTGACGTTGCCGAGGGGCAGCTCTGGCAGGTGCCACCCTACGAGGATCTGCCGGCGATCGACGTCTATGTCGTGTGGAACCCGCGGACCATCCGCAACCGCGCCGAGGAGCTGCTCTTGCAGGAGCTGCTGACCGCCATCGAGACCACCCCGGTAGAGGAGCGCACCTATCGCTGATCTCGCCAGCCCGACAATGCCGGCGCCTCGACATCATCCCGGCGGACCCGGCCGGCTCCTATTCGTCTCGTGAGGTGAAGACGCAAAAACGCCCGCGCCTGTGACGGCGCGGGCGATGAACGCCTCAGACGGCTGAGGGCCAATCCTTGTCTTCGGTCCGCCCGTTACACGGCTGCGGACCGGGCATCCGCGAAGGACAGCAGCCTGCGCCGCTTTTCGTCCCAAAGATGCAGCCGCGCGCAGCGGAAGCTCTGCCAAAGCGTCAGGCGCTGCGACTGCGCCAGGATGTCGTGATCGCGGATCACCTCGCCCAATCTGTAGAACGGAATCCGGCTGGCCAGATGGTGCACGTGATGGACACCGATATTCGCGGTGATCCAACGCAGAATGCTCGGCAGGTCATAGTGTGAACTGCCATTGAGCGCCGCATCCTGCACGCTCCAGTCCGCGTCGCTGTCCCAGACGGTGTCTTCGAACTGATGCTGCACATAGAACAGCCACATTCCGGTGGCCGCGGCCAGGAAGGTGGTCGGCAGGAACACGAACAGCAGCACGTCGATGCCCCCCAGCCAGGCAAGCCCGCAAAGCGCCGTAGCGATCGCGGCGTTGGTTGCCATCGCGCTGACCCAATAGCGCCAGCCCGACCGCATCAGCCCGATCGGCAACCGGTGCTGCAGGAAAAACGTATAGAAGGGGACCAGGCCGAACAGGAAAACCGGATTGCGGATCAGCCGATAGATCGCCCGGCCAATCCAGCTCTTTTCCCGGTATTCCCGAACCGTCAGGGTCGGCATGTCACCGACGCCGCGCTTGTCGAGATTGCCTGTCGTGGCATGGTGGATCGAGTGGGTCCGGCGCCAGACGTCATAGGGCGTCAAGGTCAACACGCCGATGACCCGTCCGATCCAGTCGCCGATCTGGCGGTTCTTCAGAAACGCCCCATGACCGCAATCATGCTGGATCATGAACAGGCGCACGACGAAGGCCGAATTCACCACCGCCAGCGCCATCGCCAACCAGGGGCTGATCGACAGGGACCACCAAGCCAGCGCCCAGATCGCCACGAAGGGCGCAAAGGTCACCATCAATTCCCAGAGGCTGCGGGAGAGGATCGGCTCACGATATTTCACGAGAATTCGCGTCCATTCGGCGGGTGTCCGAGACGCCGCAAGTGTGTCGCTTGTCTGAGCAGAGTGCATTTTTTCGCTATTGGCCATATTGGGTGTATCTGGGATATCAGCTTTTCTTTACCGGCTTGGTGCCAGGCATGTTGCCGGCCCCTTTCGCGGCGGCCTTGGCCGCTCCACTTTTGCCGCTCGCCTCTCGCTCAAGCCGGGCCTTGCGCAGGCGATCCGTCTTGATCTGGCGTTCTTCTGTCTCGTCATCCACGATCTCCATCGCGGCGCGAGAGATCTTGTCCATGAGCGTCTCCGCGTGGCGCGGCTCGGTCTTGAACAATGTGACCTTTGTGGGCTTTCCCATTCAGTTGCATCTCCTTGGCTGTCTGGCCGCCGGTGCTACCGGAGGGCCGGCAACCGGGTCTTGGGAAGGGTGAGCCGATCCGATAGTCCGGTTGTGCCTTGATGGGCGAAGAATGCAGGTGTTTCGCGTCAGACGCTTAACAGAGTGCTGCGGTCTCAGCAGCCATAAGGGTCGCCGGTTTGAAACCAGCCGTTTTCGCTGCCGAAATGAAAGCGCTCCGCGCGGCGCCCACCGT
Source organism: Pseudodonghicola sp. (assembly GCF_048268305.1). Lineage (NCBI taxonomy): Bacteria > Pseudomonadati > Pseudomonadota > Alphaproteobacteria > Rhodobacterales > Paracoccaceae > Pseudodonghicola > Pseudodonghicola sp. The sequence continues at coordinate 358,167 of NZ_JBLWVT010000005.1, forward strand.
CGTCAGACAATGCATCGCGGCATCGACGTGCTCAATCGCAAGCTCGCGGTTGCGATCCGCGATCGGCCACTTCTTGCGGAGCCAGTACAAGGCCTGCTCGATTGTAGTGAACTTTTGGGTATCCCCCTCTTGAGAGACGATAAACGTCAGAGGACTCCCCCAGTTAATTTCCATCATATTTTCTTCAATTCCATAGATACTCTGAACCTTCCCCGCCGACGCGGCAGGGAGCAACTCAAAAGAAAAGGCGGGAGCAGCCAGAAGGCCGCCCCCGCCCTGATGTTCGGATTGGCGCGGCTTACGCCAGAGCGAGGTTGCTCGCGGATTCACGACCGTCGCGGCCACTTTCGACATCGAAAGTCACAGCTTGGCCGTCGTCGAGGCGCTGGATGCCGGCGCGCTCAAGAGCAGAGATGTGAACGAAGATGTCCTTGCCGCCCGATTCCGGTGCGATGAAGCCGAAGCCTTTGGTTTGGTTGAACCATTTCACGGTGCCATTAGCCATCGTGATGTCTCCTAGATTTTTTGCCACCCACACAACGCAGTGGCCCGGCTCAGTGTCGTCGTAAGATCAACTGAGGCCGCTAGGATACAGAAGGTCGAAAGAAGAAGCTTTGCCTCCCCTATGTACGGGGTCACTGCCTCCATTACAAGGGTGAAAGATCGCGACCAAGAAAATGAGGCGGCCGCGCTCCAGCTCGGACCACGGGTCGCAACCGATCGGCAGGACCGGCCCATTGCCGCGCGGAGCGATATCCGGCCACGTTCCAGCCGGCCTGCACCGGACCTTCACCAGGGGCCCTGCCCGATCGCCGTTTTCGCCATGCGCACATCGCCACGCGCACATCGGCCCGCCCGCGCGGGCCCTCCCCGGACCGGCGCCGCGCGCAATTCGGCAATGCTCGCCCCCCGGGCCTGATCGCGCGGTTCCGTCGACGCGGCCGATATCAAAGTGGCCCCGCCGGATTGCCCCGCCGCGGCGCGAGCCTGACTAATTTCCCGGAATCATTGGTGCCCAAGGTGGGATTCGAACCCACACACCCGAAGGCGGGGGATTTTGAATTCGGCAAAAATCTCCGAATATCAATCTCCTAAGGAAAAGTCGGCCCCCGGACATTCCGCGAACAAAGAAGAAACGGGGGAAAGCTCGAAATCCCTCAGCTTTGGCTCCCTGATCAAGCCGGCTCACAAGCGCATGTCGCGGGTGCTGGGCTACAGCCTGACGCTGGGCGATGCCGAGGGCTGGGCCGATTTCAGTAAGGTTGCGGCATTGCGCTTGTCCGACGAAGAGCGGGCGGCGCTGGCCTATGCGGTGCTCAACTCCCTTTCCCCCGAGCAGGCAGCCTTAGTTGCGGCCGCTTCCCTGCGCCCGGCCGGCGCGCCGCTGCCGGCCTTCCTCGGTGGGATGGAAGATGCCCGGGATTGGGCCGCCCGTGCCTCCCGCTCCGAGCTGAAAGCCTACGCCCTGGCCGCCTATGACGCGATGAGCGCCAAGGATCAGACCGCGTTCTTCCGTCACATCGGTGAAGTGGAGATCGCGGCATGAGGACGCTTGTGAACCGGGAAGCCCCGGCGGCCCTGCCGTTTGATCTGTCCGCCGTCAAACTGCACCTGCGGGTTGACGGTCACGAGGAAGACGCGGCGATCACCAACATGGGGCGAACGGCGGCGGCCGAGTTCGAGCAGTTGGCGCAGATCGCGCTGCTGGCTCAGACCGTGCGGGTGGTGATCATCAACCCGGCAGCGAACCGCCTGTTGGCGTTGCCCATGGGTCCGGCTCAGAGCGGGGACGCCCAGACCGTCAGCGTCAACGGCTCGGCCTTCACCGACTTCGATTTCATCGGCGGTGTTCGCCCGTTGATCCGCTGGGGCGACAGCTTCGCAGACCTCAAACCCGAGCTGATCGAGATCGAGTATCAAGCGGGGTTCGGGGCAACGGCTGCCGACATCCCGGCGGATGTTGCCCAGGCGATCATGGATCAGGCCGCGCTGCACTATGACGGCCGATCCCCGATGGACGCCAAGAGCCTGACCACCTCGCCGCACATGGCCCGCATCGCCGCCCGCTACCGGGGGGTGCAGCTGTGACCGACCATGAGCTTGACGAAATCATGACCCTGCATTGGCCGTATGTGATGCGTCGCGCGATGGCCGAGGGGGACGAATGGCTGAAGAGCTTTGCCCGGTCCATCGCACGACACGGCAAGCGTGCGTCGTGGCGCCCCTCCTTCAAACAGGAACAGATCATGCGCCGGCTGGTGGCAGAGCTGCGCCACGCGCCTGACGGCGAGCTGGAGGTAATCGAGAGCTGAGAAAGTGGCGACCCTGCGCGCCACCCCAGACGCAGGGCCGATGTGGTGGAACGGGTTAGCAACGGTGGCTCCACATCGAAATGCCTACCACGGGCGGGATCACAGGCAAAGGGCAGTCCGCAAGGTTGAGGCCCGATCCCCGGCGCAGCGTTCATGCGTCGCAAGCAGCAACCGACCGACTGGCGAGAACGCGCGACCAGTTGGGCCCAAAGCGATGGACCGGCTCCGTTGAGCAGGAACTTCACGCGGAGGGCATAGGGACTGCCACGCCTTACCGCGTGGGCAGTCGTCCTATGCCCTTCGCTCCGAACCTCACCATTGAGCAGTGGGGACAGACTGACGGTTGAACAAAGAGATACGCGCGAGAGGACAAGCGATGCGCAACGAGCACAACACAGAACAGGCGGACCTCTTTGGAAATGGTCCCAATGCCGCGACATCGAAGCTGGTGGGAACCGAGGTACAAACTGTTGCTTTCTCTCTCCTGAAAAAAATCGGGGGAAAATCCGAAGCGGTTCGCGCTCGCCAGTTTCTGGGCCTATTGCGCATTCCCGAAGGCAAAAACGCTGGAAAGCCGCTGAAACTGGCTGATTTCCAGAAGAAATTCGTAAAAGGTGCTTTGGCCAAGACAGTCATGGTCGGGGTGCTGTCGATCGGGCGTGGCAATGCCAAGACGGCCCTCTCGGCGGGGCTCGCCCTGGGCGAACTGGTCGGGGCGCTTCAAGAGAAGCCCCAGCCCAAGCGGGAAATCATCATCGCGGCCCGGAACCGGGATCAGGCGAAGACGGCTTTCAACTTCCTTCTCGGCTTCATCGAAGGTCTGCCCGAGGCGGACCGTGGGCAATTCATCATCCGGCGCGGCTCCAAGCTGGAAGTTGAGTTCGAGGGCAACGGCGGCGGGCTGGCCCGCGTGATCGCCGCCGATGGCAAGTCCGTTCTCGGCGGTGCCCCGACGCTGGCAATCATGGACGAGCGCGCGGCGTGGGAGCGCGAAAAGGGCGACAGCCTTGAAAACGCGATCCTCTCCGGCCTTGGCAAGCGGGACGGTCGGGCGTTGATCATTTCCACCTCGGCCCCCGACGATGCCAACACCTTTTCGCGCTGGCTCGACGAGCCGCCACCCGGCACTTACGTCCAGGAGCACCGCCCGCCCTTCGGCTTGCCCGCCGATGACATGGAAAGCCTGCTGATGGCCAACCCCGGTGCGGTGCAGGGCATCGGCTCCACCCCGGAATGGCTTCAGTCTCAGGCTCAGCGGGCAATTGCCCGTGGCGGTTCGGCCCTGACCAGCTTCCGGAACCTGAACCGCAACGAGCGTGTCTCGACTGACAACCGCTCCGTTCTGGTCACGGTGGACGAATGGATGGCGGCCGAGGTGTCGCCGGAGGATCTTCCCGACCGCAAGGGGCCCTGCATCCTTGGCGTTGACCTCGGCGGGTCGCGCAGCATGTCGGCGGCGGCGTTCTACTGGCCTGAAACCGGGCGGCTCGAAGCCCTCGGCACCTTCCCGTCCACCCCGTCGTTGGCGGATCGCGGGGCGGCGGATGGCGTTTCGGATCGCTACTGCCAGATGCAGGAGCGCGGGGAACTCTCCGTCATGGGCAACGCCACTGTCCCGCCTGGCCAATGGCTGGCCCAGATCGTCGCGCACCTTGACGGGATTGTGCCCGAGTGCATCGTCGGCGACCGTTTCCGCCAGGCCGAGTTCATCGAGACCCTGAAGGCGGCGGGCCTCGGTCACGTCCCCTTCATCTGGCGCGGCTTCGGCTGGAAGGATGGCAGCGAAGACGTGGAACGGTTCCGCCGCGCCCTCTTCGACGGAGATGTGAAGGTGCAGCCGTCGCTTCTCCTGCGCTTCGCCTTCGGTGACGCGATCACAGTTATTGACGATGCCGGGAACCACAAGCTGGCCAAGGGCCGAGCCCTTGGGCGGATCGACGCGGCTGCGGCCTCTGTTCTGGCGGTGGCGCAGGGGGCGCGGATGAAGGCGCAACCCAAAGCCAAGGCGAGGATGCTATGGGCATGAACGCCGGACAGCTCAACCGCCGCATTCAACTGCTGCGCGCGACGGAGACAGAGAACGGGGTCGGAGAGAGGATCCGCGACTGGAAACCCAAAGGGGTGCCGATCTTCGCGCGCCGGAGGGATGTGTCGGACGCCGAGCGCATGCAGGCAGGTGCATGGGACAATCTGCTGGTTGTCCGCTTCGTCGTGCGCGCCACTGCCTTTGCGCGCGACATCCGCCGCACTGACCGGCTGGAGCACGAGGGGATCACCTATCGGATTGACGGCATCAAAGAGGTGCCGCCGAGCCGCGCCTTCCTCGAAATCACGGCACTCAGCGGGAAAGTCCTATGAGCACCCGGCGCGACCATCACCGCTACTCGCGGAAGGTGACCCGGACCAAACGCTGGAAGGCGTTGCGGATGGAGATCCTCGAACGCGACGGCTTCCGCTGCAAGTCCTGCGGCTGCGGCGGGCGTCTTGAGGTGGACCATATCAAACCGGTCAGGACGCACCCTGAGCTGTCCTATTACCCCGGCAACCTACAGGCGCTCTGCCCTGGCTGCCACACCCGGAAAACACGGATCGAGTGCGGGCATCCCCCGCCCCGAAAGGACCGCCAGGACTGGCGGGACATGATCGCGTCGCTTGAGCGACCCGGCAAACCCTCTGAAGAGCAGAAAGGATAAGCAATGCTCGAAAGCGTGAAAATCTCCCGGCGCCAGTCGGAAATCCGCCAGACCCTCGCCGGGCTGGTCGGCAAGGAAACCCCGAACGAGGAAGAGCTGCGCCAGATCGGGGCGCTGGACCTCGAATTCCGCAATAACGAGACCCGCTATCGCGCCGCGCTGATCGCCGAGGATACCGAACGGCGCGAGGCCGGCGAGGAGCTGGAAACCCGTTCCGCGCAGGAATGGGCCGACCTCATGGCCGGGTTCGAAATGCGGCAGGTCGCGCTGGCTCTGGACGAGGGGCGCCAGCTTTCCGGGCAGACGGCCGAGATCGTCACCGAGCTGCGTGAACAGGGCGGGTTCCGGGGTATCCCGGTGCCGTGGCAGGCGCTGGAAACCCGGGCCGGGGAAACCATTTCGGCCGACACGCCGGCCCCGATGCAAACCCGGCCGATCATCGAGCGGCTGTTCCCGGGAAGCGTGGCCTCCCGGATGGGAACGCAGATGATCAGCATCGACAGGGGCGCGGTGGAATGGCCCGTCACCACCTCGGCTGTCTCCGCCGGCTGGACCGATGGCGAGGGCGGCAACGTTGCAGGGCCGGCCGCCTATACCACCGCTGCCCGTGCCATGGCGCCGGACCACAACCTCGGCATTCAGATGCGGATTACGCGCAAGACCCTGCAGCAGTCCGGCGCCGCGTTGGAGCAGGCGGTACGGCGCGACATGTCCGGGGCGATGGGCGTGGCGCTGGATCAGGCGGTGTTCCTTGGCACTGGCGCCAACGGTCAGCCGCTGGGCGTGATCACCGGGGCGGCCACCTATGGGATCATTTCCACCGCCATTGATGCAGCGGCGAGCTGGGGCGTGTTCCGCGCCGCCGTCACCCGCTTTATGACCCGCAACACCGCCGGATCGCCGGGCGCGGTGCGGGCGCTGATCCGGCCCGAGCTGTGGGACTATCTCGACGGCGCCCTGATCGCCGGCACGGCGGTGTCGGAATGGGATCGGCTGGTGAAGAACATCCCCGCCGGCAATATCGCCATGACCCACAACGCCCTGACCGCCCCCGCCGGTGCCCCCTCGGCGACCTCGTCGCTGCTGACCACCTCGGCGGGCGGCGTGGCTCCGATCTTCGTCGGCTCCTGGGGCGCCATGGACGTGATCCGCGACCCCTATAGTGACGCTCAATCCGGTGGCCTGCGGATTACCGCATTGTCCACCATGGACGTGACCGTTGCCCGCCCGACGCAGCTTGAGCTGCTGACCGGCCTGCAACTGGCGGCCGCGTAATGCTCTGGGGCGCTCACCTCGGCGGCCTTGAGCTGCGCACCGAAGGCGGGGAAACCCGCCTTCGGGCAATCTTCCCCTACGGCCGGGAAACCGTTCTGGGCGTCAGCCTGGGGCGCGAGCGGCGCGAAGTGATCACCGCCCGGGCTTTCGCCGATCGGATCGAGCGCGGCGACGATGTGCATTTCCTGTCCGGCCATGACTTCAACAAACCGCTGGCCTCCCGCTCGGCCGGCACCCTGACCCTCACCGAAACCAACGAGGCGCTGACCGTTGACGCGGTAATCACCGACGAAATGGCGGCCGTGTCGTGGGTGCGGGACTTCCTGAGCGCCCGCGCGGCCGGGCTGATCCGGGGCCTTTCCCCGGGCTTCCGGGTTCGGCCTGGCGGCGAGACGGTGGAGCAACGTGGCGGCGCGATCCTGCGCACCATCCGCGCGGCCGACCTGATCGAGATCAGCGCCGTGACCAAGCCGGCCTATCCGCTGGCGCAGATCGAGGCGCGCAACTGGCAACCCCTGGGCGATGTCGCCCGCCGCGTGGTGGACCGGCACCCCGCGCTCCGCTGGAGGTAACGACATGTTCGAACGGCTCAGAAACTGGTTCCGCCCGATCGAGACCCGGGCCAGCGGCACCGGCTACACCGCCCAGGTGATCGCGGCGCGGGACAGCTATATCAGCGGCCGGCGCGGCGTGGCCGAGCTGACCTCGACCGTGCAAAGCTGCGTCTCCCTCTGGGAAGGCGGCTTTGCCATGGCGGACGTGACCGGCACCGACCTGCTGACGCGCCAGGCCATGGCGATACTGGCCCGGGCGGTGGCGCTGAACGGTGACGCGGTGTTCCTGATCGACGACGCCGGCCTGACCCCGGCCACCGATTGGGAACTGACCACCCGCAACGGCCGGCCGCGCGCCTATCGCCTGTCGCTGGCCGAGGCAGGCGGCGCCCGCAGCGTCACGGCTCTGGCGGGCGAGGTGCTGCACCTGCGGATCGGCGCCGACGCGGTAACCCCGTGGATCGGCACCGCGCCGCTGCGCCGGTCCAGCCTCACCGGGGCGCTGCTTCACGCGGTGGAATCCGCGCTGGCCGAGACCTTCGAGAACGCCCCGCTGGGCTCGCAGATCGTGCCGCTGCCTGACTCCGGGGCCGAGGATATGGCCTCGATGCGGTCCGCCTTCAAAGGGCGGCGCGGCTCAACATTGGTGATCGAGGGCGTGGCCCAGGCGACAGCCGCGGGAATGAACCCGCAGATCGGGCAGACGCCGGATCAGCTCTCGCCGGACCTGTCCAAGAGCATGACGGACCAAACGCTTGCAGCGGCCCGGGAGGGCATCCTTGCCGCCTATGGCGTCCTGCCCAGCCTGTTGAACCGCGCCGCCACCGGCCCGGCGGTGAGGGAGGCGCAGCGGCATCTTGCCGTCTGGGGCCTGCAACCGATTGCCGAGCTGCTGGCCGAGGAAGCCAGCGCCAAGTTGGGCACCCAGGTGATGATCGATGTGACGCGCCCGCTGCAAGCCTATGACGCCGGCGGCAGGGCGCGGGCGCTGTCCGCAATCGTCAAGACGTTGGCCGAGGCGAAGGCGGCAGGGATCGCCCCCGCCGACCTCTCCGGCGCAATGCGCATGGTGGATTGGGAGAAATAGGTCGGTTGCGCCTGGGGTGACATGGCCCGAGCAACCCGGTTCAGTCGGCGAGTGCCGCAACAACACCGACAGCGCGCGGCCCCGGATTTCTCGCCGGGGCGCGGCGCGCTATTCAGCTTTTCTTCCGTGAGGTTTTGAATGGATTGTCACGCAAATCTTGAACACGTCTCTGACCTTCGCGCCGACCGGACGTCCATGCAAAAGCTGAAAGAACCGCAGACCCAAGAATAGAGAAGTTGAAAGGGTGCCGAATGAAAGCTGGAATGGTCAGATCTGAAACCGACCACAATGATACTGCGGCTACAGCATAAGTTATGAACATTATTTTGAAGAAGATCGCAAAGCTAAAGCTAACGGGTTTTGCACGCAACGCTTCCGTCTTCTGCCTCTTTTCACGGAGACGTGACCAAAGGTTTCCCAATAGAAATACTATAGGGGCAGCTATCAGATTAGTTGCAACCCCGACAAACCAACTATTGTTAAACAGACTATCCATTGTCTGGTTTCTTTAGCCTCACCCCAACTCCTCCCCCGTTCTCTGGAATGAATTCTACTCCAGCAGCTTCGAGGGCAGCATGAATCAAGAGTATCGCCTTGTCAGAGGCACTAATAGCACTGGCTCCTTCCGCACGCTTGAGCGTCGGAACAGATATGCCAGCGGCCTCTGCTACAGCACTTTGGGACAAGCCGAGAAGTGCTCTGGCGGCTCGAATTTGAGCTGAAGAGATCATTTTTTCATTGATCCAATGAGATCAGTTCTGATATGATCCAAAGGTATCAAACCTATGGAGACCACGCAATGCCGAACCCTGTTCCGGCAGCCGCCCCCGGCTTGCCTGCCGCCCGCCTCTGCGAAATCCACGACTGCCTGACCCTGGCCCTCGACGCCACCAAACGCACGACCGCCTACAGCCAGTCCGAACGCGAGGCCCGCAGCTACATGCGCGCCGCCCTGCGCCAGACCGAACGCCTGCTGGGGAGGGCGCCGCAATGATCCTCACCCGCCGCGCGCTCCTCACCACCGCGCCCGCCGCCGCAGCCCTTCCAGCCTACGCGGTCGAAGGCTCCGGCATCATGACACTGTTTCGCCAATGGCTTGCCATGACGGACAAACTGGAACGCCTGCCGGTCAACACTTCCGACGCGGACCTTGATCGCGCCTATGCGCCTCGCGACCGCCTGGAAGAACGCCTGATGGCTCTGCCCAGCATCACCGCCGCCGATTTCGCGGCCAAGATCATCATAGACTCCGCGCAGGGTGCTGTTTTCTCCGACTGGGAAACCGGCGCGATCTGGTCGGAGGCGCGGAGGCTAACCTGTCACATCGGATAGCGGCACCCCATGAATTACCTATTGACTGACGCCATAGGTTCACCCTAGCTATCGGATAACACCATAGCTTTGGAGGGCGACATGCCTCAGAAATTCGAACCCATACCCCTGCGTTTCCGTACCAAACTGGCCTGCGAGATCGTCGATATGGACCCCTTGCGCCTCAACGAAGCCATCGCCGCTAAGGACGGCTACAAGTGTGCGCCGCCGACCCGTGCGGGACGCGCCCGCGAGTTCGGCGAATTCGACCTGATCGCCCTGTTTCTGTTCAAGTTCCTGACCAACCTCGGCTACCCGCAGAGCTTGGCTTCGATGTACGCCTGTACGGTGCTCGACGCACTCAAAGCGTCTTACGCTGTCCTGCCGGATCGTTTTGATTTCCCGCTGAACCCCTTCCCCGACACCTGCCTTCCGTGCGTCGCAAACGATCCCACGACCTTCACCCATGGAGGCAATTTGGTTTCGTTTGCGACGATCAGCTTCAACATCACCGACCTGAGGGCCGAAATCCAAGAGCGGATGAACCACATTGCGAACCGCGAACGGAACACCTTCGGGGACGAGTGACCTAGGACAGGTTATGGCTTTTATGACCCCCCTCTTCGTCACGGAAACCAACGCGGCCCGCATCGTGGACATGAAGCCGGCCGAATTCCGCGAGCTGGTCAAGGCGGGCTCCCTGCCCTCCCCCTGTCTGCTGTCCGGGAAAAAGCGTTGGGACGTAGAGGAGCTGTGCGCGGTGATGAGGGGAAAGAAACCGAAACTGGATGGAGGGCTTGATCTGTGAGGAAACAGCGCAAACCCTATGTGACCCCGAAACACGGCAAGCTCTATTATCGCCTGCGCTGGACGGAAGACGGCAAGCGGCGCGAACGCTATATCCCGCTGCCGGGCGAGGAGGACTCGCCCGAGTTCGACCGCGAATATTGGGCGATCCGCTCCGGAACCAGCGAACAGGTGCAGAAGGCGCCGAGCACCTGCTGGGAAAATCTGATCCGGCATTACAAGACCTCTGTGCAGTTCCGCAAACTCGCCCCAGGCACCCGCCGAAAGTATGACCCGGTGATCGAGGCACTGCGCGAGAAGAACGGCCGGCGCGATGTGCGCAAGGTCACTCGTTCGGACGTTCGGGCGATCCACGAGAAATACGCGGATACGCCACGCAAGGCCGATCTTTACGTTCAGGTCATCCGGATGCTGCTCAACTTCGCCAAGCGGGAACTGGACTGGATCACCGCCAACCCCGCGGAAGGAATGCGCCTCTACGGACCGCAAAAGGAGTGGCAACCGTGGCCGGAGCCGGCGCAGAAGGCGTTCTGCGCCACCTGCGAGGCCTTGGGCGACGAAATGACCCTGACCGCCTTTCACCTCGGCACAGGCACGGGCCAGCGCCCCGGCGATCTCTGCGCCATGCGCTGGGATCACTACGACGGCGAATTCATCGCCGTTGTTCAGGACAAGACCGACGAGCGGCTTTGGATCTACTGCCCCGAGGAGCTGCGGGCCTATCTGGACGCCTTGCCGAAACGCGGCCGCTACATCCTCGCCAAGAACCTGACCGAGCCGCTGGGCTACGACGCCATTGAACGGCGGTTCAGCGCGGTGCGGGCAAAGGCGGGCGACCTCTGCGACGGTCTGGTCATGCACGGCTGGCGCTACACGGCAGCGGTGGAACTGGCCGAGGCGGGATGTTCCGACGCGCAGATCATGGCCGTCACCGGCCACAAGACTGCCTCCATGGTCGCCAAATACCGCCGTCAGGCTGGACAAAAGCGACTCGCCAAACAAGCCCAATCCCGAAGGGGTAGAACATGAACAGAACAGGAATGGGGGACAACGTGGGGGACAAACCGGAAAGCGGATGTGGCCAAACTCCGCTAAGTCATTGGTGCCCAAGGTGGGATTCGAACCCACACACCCGAAGGCGGGGGATTTTGAATCCCCTGCGTCTACCGTTCCGCCACTTGGGCCACGCCCTTCGGATAGCGCAAGGAGGTGGGCGGCGTCCAGAGGGAAAACCGCCTGCCCTCGCGCTGAGGTGATCGTCCAATGCTTGACCCCGAGACAGGCCCATGGTTTGGCCTTTTGCGACGCGCCACGACGGGCGCCTTGCGGGAACCGGCCATGCTCAGACGCCTCTATGATCGCACCATCGCGCTCGCCGAACATCGCCATGCGCTCTGGGCCCTGGCGGCGGTGTCCTTTGTCGAAAGCTCGGTGTTTCCAATCCCGCCCGACGTGCTGATGATCCCGATGATCCTGGCCCGGCCCCGCCGCGCCTGGCTGATCGCCGGGGTGGCGCTGGTGGCCTCGGTGCTGGGCGGGCTGTTGGGATATGCCATCGGGGCCTTCTTCTTCGACAGCATCGGCCAGCCGATCCTGCAGGCGATGGGCAAGGCCGACGCCATGGCCCAGTTCAACCAGAAATTCAACGACTTCGGCTTCTGGGCGGTGCTGGCCGCGGGGGTCACCCCCTTCCCCTATAAGGTGATCACCATCATGTCCGGCTGGACCGGCATGCCGCTGGGCACCTTTGTCGCCACCTCGATCCTCGCCCGCGCCATCCGCTTCTTCATTCTCGCCGGGCTCCTGCGCATCTTCGGCGCCCCGATCAAGGATTTCATCGAACGCCGGCTTGGCCTGGTCTTCACCCTTCTGGTCCTGCTGCTGGCTGGCGGCTTCTTCCTGCTGAGGTATCTGTGATGCGCAGCTTCCTGATCCTGATCGCCGCCGGCGGCTCGGCGGCAATGCTGCTGGCGGCGCTGGGGTTCCAGTATATCGGCGGGCTGCCGCCCTGTGATCTGTGCATCGAACAGCGCTGGCCGCATCTGGCGGCGGTGGTGATCGGCGCGCTCGCCCTCTTGATCCGCAGCCGGCTGCTGCCCTGGCTCGGCGCCCTGGCGGCGCTGACCACCTCGGGTCTCGGCCTTTATCACACCGGCGTCGAACGCGCCTGGTGGGAGGGGCCGACCACCTGCACCTCTGCCCCCGTCGGCAACCTGTCGGCCGATCAGCTGTTCGACAAGATCATGGCGGCACCGCTGATCCGCTGTGACGAGGTCGCCTGGGACTTCCTCGGCCTGTCGATGGCAAGCTGGAACGCCGTCGGCGCGCTGATCCTAGCGCTGATCTGGATCGCCGCCGCCCGCACCAAGGCCTGAGAGGCCCCGCGGCTCAGGACGACTTGCTGGTCGACAACAGCAGGCTGGTTTCGCTGGTGGTGACGCCGTCGAGCATTCGGATCCGGGCCAGCGCCCGGTCCAGTCCCTCCAGCGTCTCGGTGCCGAGTTCCACGATCAGATCCCAGCGCCCGTTCGTGGACTGCACCGCCCGCACCACCTTCATAGCAGATGCCGCAAAGACAGGAGGCTGATTTCGGTTCGCTCCGCGGCGATGGCTTCAGTTTCCAGAGCGGCGTAGAAGTTTGCCTCGGCTTCCGCCGGCGGGATGTTCCCGATCGGCTTGAGGAGGCGGCGATTGTTGAACCCGTCGCCCCATTCGAGGGGGCATATTCGACGGCCTCGAAACCGCCCCAGGGGCCGCGGCGATGGATGACCTCGGCCTTGAAGAGGCCGTTGATCGTCTCCGCCAAGGCGTTGTCGTAGCTGTCGCCGACACTGCCCATGGAGGGGTCGATGCCGGCCTCGCCCAGCCACTCGGTGTAGCGGATGGGCAGGTATTGCGGCCCGCGGTCGGAATGGTGGACGAGTCCCGCGCCCTTGACCGGGCGGTGATCATGGACAGCCTGTTCCGAGGCGTCGGCCTGCGTGAGCTATTTGGCTCGTTCGCCCGAACGAGATGTGGCAGACAGACTTTACCTACTTCAAGATCATCGGCTGGGGCTGGATGTATCTGTCGACGGTGCTCGACGACTTCTCGCGCTACATCATCGCTTGGCGGCTGCGCTCCACCATGTGCACCAGCGACGTCAGCGATACAGCGAACCTTGCCCTAGCCGCCTCGGGCTGCGACAGCGCCCCCCCTGCTGCACAAGCCCCGCCTCCTGTCGGATAGCGGCCCGAGTTACATCGCAGGCGAACCGGCCGAATAGATTGAGGCAAACAAGATAAGCCATGTCCGCGGCGCCCCCTGTCATCCGCAGGCCCAGGGCAAGATCGAGCGCTGGCACCAAACCCCGAAAAGCCGCATCCTGCTGGAGACCTATTTCCTGCCCGGAGACCTGGTGGCCCAGATCGAGACCTTCGTCGAGCACGACAACCACCAGCCTTACCACGCACTGACGCCTGCCAACGCCTATTTCGGCAGGGCGCCAAGCATCATCAAACAGCGCGAAAGGGTCAAGCGGCAGACCATCGAATATCGGCGCTTGCCGCACCGCAAGCTCGCCGCCTAGCAGGGTGCTGAAATAGTCAGGCCTCGACGCCGATTGCAGAACATGATTCACCCGCGGGGTATCCTGCATCCGAGAAGCTGGAGATCATCAGGATCGTTGAGCAGTCACACCTGCCCGCCAAGCGCACGCTGGACCGGCTCCGCGTGGCACGGCGTGCCTTCTATCTCTGGTTGATCTGCCGCCGATTTGGTGGACAGCAGGTTAAGCTAGCATGCCGCGCGCCCCGAACTCCATGGGGCTGAGGTAGCCCAGTTTCGAATGCCGTCTGCGCGGGTTGTAGAAGCGTTCGATGTCGTCGAACTCGTCGGCACGGGTCTCATCACGAGTGCGGTAGACCTTCCGAGACGTTCTGTCTTCACGGACGAGAAGAAGCTCTCCATCTCCGATTTATCCCAGGCGTGCCCGGCCCGGCTCATCGAGCAGATGATCCCATTGTCGACCAGAAGCCTTTGAAACTGCTCGCTTGTGTATTGCGATCCCCGGTCCGAGCGATGGAGCAGCGCGTGAGCCTTGCCCCGGCGCCAGACCTCCATCATCAGCGCATCCATCACCAGCGAGGCATCCCGCTCGGCCCTCATGGACCAGCCGACAATCCGGCGGGAAAACAGGCCCAGCACGACCGCGACGTAGAGCCAGCCTTCGGCGGTCCAGATGTAGGCCAAGTCGGCCAGCCATTCCTGGTTCGGCCTGTCCGCCTGGAAATCCCGGTTGAGGATATTGTCCGCGATGACCGACCGTTCTCCGTCATCCTTGGGCTTTACGCAGCGCCCGGGCCGCGCCCGTAGGGCATTTCTCCGCATCAGCCGTTCGATCCGATGCAGCTCGCAGGCAAGCCCCTCCTCAAGAACATCGCGCCAGACGCGGCGGGCGCCATAGGTCCGGTCACTGGCCTTGAAACTCGTCTCGATCGCTGTGACGCGCTTCGCGTCCTGGAACTCGCGGGGGCTGGTCGGGCGGCTGATGCCCGCGCGTGGAAGCCGGACCGCGAAACCTCCAGAACCTAGCACAGCCCGCTGACCGGCCAGATGTGGCGGCGTTTGGCGATGAAGGCGAACCTCATATCGCCTCGCGCGCGACAAAAGCCACAGCTTTCCTCTGGATGTCACGCTCCGCACGCAGCGGCGCGATCTCTTTCTTCAGCGCTGCAATCTCGGCCAGATCGGCCCGCATCCGCCCGTTTCCGGGAAAGGCTGCTGCTGGCGCTGCTGTCAGTTCCCGCATCCAGCGGCGCAATACACTCTCCGCTACGTTGAGCTCACGAGCGGCTTGCTGCACCACCGCCACGCCCCGTCACCAGACTGACGGCCTTGATCTTGAACTCCCGGCTGAACTTCCGTCCCGTCATATCCACTCTCGCGTTCCTTGGTCACGATCTTATCTTCGTGTCCACGAAACCGGCGGCAGCTCAGAGGCCACTTTCGATGTGAAGACGGTCTTCAGGCGTGATCCAGACACAAGAATTTCCGATGGCCACGCGCAGCCCCAAAATGTGCGGGAAGGTCGCGGCCTGTCGATGACCGCCACGACCCGGCTGGCTCAGCGTCGCACGCCTCGGCTGGCCCAGATGACGCCCGAGATTGCGATCGCCACGCCCAGCAGTTGCGAGGGCTGGGGCATCCGTCCGAGCCCGGTGGCGATCAGCAGGGCCGCCACGGGCACGAGGTTGAACAGCACGGATGTGGCCCCCGGCCCGCGCACGCGGATACCGACCTGCCAGAAGGCGAAGGCCAGGGTCGATCCGGCCAGCGCCATCCACAGGGTTGCGCCCCATCCCGCCGGGCTGGCCAGGGCGAAGGCGGACAGCGGGGCCTCAAGGAGGCAGGCCGCCAGCACCAGCACCACCGCCCCGAACAGCATCGTCCAGGCCGAGGTTTCCAGCGCGCTCGCCTCCCGCACCCAACGCCGGCAGCCGACGGTGTAGAAGGCCCAGCACAGGCTGCCCGCGAAGATCAGGATATCCCCGGCCCCGAAGCGCGTGCCCGAAAAGGCCCCGACGGTGAGGGCCACGCCGACCAGCCCCACCCCCATGCCGCTCACCATCCGGGCAGAGGGGAGGCGGCGCGACAGCAGCGCCTCGATCAGATTGGTCGAGAGCGGCGTCGTGGCCATGATCAGCGCCCCCGTCACCGGAGACGAGGTCTTCATGCCCAGAAACAGCGCCGCGTTGAACCCGGTCACGCCGATCAGGCCAAGGCCTGCGAAGGCCAGCCAGTTGCGCCGCAGCGCACGCAGCCCCGGCCCCTCCAGCAGCGCCATCCAGATCAGCGTCGCAAGCGCGGCAATGACAAAGCGCCCGGCGGCGGCGCTCCAGGGCGGCAGGCTGTCGAGCGCGATCCGTGTCGCCTCGAAATTCGAGCCCCAGAACAGCGCGGCCATGGCGCTCAGGGCAAGCGCGCGATGATCGGCCCGCAGGCCGGGGGGGTTGGTGATATCCGTCATGAGCAGGCTCCGTCACTGGTTTCCGCCCATCATCCATTCCATACTGCCACGCGATACGGCATGATTGCCCGATCAGATTTCCGAAAATGGAAAGCACATGAAACGACTGAACTGGGATGATGTGCGCCTGTTCCTGGCTCTGGCGCGGGAGGGCACGCTATCGGGCGCCGCGCGGCACCTGGGCCTTGGCGTGGCCACCATGTCGCGCCGGATCGAGCGGCTGGAGCAGGTGATGGAGGTGCCGCTGTTCCTGCGCCACCAGCACGGGCTCGACCTGACGGATCAGGGAGGCGCCCTGTTGCCCCGGGCCGAAGCCGTGGAGCTGGCGATGACCGGGCTGCGCCGCGATGCCGAGGCGCAAGCCGAAATCCGCGGGCTGGTGCGCCTGGCCAGCATCGAAACCCTTGTCTCGCCCGTGATCCTGCCCGCGCTGGCGCCGCTTCTGGCGGCGAATCCGGGGCTGGACATAGAGGTCAGCTATGCCGCGACGATGGTGAACATGCACCGCCATGACGCCGATCTGGCCGTGCGGCTGGTCGCGCCCGAGGCCGGCCATCTGGTGATGCGGCGGCTGGGCACCCTGGGCTACGGGCTCTACGGTCCGCCGGACGGGAGCTGGCCGAAACGGCAGGTGATCTGGCCCCAGACCGAGGCCTTCCGCCGGATGCACGGCTGGGCCCGCCTGTTTCCCGGCGAAGGGCGGTTGACGCTCAACACGCTGGAGGCTCAGGTCGCAGCCATCAAGGAAGGCATGGGGAGTGGCGTGCTGCCCCATTTCCTTGCACGGCGGGCGGGCCTGACTCTGCTGGCCTCGAGCCTGCCGGATGGAACGCAGATGGAAACACCGCTCCTGCTGGTATCCCATGCCGATCTCGCCGCCTCGCGCCGCGTTCGGGCGGTTGCGGAGGCCATAACGGCGGGAATTAGCCGAGCCCGTGCGGAGCTGGAGGGATGAAGATAGGGGAAGGCTACAGAAGGCATTCAGCCTGTGACCTGCCCCCCTTGGGTCCCTCGTTCATAACGAGAGACTGCGGATTTGAGATTGGTATTCTGGCCGGTCGTTCTGGGCAAGCGCGCCGGGGGCGGAGCCCTCGAATTGCTCAAGCACTCGGCGCGCTTGCAGCGGCGTCTGGTTTCCGAGCGATGAGTGCGGCCTGACGGCGTTGTAGTCATATC